>JAJPKC010000232.1 GCA_021323955.1 Oscillatoriales cyanobacterium Centralia_MAG_596 | reverse complement strand
CGGTTGATCCATTTACCTATAAAAATACCTTGCCCATTTGGAGCGACATTAATCTGCCGAGTCTCAGTCGTTATGTCGAGTCAAGTTGCGTGCTGGCGAACATTCGCAGCGCTACGTCTGGTCAGGCGGTTGATTTAAGTAATTGTCAGCCGTTTCAGCATAATCGTATTCTGGGCATTCATAATGGCTTCATCGAACGCTTTCGACAAACCCTTTATCGGCCCATCCGCGATCGTTTGAACGATGTTGCCTATCAGTTAATTGGTGGCAGCACGGACTCAGAGCATATTTTTGCCCTGCTGATCCATGAGCTTGAAACGTCTCCGGGCATGGCGCTCGCGGACGCTCTGCATCGGACGCTGACCGTATTATCCTACCTGGGAGAGCAGTATCAGGCTGGCTTTTCTGCGAACCTGGTAGTGAGTGATGGACGGCAGTTGGTGGCGTCTCGCTTTGCGAATCGTCCTAATACGCCCTCCCTTTACTGGCTCCGCGATGAACCACTCTTTCCGCAGGCCGTGTTAATCGCATCGGAACCGTTGTTTGCTGGCAATTGGACAGCCTGCCCTGAACACAGCATTCTTACCGTTACTCATGACCTCGATATCCAAATACATCCAATCTGACTCCCATTCGAATGCCGTTGACGATAGACGATCGCCCGCACGGCCACATTCCTTACAGGAGCGCCGATCGCATATTCGGCGATCGATGGAATCATGTCGTCAGACGACACTGGCCCTGTTTCAAGCTGTCGACTATACTACCTTCTGCCAGCAGGCCCATCCCGATTTCAGTCCGATCGGGTGGCACTTAGGCCACATTGGTTATACGGAAGCACTCTGGCTGTTAGAACACTCTGCTGGATTACCGTCCCAATTTCCGCAGTACCGCCGCCTGTTTGCAGCGGATGGCTTACCGAAAGCAGACCGCGTTCGTTTACCCGATCTAGCCGAAATTCAATCCTATTTACAGACAGTTCGTGCGGCTGTATTCGATTATTTAGACGTAGCCCCGATCGATGAACAAGAACGGCTCTGGCGCTGGTTGCTGCAACACGAAAGTCAGCATGGGGAAACGATCGCGCTGGTGTTGGAGATGATTAAGCGTCAGCAAAATTCCATCCCTATCCTGCAGTCCGCTCCATCGCCTCAGCCGACCCTATCCCCTGCACCCCAAACCCTCTGGCCTCCCGCCAACATGGTCTGCATTCCCGCCGGTTCCTTTGAGTGCGGCAATGACTCGATCGAGGCGCTAGACAATGAACGCCCAGTGCATCGGGTACAGGTGGAGACCTTTTGGCTCGATCGCACCCCCGTAACGTGCGAACAGTACCAGCAATTCATGGCAGTGGGTGGATATAACAATCCGCGCTGGTGGTCAACAGAAGGCTGGGAATGGCTTCAGACAGCCCAGGTGACGGAACCACTGTACTGGTCGGATGCGCCCGATCACGCCCAGCATCCCGTTTGCGGGGTGAGTTGGTACGAAGCGGATGCTTACGCGCGGTTTGTGGGTAAGCGGTTGCCGACCGAAGCGGAATGGGAAAAAGCTGCAAGCTGGAACCCGATCGCGCTCCAACGCCAAATTTACCCCTGGGGCAACCTGGACGCGAATGATGATTACTGTAACTGCAACCATAGCGTGGGCCGGACAACGCCTGTGGACGCCTATCCGACGGGTATGAGTCCCTTTGGCTGCTACGACATGATGGGCAATGTATGGGAATGGACGGCTTCCTGGTTCGATCGCTACGCAGGTTTTGAAGCTTATCCCTATCGCGGTTACTCTGAAGCTTATTTTGATGGGCAGCATCGCGTGCTCAAAGGTGGCAGTTGGGCAACCCAGGCGTCATCCATGCGCTGTGCCTTTCGCAACTGGTATCATCCTCACGTCCGCGAAATTTTCGCAGGCTTCCGCTGTGCGTCCGATTCTAGCGTCCAGCACCCGGTTGACTAGCGCTATCGACCGAGGAGTTTATCGCGCAGGTGTTTGATGCGATCGCGGTACTTGGCCGCTTCTTCAAACTCCAGTTTCTTCGCCGCTTCTTTCATCTGGGCTTCGAGCTGAGTGATCAGGTCGGGAATGTTTTCGAGCGGGAGATCCTGAGCGTGTTCATAGACCTGTTCGAGTTCCTGGGCATTTAAGCGGCGGGAAACTTCGAGAAACGACAGGATCGAGTTATTGGTACGCCGAATAATCGAAACCGGGGTGATGCCATGTTTCTCGTTGTATTCTGTCTGGATCGCACGGCGACGTTCAGTTTCGCTAATTGCCCGTGCCATGCTGTCAGTGAGGTTGTCGGCGTAGAGGATGGCCTGTCCCTGCACGTGACGAGCCGCGCGTCCGATCGTCTGGATCAACGATCGCTCCGCTCGCAAAAATCCTTCCTTGTCGGCATCAAGAATTGCGACCAGTGATACTTCCGGTAAGTCCAACCCTTCCCGCAGCAGGTTGACCCCAATCAGGACATCAAATTCGCCGTTGCGGAGGTCTTGCAGGATTTCAATGCGCTCGATCGAGTTGATCTCCGAGTGCAGATAGCGGACACGGATGCCGCGTTCCTGAAAATATTCGGTCAGGTCTTCGGCCATCCGCTTGGTCAACGTGGTAACGAGAACGCGCTCTTGCCGTGGGAGACGCTCCTTAATTTCGTGCAGTAGATCGTCTACCTGTCCGGTTGTGGGACGTACAAAGATTTCGGGATCGAGCACTCCCGTAGGGCGGATCACCTGTTCCACCACGTTGCCAGTACCGCGAATATAGCCCTTTTTACCCGCCTCCGTTTCGCTCTCAAATTTGCCACCCGATTGGTCTAGTTCCCATTCTCCCGGTGTCGCCGACACGAAAACACACTGATTGACTTTTTCCCAAAACTCTTCGGCTTTAAGGGGACGGTTATCAGCGGCACTGGGCAGTCGGAAGCCATGTTCGATCAGCACTTTTTTGCGTGCCTGGTCGCCGTTGTACATGCCGCGTAACTGGGGGATCGAGACGTGAGACTCGTCAATCACCAGCAGCCAGTCTTTAGGAAAGTAATCAAGCAGACATTCGGGGGTAGAACCAGGCGCACGTCCGGCCAGATGGCGGGAGTAGTTTTCTACGCCGCTACAGAAGCCAACTTCACGCAGCAGTTCCAGGTCGTAGCGCGTGCGCTGCTCTAGCCGTTGGGCTTCGAGTAACTTGCCGTCTTTTTCCAGTTCCTCAAGACGCTCTTTCAGTTCTTGCTCGATCGCTTCGCAGGCGGCCTGCAACCGTTCTTCGGGCGTGACGAAGTGACGAGCAGGATAAATATTCACCCCGTCCATGCTTTGCAGCGTTGCCCCTGTGACGGGATCAACGTAGCGAATTGCATCAATTTCATCCCCAAAAAACTCGACGCGGATGATCCGGTCTTCGTAGGCGGGGCCAATTTCCAGCACGTCCCCTTTCACGCGGAACCGGCCCCGCCCCAGATCGATATCGTTGCGCTGGTACTGTACCGAGACCAGATCGCGAATGATGTGGCGTGGGTTCATCTCTTCGCCGACGCGTAGAGGAATGGATGCTTTGAGATATTCGGAGGGGATCCCCAGACCGTAGATACAGCTAATCGAGGCGACAACAATGACATCGCGCCGCTCAAACAGCGATCGTGTTGCGGAGTGGCGCAGCATATCGATTTCTTCGTTAATCGAGGCTGTTTTCTCGATGTAGGTATCCGTAACGGGAATATACGCTTCGGGCTGGTAATAGTCGTAATAGCTGATGAAGTATTCGACCGCATTGTCGGGGAAAAACTCGCGCAGTTCATTACAAAGCTGGGCGGCCAGCGTTTTGTTGTGCGCCAGCACCAGGGTCGGTCTACCCAATTGTTCAATCACACGGGCCATCGTGTGGGTTTTTCCCGTTCCCGTTGCACCCAATAGCGTCTGATAGTGATGTCCGGCCTGAATGCTGTGAACCAGACTCTTGATAGCGCTAGGCTGATCACCTGTCGGTTGAAAAGGGGCTTGAATGTTGAATTGTGCCATGTTTTAGATGGAAGTCCAAAGCGGTTGCGTCGGGGCTCGAACTCGTTCCAAATGGAGGTCTAATAGCTACTCTCGCTCTCGGTCATTCAACCGTTTCTCTAGTGTAGCGATTTTACAGCGGCGCTTTGACCAACATTGTGGACGGGGAACGCCAATTGCAAAATCTTTCTGACTGTTCGTGCCCATCGTGTTGAGCAATGCGACACTCGTACGTCACAAAGCCTCCCTCATTGCCAGATTTGATCCATCTGGTAATGAGAGAAGCTGGTCGTTATCCTAGTCACAACAGGGGTGTCCAAACAGAACCCGGAATCTTGACAAGTCGTACTCAGTATGAGTACGCTTAGATCGACAAGTGCTGATAATCTAATTGAGAGCCGAGGAGCGATCGCTATGTTGCCAAATCGAGAAGGACAACGAATTCCTACCGTTACGTTCCGTACGCGCCAGCACAACGAGTGGGTGGACGTGACGACCGATGAGCTGTTTACGGGAAAGACCGTAATTGTGTTTTCGCTGCCGGGTGCCTTCACACCCACTTGCTCTTCGACGCATCTGCCGGGTTACAACGATCTGGCGAAGACGTTTAAGGAAAATGGGGTGGATGATATTATCTGCATTTCGGTGAATGACGCCTTCGTCATGAACGAGTGGGCCAAAGATCAGGATGCTGAAAACGTGCGGCTGATCCCCGATGGCAATGGTGATTTTACCGCTGGGATGGGGATGCTGGTGGATAAGACCGATCTGGGCTTTGGGCAGCGATCGTGGCGGTATTCCATGCTGGTAAAAGATGGCGTGGTTGACAAGATGTTCATTGAGCCAGAAGAACCGGGCGATCCGTTTAAGGTTTCGGATGCTGATACGATGCTGCGCTATATCAATCCCAACGCGGCCAAGCCGAAGTGCGTTTCGCTCTTTGCGAAAGTGGGCTGTCCATTTTGTGCCAAAGCCAAAGCGCTGCTGAAGGAGCAAGGCTTAGACTACGAAGAAATCGTCCTGGGCAAAGATGCCACCATGCGATCGCTGCGGGCCATGACCGGCGCGGCAACGGTGCCGCAAGTCTTTATCGATGGCAAGCTGATTGGTGGTTCTGAGGCATTAGCGGCTTACTTTGGTGCAGCGTAGGCATACCTGAAATCCCCGCGATCGCCTATTTCTTCGGTTCTCGGATGGCTTGATGGATCTGGTGCAAGAGATCGGCCATCGGCAGTGAGGCTGGTAAGATTTGGGTCGCCACCTGTTGGAGCACTGTTGGTAAGGGAGGGGGCTGAATGTTGGCCTTTGTGTCCCAGCTCCGGTGGTCGAGCACGAGAATGGGCGATCGCGGTTGCATCTGCTGCAGGGCTTGCAGCATCGGCAGCGTAAATGACGGTGGCGGGGTATCCGTCCAGGCCAGGATCAGCACGTCGATGCTGTGGGATTTTACCTGGTGGAGCACTTCCTGCCAGCAGCGACCGACCAGACCACGCAGTCTGGCGGTATTGAGATACTGCATTAATGCTTGCAGCCATTCGGTTTCTTTCGGCGATCGCCCCAGGATACTTTCTGGGGCACTTTCCGGTGCCGTGGCATCGATGGTTAGCGGTAATCGGTTGACATCCAACGCCAGAATGGATGGCTGCCAGGTGTAGCCAGCCGCTACTTGAATGACCTGCAATAACGCAGACGTTTCGGTATCAGCACTGACCGATAGCTGTGCAGTGGGCGTTGATAAACAGGGAAAGACTAGCAACCCCGGTATTTGGTTGGCGGCCTGGGTCGTGATTGGGTCGATCGTGACCAGTGGCAGCGCGGCCAGAAAAATGTGCCGACTATACTGCTCAAAGTAGGCAATGCGATCAACCAAAATGCCATCAAACAGCACGACATTTGGCTTCCACACCCGCACCAGTAACTCGGCCTGCTCCAGATCATCCGCTTCTAATACGCGGTACTGCCGCGAGTGAAGCAGGACGTTCAAGTCCGCCGTGGGAAGCGGCTGTTGGTGGTCTGACCAGATGCCAGGAGACAACCTTAGCACCGTTAACACCGCCGCTGATCGCTGCTTCAGCTTGGCTGCCTGCGGTTTGATTACCAGCTGATGCAAACACTTTTGCAGCGCTTTTGGCTGGATGGGCAGGCTCAACAGGTGTGCGGCCTGTCTTTGCCGCGCCTGCTCTTCATCGACTTTGGTGGCCATCACTACCACGGGAATGTGCCGCGTTTCCACATTGGACTTGAGCAGCGTTAGCACATCCCAGCCTGATAGCAGCGGTAGTACGGGATTGAGAAAGAGTACACAGGGTTGCAGGCGGCGGGCTTTTTCTAACGCTTCGGTGCCCGATCGCGCGATCGCGACCTGATAGCCCAAACTGCCAAGCTGCTCGGAAAGCACCTCAATAAAGTGGGGCACAGCCTCCACAATCAGAACCAGCTGATTGTAAGGGGGATCTGCAGCAGCCGTCGTGTACTGATTGGGATCGCCTGCAGGGACAGTCAGTGCCGTCGGGCGATTGATCGATTCATTCGGGGCATTGGCGTGCAGCAATGGACGGGCCGTCGGTGGGTTGGGCGGCAGCAAAATTGTAAACTGACTACCCTGACCCACCTTCGAAGTGAACGTCACATCACCACCATGTAATCGTGCTAACCGTTGCGTGAGCACCAACCCCAGTCCGGTGCCCTCAAAACGGCGTGTGAGTGGATTTTCGAGCTGTTGGAACTTTTGAAAGATCAGATGTTGCTTTTCTGCCGGAATGCCAATACCCGTATCCCAGACGGTAAACGCGATCCAGCCGCCCCAGTGCCCAACCTTCAGGCCGATCGCGCCGCCTAATTCCGTAAACTTCAGTGCATTCGAGAGCAAGTGTGCCAGCATCTGCCGGAGCCGTTGTTCATCGGCAATCAAAAACCCCAGATCTGGCTCCAAATCCAGTACAAAGGAAGGGTGCGCCATGGCGGGCGTCGAAGCCTCCTGATTGCTCTCCTGGATCCGTATTTGTTGCGCTTGCTCAAAAGCTCGCTGGCAGACCATCGAAATGTTAACTGGCTCCAGCACCAGTTCCAGTTGACCCGTTTCCATGCGGGTCAGGTCGAGGATATCATTCACGACGGCCATCAACTGGCGACCACTCTGGTAGATTAGCTGCGCGTAGTGGGTCTGACGTTGATTAAGTGCCCCAAGGGTTTGATCCTTCAGCAAACTCGATAAACCCAGTACAGCAGTCAATGGCGTCCGCAATTCGTGGCTAATGCAGGCGAGAAATTCGTCTTTCAGTCGATTGAGCTGAACTAGATCAGCATTTTTGGCGGTGAGTTCGCGCGCCAGCTGCTGCTGCTCGGTCACATCCTGGGCAAGCACCAGCCAGAGGTCTTCTGTATCGGCGACCGCCGCTGTGGGATCCAACGGCTGCATCCAGGCAGACGACTGGTACAAGTTCCCCATCGCGGCATTGAGTGGCCGTTGCTCCACTCCCGATGGGCGATCTGAGAATGTGTCGAGCAGGGTTGCCAGCTGAAAAAAGGGCGACGCTGGATCTGTTTCAGTCAGTGCGATCGCAGCCGTATTAGCGGGAAGTGTGCGATCGCCGCCACCGCTCTCGATATAGGATGACAGGCGGCCAATCGGAATCCGCACGAATTGCAGCACTTGTTCCTGTCCACCTTTGAGCGGACAGACACAAATACAGGTTCCCGGCTCTGTCCCCAAATGACACAGGCTGGCATTAGCGGCTGGCGGTGGTTCCTCTAGCGATGGTGTAATATCGATCCACGTTTGAATCGCAGTTGGGGCAACGGGCGATTGCTCTTGCTGCGCTTCCACCGAGTGCTCTGGCGATCGTGCTGTTACGTCATGCTGCTCGGTTGGCAACTCTAGCAGCGCCGCCACTTCCTGGCTCAAATATCCAGGGTCAAGCAATGCACCAATCTGATTGCGCCAGATTGCATTTTGCGCCAGCACCTGTCCATCCCGCGTTTGCAGCATGACGGGGAGGGGGAGCCGCTCCAGCAGCGTCAACAGCAATGGATGCAATCCGGCCGCGGGTGTTGGCTGGGTTTGAGCCTTGGTTGCTGCCACCGCAGGGGGATTCTCAACCGTGGCGGGCTGGCGAGCCGTGAGAAACTGCAAAAGGCGAGTACTGTTGAGTAAGCCTAAAAATGTGCCTTCGGCATCCGTTAACCCATAGCAAGCCTGAGGGTGATCACGTAAATAGGGTAAAAACTGGCTGATCGGGAGGTCGCCCGACAGCAACGTTAGCGGTTGAACCAGAGAAGGCAAAATCTCGCATAGGGGACAATCGCCCGGGTTCTGTTGCGGTGAACCGCCCAGAGACTCGCTCCCAGACGGGTGCTGGAGCAAATTGGCTGTCAGCAATTGATGGAGAAGCTGTTGCGCGCTTACCCAGCCGATCACCGCCTGCTGCGCATTGACCAGCACCAATCGGTCAGGCAACCCGTTGGGCGCACCCCCGGCGGTTGACAGCCCCAGGGCTGCCAGTGCTGCTGTCAGCCGGGTTGTCTCAGGACACGTGGGAACAACTTCAACAAATTCTCGGAGACAGGGAGTGTGTAGAACCATAAAACGCCTGCCTTAAGAAAGTGGCGATACAAGCAGGCAACGCTAGAGCGGGGAAATTACCCACGGGCGTAGCGGCTCAGACCAGGGAACGCTATAGAAGGGAACACTATAGACACAGAGCACGGCAACTTACTGTCAAGACTATATGATCAGAATCAAGACCGAAGGCAATAAACCCCACAATGATTTCACACATCAGTTCTGTTGGGCATTTCCTATTATGGCCACCGATGGGTTAGCGCGATCGACCCATGACCGGTTTGTAACCATAGTTAATTGAGTTGATTGAATGCTAAAGTCTTTATAAAAATTTGAATTTGTCGATATCTATGGTGTGCTCAACGACGCGACGCTGGTTTTATTATTGCGGCTCTAAAGCTTAAACTGTTTTGAACCATTTATCATCACCTTACGCCCGCCCCAAACTCTCAATTGGCCTCTTCCTTGAGTCTGCACCGCTGACCCAGGTGGTATTGCAGCATCTAGCTCCCGATCGTCACACCACAACGGTACTGCAATCAAGCGAGGAATTCTGTGCGTTCGTTGAACAAGAGAAACAGCGCCTCGACTGTCTGATTCTTGAGGCTAACCCTACGCTGCCCCATCTGGCAAAATGGATGCACGGGCAGGCAACACTCTTGCCCGCAGTGATTGTAGCGAGTGCTTCTCTGGCGACGGGGCGTGATCCTGAAGTCCATGGATCCCAACCGTCTGATCCGGGTATATCAGCGTCTACAGCTGTGAATCTGGCAAGAACCGACCTGACCTTCACCTACCATACGGCAGAGATTTGGATTACGGCCGATCAGGTGGACACGATCGACACTCGGGTCGAACAGGCGATCGCGCAATTCCTTGACCTTTCGCCCAATTGTCGGTTGGGTAGCGCTCTTTCCACGATCGACCTGACGCTCGATCTCAGCGCGCAGAATTTTCTCATGCTTCAACAGCGTCGATTGTCCGACAAACTGAAAGAGCGGCTAGGGTATCTCGGTGTGTACTATAAACGGAATCCACGTAACTTCTTCCGCTACCTGTCGCCAACGCAGCAGCAAGAAATGCTGGAAAAGCTGCGAGAAGACTATCGTGAGATTGTCTTACATTACTTTGAGGCAGACAGCACATTGAACCAGCGCATTGATGAATTTGTCAATGTTGCATTCTTCGCCGATATCGCGACATCACAAATTGTGGAAATCCACATGGATCTAATGGATGAGTTTGCGAAACAGCTAAAATTAGAAGGTCGTGGCGACGATATTCTGCTGGACTACCGTTTGACGCTGATTGACACGATCGCTCATTTATGCGAGATGTATCGACGTTCCGTGCCCAAAGAAGCTTGAAAACCAAGAGACTCTACAACAAACCAAACGGATGGACGTAAAGGATAGCGAAATGTAACGTTTGTTTTAGAAGCTGCTAGCAGATTGCACCACGGGAACAAGGCGGGGTTCCTGCTAGTGAATGGTTACTGCAACATCCGACATCAGATCTCCGCCATCAGATTAATGATTAGCCTCTGGTTTTACGAAACATTTGAATCGCGTCTATGAGTCCCTTGAAAAGAACCTATGTCCTAAAGCTTTACGTTGCTGGGAATACGCCAAGCTCAATTCGTGCTTTGAAAGTATTAAACGACATTCTTGAGAAAGATTTTCAAGGTGTGTATGCGCTTAAAGTGATTGACGTATTAAAAAATCCCCAACTGGCTGAGGAAGATAAAATCCTGGCCACACCAACGCTCTCGAAAATTTTGCCGCCGCCCGTGCGAAAGATTATTGGTGATCTGTCCGATCGTGAGAAGGTACTGATTGGTTTGGATCTACTTTATGAAGAGCTTCGAGACGATGGGTTTGAGCTACCAGAATGAAATTTGGATCGCCAGCACGATAAAGGAGATTAATATTGAACAGCACACTACTCGGTGTATAGTCTCACCGCCAGATCTAGCTAACGCGCTTCTCAATCTCAAGATTTTTTTGAAAGACCCCACATCATGAATCAACTGAGTCAAAATTTGCCAAACGACAAAAATGGCATTCCCGGTGTACAAAAAATTCGCACCATGATTGAGGGGTTCGACGATATTAGTCATGGTGGTGTACCGATTGGTCGTACGACATTAATCAGTGGGACTTCGGGCACGGGTAAAACCTTACTGGCGGTTCAATTTCTATATCACGGCATTATTGATTTTGATGAACCCGGTGTTTTTGTCACATTCGAAGAATCGCCTGCCGATATTATTAAAAATGCTTTTAGCTTCGGTTGGGATCTACAGAAATTTGTGAACGAAGGCAAGCTGTTTATCCTGGACGCATCGCCCGATCCCGAGGGGCAGGATGTAGCGGGCAATTTTGATTTGTCTGCGCTCATTGAGCGGATTCAATACGCGATTCGGAAGTACAAAGCGAAGCGTGTATCGATCGATTCGGTTACGGCTGTATTTCAGCAATACGATGCAGCAGGCGTTGTCCGCCGCGAGATTTTTCGCCTAGTCGCCCGTCTCAAACAAGTGGGCGCAACGACCCTCATGACCACGGAACGGGTTGAGGAGTATGGGCCTGTGGCCCGGTTTGGTGTGGAAGAGTTTGTCTCTGACAATGTGGTGATTATTCGTAACGTCCTGGAAGGTGAACGGCGGCGGCGGACGATCGAAATCCTGAAGCTGCGTGGTACAACCCACATGAAGGGCGAATATCCCTTCACCATTACCAATCAGGGCATCAATATCTTCCCGCTGGGCGCAATGCGCCTGACGCAGCGATCGTCCAATGTTCGCGTTTCGTCGGGGGTCAAAACGCTGGACGAAATGTGCGGCGGCGGTTTCTTCAAAGACTCGATCATTCTGGCTACTGGGGCAACAGGTACGGGCAAAACCATGATGGTGAGCAAATTCTTGCAAGATGCCTGTATGCGCGGCGATCGCGCAATTTTGTTTGCCTACGAAGAGTCGCGCGCGCAGCTATCGCGGAATGCGTATTCCTGGGGGATCGACTTTGAAGAACTGGAGCAAAAAGGCGTACTGAGAATTATTTGTGCCTATCCAGAATCGGCTGGTTTAGAAGACCATTTGCAAATTATTAAAACCGAAATTGCCGAGTTTAAGCCGTCACGGATTGCGATCGATTCCCTCTCCGCTCTCGCCCGTGGTGTTAGCAACAATGCCTTTCGTCAGTTTGTGATTGGTGTTACCGGGTTCGCCAAACAGGAAGAAATTACGGGTTTCTTTACCAACACGTCTGATCAATTCATGGGTTCCCATTCCATCACGGACTCCCACATTTCCACGATTACCGACACAATTTTGATGCTGCAATATGTGGAAATTCGGGGTGAAATGGCGCGTGCAATCAACGTATTCAAAATGCGTGGCTCCTGGCACGATAAGGGCATTCGTGAATACACGATTAGCGAACGTGGCCCTGAAATCAAAGACTCCTTCCGCAACTTTGAACGCATTATTAGCGGTTCACCCACTCGGATATCGGTTGATGAGAAGAGTGAACTGTCCCGGATTGTGAAAGCTGTGCAGCCCAAAGACGAAGGCTGAGTTTTAAGTGATACGTTTTGAATGATGAGTTTTGAGTAATGAGATTTGAATGATGAGATTTGAATGGTGAGATTTGAATGGTGAGTGATACCCGCTAACAGATCGGGCTGAACTTAAAAATCGTTGTTGAAAGATCCTGAGAATTAAATGGTGAGGGATGGCAGGCAGTCTGCGGTTGTAGCCTTGAATGATGCGCCAGCAAAGGTCAAATGGAACATCGATGAGGCTCAGTTGTTTAGCCATCAGCGCTGATTGCTCAGGTACGATCGCTCTCTCTTAACCATCCCCCAGACCTGTTAACGCAACGCTCAAACCCTGGTCAACCTATGGCTCCAGAAGTGGTCGAGATTCTATCTGCAGAAGAAGTACGGCGCACAGTAACGCGATTAGCCTCGCAAATTGTTGAGCGATCGGACCTTTCGAAGCTCGTTTTGCTGGGTATTTATACGCGGGGAGTCAATCTGGCTGAAACGCTGGCACGACAGATTGAACTGCTGGAACAGGTTGTGGTGCCTGTTGGGGCGATCGACATTACTTTCTACCGGGATGACCTGGACAGCATTGGCATTCGCACTCCCGCCAAAACTGATATCCCCTTTGACCTTGCTGGCAAAACGGTGGTGCTGGTGGATGATGTCATCTTTAAGGGGCGCACTATTCGCGCGGCTCTCAACGCGGTGAATGATTACGGTCGCCCCGAAGTCATTCGGCTAGTGGTGCTGGTCGATCGCGGTCATCGCGAGTTGCCCATTCATCCTGACTTTGTTGGCAAGCAACTGCCGACGGCGAAGGAAGAACAGGTTAAAGTCTATCTCCAAGACGTGGATGGGCACGATGGGGTGGAGTTAATTCGGGTGTAGGCGTTAGGGTGTAAATGAAAGGTTAAAGGCTAAAGGCTAAAGGCTAAAAGCTGAAGACTAAAGGCTGAAGGCTAAAAGTAATAGAAACGGCTGTACCTCTGATTACGCATCCTTTATCCTTTATTGCCCCCTGCACCTTACACCCTATTCTCTAACTCATGGAAACCCAGATTCGCAAAGCTGATCATCTCCGCATTTGTCTGGATGAAGATGTGCAGTGTCGCCAGATTACAACGGGATTGGAACGCTACCGATTTACTCACTGCTGTTTGCCAGAGATCGATCGCGGCGATATTGACCTGACAACCACATTTTTGGGTAAACCCCTGAACGCACCCCTCCTGATCTCCTCGATGACAGGGGGCACTGAGCAAGCCAAAACAATCAATCGGCGGTTAGCAGGCGTTGCCCAACATTATCGTCTCGCGATGGGAGTGGGTTCCCAACGTGTGGCGGTAGAGCAGCCACAGGTCGCAGCCACTTTTGCGGTGCGCGATATTGCGCCTGACATTCTCCTGTTTGCCAACCTGGGAGCCGTTCAGCTCAACTACCGCTATGGGCTGGATGAGTGCCGTCGGGTGGTGGATGGGCTTGCCGCTGATGCGCTGATTTTGCATCTAAACCCTTTACAGGAATGCGTGCAGACTGGCGGCGATACTAACTTTCGCGGTCTATTGAAGAAGATCACGGCGCTGTGTGAAACGTTGCCTGTGCCTGTGATTGCCAAGGAAGTTGGCAACGGTATTTCGGCTGCAACGGCGGTGCAGTTGCTGGAAGCAGGAGTTGCTGCGATCGACGTGGCGGGTGCTGGCGGCACATCGTGGGCATTGGTTGAGAGCGAACGTGCCAGTGATGCCCGTCAGCGTCGTCTGGGCAAGACGTTTGCGGATTGGGGTTTGCCGACCGCTGAGTGTATCGCTGCTGTACGGGCGATCGCGCCGCAAGTGCCGCTCATTGCATCGGGTGGACTGCGCGATGGGCTTGAAGCCGCCAAAGCGATCGCCCTCGGTGCTGATCTCGTCGGTATGGCGCTCCCCTTTTTGCAAGCGGCTAATGAATCGGACGCCGCACTCTATGAATTAACGGATATTCTGATTGCTGAGGTGACAACCACTATGTTCTGTACGGGCTGTGAGACATTGGGGGCACTGCGATCGCCGGGAGTGTTGCAGAAAATTTAATTGATACAGCAGCCAACCCTTGATGGTGTCAGGCGGCAGAACGGCTGACTGAGTAAAGCGTCTGGCTCTTGAGTCATGGAGGCTTTTCAGGCAATTGACTGGAGGAGCAGGCTTCGGCTAGGCTCGTACCGAAATTTCATTTCATTAGGATGCTATGACATCTCGTCTGTGCTTTGCAGCCAGTCTACTCGCAGGCCTGGCCTTGACGGCTGGCCTGCCCGCAACAGCGCAAAACGGAACGTCCAACGTGCCACCTGCCGCTTCCCCTAGCCCTACACTCTTCCCCGCCCTCCCGCCTCTCCCTTCAACGCCGCTTGTCTCACCGTCCACTCCAGTTCTCTTACCAAAGGCGCGTCGGCCAGCTAAACCGATCGTCCCGGCTGAATTAATCGAGCGGCTCCGGACGGCCAATTTTAGCGAACGGCTAGAGATTATTCAGCAGCTGAGTGACCCGCAGCAGAGGATCATCCCGATGTTGATCAAAGCGTTGAGCGATCCCGATCCGCTGGTCAAAAGTGGCGTAGCCGAAGCGTTGGGCAATCGACCCAACGAGGCTATCCCAGCGATTCCTGGTTTGGTTGCGATGGTCAGTGATCCGCGACGAGCGATCGTGCCAACGCCTGCGTTCCCTACTATCCCCTTTCCAGTCATCACCTTGCCGCCGCCCCCTTCGTTCTCTAATACGGTGCTGCGCGAACCACCAATTGCACCCGAAAATCCTGAGAACTTGCTGCGGATAACGGCGATCGTGGCGATCGGTAAGATTGGCCTACCTGCCAGAACATCTGCCATTGACCCCATCAGTCAGGCACTGCACGACACCGATCCCTGGGTGCGGCTGAATGCAACGTGGGCACTGGCAGAAACGGGCGCACAGGTTCCACTCCTGGCGCATTGGCTAGAGGCGTTACAGTCCCCTATTGCTCAACTGCGCCATAGTGCAGCAAGTGTTTTTCTGGATTCCCGCTCACTCTTGCAAAAAACATTGGGATCGGACGCTGATGCCGGTACGGCTCTCCAGTTGATCCCGTCGCTCAGAGATGACGATTTTGAGGTGCGTGCTGCTGCCGGGCAGGCGCTGGAACTGCTGGGGACGGCAGCCTTACCAGAATTGGTAAAAGCATTGAAAGCCCCGGAACCCGTAGTCCGTTTAGAGTCTGCTCGAGTGATAGGGAACCTGGGGGCGGCAGCCCAATCGGCGATGCCCAACCTGTTGCCACTGCTGAGCGATGCTGGCCAGTATGTCCCACCGACGTCCGATCGCGATAATTTTTTGCTGCTCCTGCCTTTGTTCCAAGTGCCGTCAGCCAACTATCCTACATCTCCTCCAGATAACCCGAAGCAATGGGTGCGCGTAAATGCGGCCATCGCACTTGGTAAACTGGGCGATCGCCGTACGGTTCCGGCGCTCACTACGGCACTCACCGATGAAAATCCGTGGATGCAGCTTGCAACCGGATGGGCCTTACTCGTGCTGGGTCAAAATCAGGGATTACCTGTAGTGGGTCGTTTATTGCAGCACCCCGATGACTCGGTTCAGGCAGCAGCGTTATCTCAGTTGGAAGGCTACGGATTGCAGGCTGCCCCCTATGTGTTGCCGTACTATGCAATGCGCCTTGACCAAAAAGATGACAACCAGCGTAATGAAGCCGTGATTGGTGTCGGGCGGTTTGGCGTAGCGGCGCTAGGGTTAGTACCCAAACTCCGAACGTTGCTGACACGCAATCAGAAAAATACGGCGGGCTATACGGCGACAGTGTTGGGACAGATTGCTGAGGCTACCGCCGTGGCCTGGGGTAACGGCAGCCTTTTACCCGACCAGCGGAATCAGGCGATCGCCGAGTTCAGCAAAGTCCTGGCGACGATGCAAGCGCCTGGGGCACGGTTCAACCGCCCGCCCGTCGATCGCGTCCGCGATGCTCTGGTCACTCTTAAAGGCGCTAGGCCCGGTTAATACATTGCATAGCGATCAGGAGGCAGCAGCAGCAATACGCGATCCTTCTGATCGCTGGCTCCTGACCGCTAAAATTCTCCTGATCGCTAAACGTTTGAGTCAGCGTTACCACTGACTCATGAGCTCGTCGATCCCGTTAGTTTGGCTGCGGATACGGCTGGTTATGCGGCTCTAGCGCCGCTGTGCCGGGTTCAGGTGCGCGAGTCTCACGATTGTCGATCGCTGGCTCTTTGGTATAAACAGAGCTTAGCAAAACGTTGAGAACCCCTCCCGCGTCTGCCAGATGAATGGCTCGGTGAGTGATCAATTCGCCCACATTCAGGATGACGTTGTCCTGCGGGTCGAGAATGACACGCGTTACGGGGCGACCGAGTGCTTGTTCAATCCGTTG
>JAJPKC010000304.1 GCA_021323955.1 Oscillatoriales cyanobacterium Centralia_MAG_596 | reverse complement strand
GCCTCGATTAACCGCTCCAGGAAGGTAGCGTAAATGGGTTCCAGCACGATGACTCGCGAACAGGCAGAGCATTTCTGACCACTGTAACCAAAAGCCGACTGCACCACTCCCTGCACAGCCTGATCCAGATCGGCGCTCTCGTCAACAATGATGGCATTCTTGCCACCCATTTCTGCCACCACCCGCTTCAGGTGCTTCTGTCCGGGCTGTAGCATAGCCGCATCCGCATAGATACGGCAGCCGACTTCCTGCGATCCCGTAAACGTAATCATCTTGGTCTGTGGGTGCTTCACCAGATGGGCACCGACGGTTGATCCCTTGCCGGGAACGTACTGAAACACCCCACGCGGAATGCCAGCTTTTACCAGAATTTCGGTCAGCTTGGCAATGATGACACTTGATGTCTCGGCTGGCTTTAGCAAGACACAGTTGCCGGCAACCAGTGCCGCCACCGTCATGCCCGTCGGGATTGCCAGCGGAAAGTTCCAGGGAGAGATCACCACCACGACGCCTAACGGCTGGTAGTGATAGCGGTTGGTTTCTCCAGGCAGATCGTAGGCATAGCCGGCGTCCAGCCGTTCCATTTCGCTGGCGTAGTAGCGGCAGAAATCGATCGCCTCGGATACCTCCCCATTCGCTTCACTGAGAGGCTTACCCACTTCCAGCACCATCCAGGCTGCCAGTTCGTCGCGGCGCTGCGTCATCAGGTCAGCCGCTTTGCGCAGGATGGCCACCCGTTTCGCGATCGGCGTCTTCTGCCAGTCAGGGAAGGCCGTCTGAGCCGCTTGAATGGCCTGCTCTGCCTGTTCAATGCTGATGAGGCCCACCGTTCCAACGGTTTCGGTAAAGCGGGACGGGTTGAGGGAATCGATGGTCGTCTCCGTTTCCACAAACTTCCCATCGATCAACGGCTGGTAGAGCTTACCGAACTGCTGCCGCACAGACGCGATCGCCTTGAGGGCACGATCGCGCTGGGCAGCGTTGGCATAGTCAGCATCAGGAGCGTTGGTGAACTGGGATGTGGGATGTGGGGTGTGGAGTGTAGAGACGGAGGAACTTTCCATGCTGGGTGGCGCAAGGAGTTCGTCGATCGGGCGTTCTTCCAGGTTTTGCCGCAGAAAGGAGGTATTGGCAGTGTTTTCCAGCAAGCGGCGGATGAGATAAGACATGCCGGGGATCAGTTCACCATAGGGGCAGTAGACCCGCACCCGATAGCCGCGCTCGACGATCGCGGTCGCGAGTTTGTCCGCCATGCCGTAAAGCACCTGGAGTTCGAAGCGGCGACGCGGAATTTGGAGTGTCTCGGCGATGGCGATCGCGTGGGCCTGAGAGCGGACGTTGTGGCTGCCAATCGCGGCGTAGAGATAGGCATGATTTTCCAGCAGCAGTCGCGTCAGCGACTCAAAGTTCGCATCAGTTGAAGACTTTTCCCGAAAGACCGGAATCGTCCAGCCGTTCTGGAGCGCTTTGATCGTCTCCTGATCCCAGTAGGCACCTTTGACTAGGCGCACGGTGATCGGCGTACCGCGTTGCTTGGCCCAGGCAATCAAATCACGCAGATCGCTATCGGTGTCACGGAGATAGGCCTGAAGCGTGACGCCAATATCGTCACGACCGCGAAACTCGTCTTCCAATAGCAGTTGCTTCAAAATCGTCAGCGTCAGGTCTTTGTAGGCGTACTGCTCCATGTCAAAGTGGATCGCGGCTCCCAGTTCTTTGGCACGACGCAGGAGCGTGCGGATGCGATCGCTCACTCGCGACTGACTCCCCGCCACATCCAGGGGATTGAACTGGGAGTAAAACGCCGACAGCTTGACCGATACCTGAACTGGGGGTAGTGGCTCACCGTCTGCCTGATCAATCTGGGCGATCGTCGGCCAAGACTGAGCAGCAAGCGTGAGTTGCGCCATTAGCGCCTGATAGCGATCGAGATAGAGCTGCGCTTCGGCTTCGCTGATTACGGCTTCACCGAGCAGATCAATGGTGAATGTCATGCGATGCTTGCGCAGCCGTTCAACGGTGTGCAAAATTTGCTGACTGTTCTCACCCGCCATATACTTTTGCGCCAGCGTCTCCACCGCCTTAGTAATCGTGGAGGCCGCGATCGTGCCGGGGCCAAACTGCAGCTTGGTAAACCCGAGCAGCAGTTTGAGAATGGCCGATAGATTAGCGGTCTCGTCCCCCAGATATTCCTGCAGGTGCCTGGTAATTTCGGCTTTGCTCCGCAGCGACGGCAGACAGTCAATGAAGCGAAACAACTGGACACGCAACCCTGGATCACCCATGGCCCACAGCAAAATCCGATTGTCCCACCGGAACTGCTCCCCCACACGCGCCAAAAAGGATCGCTGTTCGCGGGTCGCTGCCAATAGCTGCCGTGCGATCGCCTGCGTTTCTGCTTCATAAGGTCCCGTAAACACAGGATCCGGCAGGGGTTGGACGGTAATGGCAGTCGAACCATTGGTCTGGGCGATCGGCACCAGCGCCATGCTGGTTTGAGCGCCGTTGGTCGTATTGTTAGGGGTCGGGGTGTCCTGATTACTGGACGAAGCGTTGGCAATCACAGCAGTTTGGCTCCTGTCAAACGTAAGGCTGGGCAATCCGACCGCAATTTTCAAATAAGCCAACCCACGCTGCTGCTGCAACCAGGTTGAATATTGCGTTGTCGGGTGTGCGTTCTGTCAGTGAAAACGGAATTAATTAAACGGTCTGCATCAACGGTTGCCGTTCCAGAAGCGAGTTTCTGCCGCATCAGAACTGACCGTTTGCGGACGCCGAATTGATGAGATCAGGTTTAGTGGATGGGACTGAGCTTCTAGAGTACTCCCAGGTTGCTTACCATACTCAATGACCGCCCTGGCGTGCCACGGCCTGGTATCGCCGCAAGGGGTGGGGAATGGCTGAGCGTTGATCGCCGCGCAGATTGTGCATTGTTCACTTGAAGGCTGGATCACACCCATCCTAAGGCCACAGCCCAGGTCGCCCCACCAGGACTCCAACACAACACGGTAGACAGCACGATCGCGCACGCAAAGGCAGATTGGTGTCTTTATTCTAACGCTGATCGCCTGTGCTCAAGCGGGGTACATTGTTGGGGGCGGGACTGGCAAATCAATGGGGAATGAAACTGGGGCGTTGCATTGATGTTGCGGCAAAAACCGATCGGCCTCAGCAACCGTCATCGGCTGGCTGAACAGGTAGCCCTGGATTGCTTCACAGTTGAGCGATCGCAGTGCCGCCAACTGGTCGT
Organism: Oscillatoriales cyanobacterium Centralia_MAG_596; assembly: GCA_021323955.1. Taxonomy (GTDB): domain Bacteria; phylum Cyanobacteriota; class Cyanobacteriia; order Leptolyngbyales; family Leptolyngbyaceae; genus Stenomitos. The sequence continues at coordinate 5,294 of JAJPKC010000304.1, read as the reverse complement.
GAGTTTCAACCCCCTCGGCGACCACGCTTAAGTTGAGTCCGCGGCCCAACGCGATCACCGCACTGACAATGGCCGCGTTGGTGTCGATCGTGAGATCGCGGATAAAGGATTGGTCAATTTTGATGGTGTTGAGCGGGAACTGCCGGAGATACCCCAGGGATGAATAGCCTGTGCCAAAGTCATCCATGGCAATGTGTACGCCCATCAGTTGCAGATCGCGCAAGGTGGACGTGGTGAAGTCAACGTTCTGCATGGCGATCGTCTCGGTAATTTCCAGTTCCAGGTAGCGCGACTCGAGCTGTGTCTCGGCCAGAATTTGAGACACCGTCTCTACCAGATGTGGCTGCTGAAACTGTCTCCCAGAGAGATTGACGGCAACCCGCATGGGTTGAAGTTTGGCGACTTGCCAGGCCTTGTTTTGGGCACAGGCCGTCCGTAAAACCCATTCTCCGATCGGCACAATCAACCCGTTTTCTTCGGCCAGGGGAATGAATACGCGCGGCGAAATTTCGCCAAATTCTGGGTGCTGCCAGCGCACCAGTGCTTCCATGTGTGTGATTTCCCCCGTGTTGATATTGATCCGGGGCTGATAGAGGAGCGTAAATTCGTGGCGTTCCAGCGCGTGGTGCAGACTGTTTTCGAGCGCTAACAGTTCGGAGGCTTTGGAGTTAATCGCAGGGGTGTAAATCCGGTACCCGTTCCGTCCCTGTTCCTTGACCTGGTAGAGCGCCGCGTCAGCATTTTTGAGCAGCGTCTGAGCATCTTTGCCATCGTATGGGTAGAGCGCAATGCCAATGCTGCTGCTGATATACAGCTCATGCCCATCCAAATTAAACGCTGGTTTCAGGGCGTCAATAATGCGCTGGGCCGCTTTGGCAGCGTCTTCGGCACAGTTAATTTGGGGCAGCAGCAGCGTAAATTCATCGCCGCCCCAGCGCGCGATCGTATCGCCTTCCCGAAGACAGCCCAGCAGTCGTTCGGCAACCGATTGGAGGAGTAAATCGCCGATCGCGTGGCCAAGCGTATCGTTGATCGTCTTAAAGCGATCCAGATCCAGAAACATGACGGCTAGTAAACAGTTGGTGCGGTGACAGTTGGCCAGCGCTAGCGGGAGGCGATCGTTAAACAACATCCGGTTGGGTAACCCCGTTAGCAGGTCATGACAGGCCTGATAGCGAACCGTGGCCTCTGCCTGCTGACGTTTGATCGCCCCACCAATGCTGGCGGCCATTGCCACCAAAATCGATTCTTCATTACTAGACCAGCGCCGTTCGGTGGTGCAGTCATCAAAGCCAATAAACCCCCAGAACTGATCGTCAATGACAATCGGCACCAACAAAATTGAGAGGATGTGATCCAGGTGCAAAATTGTCTGTTCGGCTACCGGCAGATCTCGTGTCAAGCTTTGCAGCGACTGACCTTTTGACAACATTTCGTGCCAGCGTGTCAAACCGGCGGCGCTGTAAGGCTGATTTTGCCAGTGAGTTTGCTGAATGGTCGGCTGAATCGTCGCCTGGGTCCATTCATAGCGCAGGCTCATAGCCACTTCGCTCGTTTCCGGGTGGGGATGGTTTTGATAGATATAGACATGGTCAACACTGGCCGCCTGTCCCAGGGCGCTCAAGGCATTAGCGATCGCAACCTCATAGTTGGGATCGGTCAACAGGTACGTGGTTGCAGTTGCAACGCCTTGCAGTAGCCGGTCGCGCTTGTAGAGTTCGACTTCAGTTTGTTTCCGCTTCGTGATGTCTTCAACCGTCCCTTCGTAGCCCAGCAGTTGGCCGTTTTGATCCCGGATCGCACGGGCATTTTCGGTAATCCAGATGATGGTGCCATCCTGACGATAAACCTGTGACTCAAAGTCCCGAACCGCATCCTGACTCTGGAGCAACCGCCTGAACTCATCGCGCCGTTGGGGATTGACATAAAGCTGGTGCCGGATGTCGGTGAGGCTAGCGATCAGCGATTTTGGCGAGTCGTACCCGTAGATTTGCGCCAGCATTGAGTTCGCTGTCAGGTAGTTGCCCTCGGGGGTGGTTTGAAAAATCCCGGCAACAGCGTTTTCAAAAATGCTGCGATACTTCTCCTCTGCTTGCTTCAACGCGGCTTCTGCCTGTTTGCGAGCGCTGACATCCCGACAAACGCAAAGCAGGCCCTCGTCTTTGAGCAGCGTCAGGGAAATCTCCTGGGCAAAGGTGCTGCCATCGCGCCGTTGGGCGATCGCCTCCCCTTGCCAGCAGCGCTGCTGCGAAAGCAGGGGCAATATCTCTTGCTCAAACCGCTGCACCTCCTCTGAGGGGTAGAGTTCGCGCCAGGACTTACCCACCAGGTCGTCAGCCGACTCGTACCCAAACAACTGAACGTGGGACTGGTTGAGATAGAGAAATTTAGCCGCTGTATTCAGGACAGCGATGCCCTCTGTGGATGCTTCGATCGCCGCCAGTTGGATGCGGATCACTTCTTCTGCGTGGCGGCGATCGGTAATATCTTCGACCGTGCCCAGGACTCCGATCACCGTACCGGAAGCATCATGAATGGGCAGCTTATTGACCTGTGCCCAACTCTGGCTGCCGTTGACGATCGTGTCCGATTCCAGGATATTGAGCAGCGGTTTGCCAGTCTCCATCACCTCGCGATCCTGCTGCTGAAATCGTTGGGCCGTCAGGGGAGGATAGGGCAGTTCGGCATCAGTCTTACCCAGAATATTCTCGATCGAGCCAATTTCAATATTGCTGGCAAAGCGTTTGTTGCAGCCTAGATAGACCGATTGCGTATCTTTCCAAAAAATTGCCAGCGGGAGATTGTCGAGGAGCAGTCGGAGAAAGGCTTCCTGATCCTGAATCGCTTTTTCGGCCTGCTTGAGTTCGGTGATGTCCGTGATAAATCCCTGGATACCCAGCACTGACCCATCAGCCGCGTACAGCCCGTGGCCTTTTTCCCACAGCCATTTTTCCTGGCCCGTTTTGGTGCGAATACGGTATTCAGCCACATACGGTTCTTTGCGGGCGATCGCGCGGTCGATCAGGCTTAAGAGAACGGGCAAGTCTTCGTAATGACAGATCGCATTGTACGAAGTCGTGCGTTCTGCGCCTGCCAGTTCTTCGCTGCGATAACCAGTCAACGCCAAACAGCCTTCGCTCAGGTACTGCATTGACCACTCCGGGTCATTGCCGCCAGTAAACACAATACCCGGCAGCGAATCAATGAGGCTCGCTAAGCGCTGTTGGCTCTGCTCCAATGCGGCCTCCGCCTGTTTGTACCGAATCACACTGCCCAACTGACTGGCGACACCGGACACTACCCGCATTGACTGATGATCTTTGAGGCAGGCCGTCGTCAAAAAGAAGACGGCAACCGCCATGACATCACTGTTCGCCAGCACGGGCACCGCGAGCGCCGCCTTGAGTCCGGCAACTTGAGCCAGATGGACGCGCAGAAAGTCACGATCGGGCGATTGCGTTACATCCGCAATCCAGTCCGCCTGTTTACTGAGCCAGACACGCCCCGGCAGCCCAGCCCCAGGCGCAAAATGGATGTGCTGACTGGCATCTCGAAACGCCAGGAGGTTGTCACTACTACCATACCAGGCGGCACTCAGCTCCAGGCGTGACTGCTTGGCGTTGGGCACCCATGCTTCGGCAAAGACCCAGCCCATCCGCTGGCACAGGTGCTGCAAAGCAATGCTGAGCGCTGTATCGAAATCGCGCGTTCCTTCGATCGCGTCCATAATGGCCTGTAGCAGAGACGCCTCGGCTTCAAGCTGGGCACGAGTCCCCCCGTATAAAGTGCCACCTGTAGCGGTTGGTTCTGAGTCAGGCGGCTCAATCTGTGACAAAGGCGTCGGCATCAGTGATAACAAAGCTTGATTGGGCGGCTAGATTAACTGGCGTCAACCGTCGATCGATAGCCAATGAAACGCGAGCAGTCAATGCCAGGGGCATCCTACCGATTGAGAACCATCACACGCTAAATAAAAAGTTTGGTCACAATCCGGGGGCTTGAATCCCATCCTCGCCGAGCGAACGCTTAACAACGCTGCATCTGGAATACCATCCCACCTAATTTTTATACGAATTAGCTAAATTTCATCCGGGTCATATTCCGACGAGTCGGATTGATTGCGGCACGGAAACGAAAGCCGCCCCCGCGAAAACCACTTAAGACAGCTCGTACCAGGGGACAGCAGGCATCTGTTTGGGCTGACAACCACTACGCTGGGGCAAACATGCAGACGAGTGATGACCCGATCGCGAACAATTTACTAATTCAATTTTGCACCCTGTTTACCACCACAACTGTTCCAAGGCCGTACTCTCTAAGCTGAACGTATGCTGCCCGACAGTGAACTTTATTAAAACATGTTTAACCAGTAAATGTAGACTGAGATTCGGTCTGGTTTTAGCAATAATTAATACAAAATGAGCGCTGACTCAACACCAGCCTCTTGCGCTGAGGCGGTCACTAACAACGATCGCGCCAATGGTGTCTGTTGCCTGTAGTACTCTGAGTGCTGACGCTTTAATGTAGAATCGCAACGCAAAGGGCGTCACCTTACTGTGTCTCTGTTTTCAACACACTCGAAAGGAGTATTCAGCATGTACATCGAGGAAATCATCGCGAGCGAAGTACTTGACTCACGCGGAAATCCTACTGTGGAAGCACGAGTTGTGCTTGAAGATGGTACCGAAGGGTCGGCGATCGTGCCATCGGGGGCATCGACGGGCGAAAAAGAAGCCGTGGAGCTGCGCGATGGTGATCCCAAACGTTATGGCGGTAAAGGTGTTCTCAAAGCGGTTGAAAACGCCAACCAGAAGCTGGCTCCTGCCCTCATTGGTATGAACGTCACCGATCAGCGAGCGATCGACATGGCGATGATCGAACTGGACGGCACTCCTAATAAGGCCGCGATCGGTGCGAACGCAACCCTGGCGATCTCGCTTGCCGTGGCCAGAACCGCCGCCAACTACCAGCAATTGCCCCTCTATCGCTATCTGGGCGGCACGAATGCATCACTGCTACCCGTCCCCTGCCTGAACGTCATCAACGGCGGTGGTCATGCCGATAACACCGTTGATTTTCAGGAGTTCATGATCGCGCCCCACAATGCGCCCTCGTTCAGCGAATCGATCCGCATGGGACTGGAAACCTTCCATGCGCTGAAGTCCATCCTCAACAAAAAAGGACTCAGCACGGGTGTCGGCGATGAAGGCGGGTTTGCCCCCAACCTCAAATCAAATGTAGAAGCGGTCGAGGTCATTTTAGAAGCCATTGCAAAAGCAGGCTACCGACCGGGT
>JAJPKC010000586.1 GCA_021323955.1 Oscillatoriales cyanobacterium Centralia_MAG_596 | reverse complement strand
TAAGAGGCTGTTTGAAAAGGGGTAGGGATGTAAGAAATTACGCCAGTCGCCTGACCATAAGCCGAATCATGGCGAGATAAATCATCGTTTCCGCAGTTTCCGGTAGTGCCTCATAATCACAATTGAGTCGCCGATACCATTGCCACCAGCCAAACGTCCGTTCCACGACCCAACGCTTTTTCAGGAGGACAAAGCCCTTGGTCTGTGCCGGACGCAGCACGGGGTACACCACCCAGCGAAAGCGATCCATCACCCATTGCACAAAGGGTTGACCACTATAGCCACCATCGACCCAAATCAGGTAGAGGCGCTGCACCTTTGCACCGAGTTCAGACAGACGTTGCAGCACCCGTTTCCCGCCCTCGCGTTCCGGTAAACTCGCTGCCGTCACGAGCACAGCCATCACTAAACCCAGCGTATCCACGACGGTATGGCGTTTCCGTCCTTTGGTGGCTTTGAAGCGGTCAAACCCCACTGCCTGCTGCACCATCGCCACTGTAGGCACCGTTTGGCTATCGAGAATCACTTCGGAAGGACTTTCTGGGCGGCCGGTTGCGACCCGTGTCCACGCGCGTAAGCGCGCATGGAGCGCTTGCCAGGTGCCGTCCTTGCGCCAGTTACGGAAGTAGGTGTACACCGTTTGCCAAGCGGGAAAGTCGCCGGGGATGTCTCGCCATTTACAGCCCTGCGTGACCACGTAAAAAATGGCGTTGAGCACTGCCCACAGGTTGGTACTGCGCGGGCGACCACCCGGTTTGGCAGGCGGCAGCAGCGGTCGGATTAAGTCAAATTGGGCCCGGGTCAGGTTGCTTGAGTAGAATTTAACCATCGCTCTCACGGTGCTTGAGTTCACTACTGACAAGCCTACCGTGTGAGTTTTTTTACGGTCGATCCGGCTTTTCAAACAGCCTCTAAATACATCATGCGATTTCTAAAGGGTTTTCGTTTTTCATTGGTGATCACAGGATGTGTTCGCGTAGCGTAACGCACGCCCACTGTCGTTTTGGTGCGTTACTGCTCGCTTGGTGCGCGATATCAATACAGAACCTGTGCAAGCAGATGAGCGAACCGACCCACAGCATCTCATCCAGGTAGCGATCGACCTATTGAAAGCGACGGGGTGGACTGGCAGCAAGTTCGCAGTGTGCAAGACCTCAAAACACTTCTAAACCTATTAGATGATTAGAGCTTAAACCAGAGGCATCCTGAGCCTCGATCGCTGTCCGCCAACGATTAATTTTGAAGCGCCGATCCCTCCGATGGCAACAAGTTAAGTCGTCTCAAACCCTGAATCCTCTCTTCCGTAGGAAATTCAGGGTAAACGGCTCATTTTTACACGAGACCTAAGCTTCTGGTGGTGTTTCCCCAATGCCAAGTGTTTTTTTGCTTGACTTCAGTTGTTCCCACAGGGCTTTGATTTGCTGATAAGCGGCACCAGGGGGAAGTTTGCCGTTGGTTTCGAGCGCACAAATATAGCCTACTTTCTGGGCGAACTCCTGAAGATTGGCGTTAAATGCAAGGTGCTGCGGGCTAAAGTTGCCGTGGTAGCGGCTACGCGGGTAGAAAAAGTCGTCTCTGCTATTGGTCATCGGTCGTGTCTCCACTGAGCTAGCGTAAGGTAGAGCAGGGTAACCAACATGAGAGTGAATAACATCAAACTTGTGCGCCTGTTCGTACACTCGCATGAGGGTTAGGTCGCAAAAACTGTTCAAGGACAAACGATCGATAGAATTTGCATTCTCTTAAGCAGTAATTTCAAACAGTGCTTCAATAAACTTGGCTTGAGAGACACTATGCCCTTGTTTGACTCCTTTTACCTGTCCTTTCCTGATCATATTCATCGCTTCGATTCCACTCAATGTTCTTCTTGCACTGTTGAACAACTCGAATCCCATCATCGGTTTCATCGTGCGCTGAAGGATAATTTGGGGCAAAAAGTGCCGACACTTGTAGCTTGCTTCCCGTAGGGTACAGAGAAGCATTAGGCATCGGAGGAAGGAAAGGCAAGGCTAGTCCTAAACGGGCTAATGAATTTGCTCTAACTTAGCGAGCAATCCTAAGCAAAATCTGATGGAATACTGAGGTTTTTAAGTTCGTTCCCTGACCCTCAAGTATCGGTTCTTCTGCAAGCAATCACAATTTCCTCAGAAAACCCTTAGATTTCTGCTCTACCATCTCGACAAGATTCAGCGCTCAAATGCTGCGACTGGCAATCTCTAGGATGTGTTTAAAGACCATGTGATCCTCCCTAATCCTCGCGCTTCGCGCCGCTTACGCTAGAAAAAGGAGGGTTAGGGACCACTCAAATTCCCCTTTTTAAGAGGGATTTAAGGGGGATCTTCAAGGTTAAAGCAACCTACCCCAGGTCTTTAAAGCACGCGCTGGGATGCGTTGCGCCGCAACGCATTACCTGAGGTCTTAGTGTATTAACGACGGCTAACACATCCTACAAAAGATGCAACTACTGCATCTGAATCGTTTATTAACCTCCATCAAAAATCAGAAAACTAGCGGTCGATCAGTGTTACCAAAAAGAGGTAATTGCAATGAATACACCCATAAAAGTTGAAAAGACAGTCACGATCGATAAACCGGCGGAAGAACTCTATCGCTTTTGGCACAACTTTGAGAACCTACCGCGTTTTACCAGACACCTTAAAAACGTGACAGTGTACGACGATCGCCGATCGCATTGGATTACCAGTGCCCCATTAGATAGCAGTGTTGAGTGGGATGCAGAAATTGTTGACGATCGCCCAAATGAATTGATTGCCTGGAAATCGCTTGCAGGAGCAGACATTGATAATGCTGGCTCTGTGCAATTTAAACCTGCTCCTGGCGATCGTGGAACCGAGGTCAGAGTGGTCACGGCATACAATCCACCTGCTGGAGCCATTGGAGATGCGATCGCTACACTCTTTGGCGAAAACCCAAAACAGCAAATTGGAGATGATCTTGCCCGCCTCAAGATGCTAATGGAAGCAGGCGAAATTGCCACAAACGATGGTCAGCCATCGGGACGTCATAACTCAAAGGACTAATCACGATGAAAGCAGTGTGTTGGTATGGTACGGAAGATGTGCGGGTAGAGACTGTGCCTGATCCCACAATCCTTAACCCGCATGATGCCATTCTCAAAGTAACCGCCACAACCATCTGTGGTTCTGATTTGCACATTTACGATGGCTTTATTCCCACGATGGAACCCGGTGACATTCTCGGTCACGAGTTTATGGGAGAAATCGTTGAAGTGGGGAGCGAAGTCAAGAAGCTGAAGAAAGGCGATCGCACGGTTGTGTCTTCAGCGATCGGCTGTGGTCACTGTTGGTACTGCAACCAGCAGCAGTGGTCGCTGTGCGATAACTCCAATCCGAATAGCTGGCTCCAGGAGAAAGTATACGGACATGGCACAGGGGCAATCTTCGGCTACTCTCATGCCTTTGGCGGCTATGCAGGATCTTTTGCTGACTATATCCGCATTCCCTTTGCAGATTTCACAGCGATTCCGATTCCCAAAGACATTCCGGATGAAAAATTCCTGCCTGTTTCGGATGCGTTTCCCACAGGGTATATGGGAGCAGATTTATGCAACATTCACCCAGGAGATGTGGTTGCGGTTTGGGGCTGTGGTCCAGTGGGACAATTTGCCATGAAGAGTGCCTACCTACTGGGCGCAGAGCGTGTCATTGGCATCGATCGCTTCCCGGAACGCCTGCAACTTGCGAGAGACTTTGCCAAAGCAGAGACCATCAACTACGAAGAGGTGGATGCTGGCGAAGCGCTCAAGGAAATGACGGGAGGGAGGGGTCCGGATGCCTGTATTGATGCAGTCGGCATGGAAGCCCACGGCAAAGGTCCAGAGGGGTTGTATGACAAAGCCAAGCAAGCCATCCGCCTGGAAACCGATCGCCCACATGTGCTAAGGCAAATGATGATGATGTGTCGCAAAGGTGGCACCTTAGCCATCATGGGAGTTTATGGCGGCTTTGTGGATAAATTGCCGATGGGCGCAGCCATGAACAAAGCCCTGACCTTCAGAATGGGTCAGATGTTTGGTCCGAAGTATATTCCCAAGTTAGTGGAGCATGTTTTGAACGGCGATGTTGACCCCTCGGCTGTATTGACGCACCGCTTGCCTCTAACTGAAGTAAAGCAGGGCTTTGAGATGTTCAAGCACAAGAAAGACCAGTGCATCAAAGTGATGTTGCAGCCGGGCTAGGCTCATCTCACTTAGGAATACGTGAATAAGAATAAACAGGGTTGTGTCACAAGTACGACACAACCCTGTTTATTAGATGCCTAGATCCCAATTTAAAGCAGATGCGATCGCCCGGTGCAAGGTCAGCGGGTCAAAAGGTTTGGCTATGATTCCTTTAACTCCTAGTGTTTCATAATGATGGGGTTCGAGTAATCCAGCCTGTGCAGTCAAAAACACCACTGGTATAAACTGCATTTCCGGCTTAGCCCACAGTGCATCCAGAAACATATAGCCATCCATTTTTGGCATCATAATGTCCAGCAGGATTACATCTGGTTGTTCAGCGATCGCCTTGAGTAACCCTTCTTCTGCCGATGTCGCGGTAATGACAGTCCATTGGGCTAATTTTTCCAAGCAGGTTTGCACTACCCGTTGCACATCGGGTTCGTCGTCAATTAACAAGATGCGCTTTGATGCAGAGGTCACCATCATCGTCTGTAACATCACTGTGCCGCCTCTCTGAAAAGAAAAGACTATAAACCATTGAATTAACTACCTATGAAAGATCAATAATTCAAGGAAATTGTGAGGAGATTCTGAGCGATTAGCATCACCTTACCTACTTTACTTGGGCTGCTACGATCTGGACAGAAGATTTAAGAGTGGGAGGGAGAAGCATGAGTTTGGTGATTTTAGACAACATGCTCTGGATTAGCTGGTCGGACTCCTTACTGGCGACATTTGCTCCCACAGCAGAAGCTTTGACCGAACTACAGACGCTGAAAGGTTGGTTTTTTGTTAGTTGTAGCAGTTTGCTGTTGTGTGGGTTAATTTGGCGCGGTGTTCGGCAACTTCAACAAAAACATCAGTTGCTTCAAAATATCATTAACTCTATAAGTGATGCCATTTTTGTGAAGGATCTCCAGGGTCGTTATGTAGTGGTGAACAAAATGGCAGCTCAATCGTTAGGGCATCCTACGATGGATATTTTAGGGAAAGCTGTCGAACAATTTCTATCTCCTGAAGAGGCTCAACAGATTCGTTCACTTGAACAAACCATTTTGCAGACAGGACAATCGGAGGAGGTTGAAGAATTACTGACCATCAATGGAGAAGCACGGTGGTTTTCGACGACTAAAAGCTTGTGTTTGGACGAGCGATCGCGACCTGTGGGAATCGTGGGGATTGCCAGGGACATCACACAACGCAAGCAAGCAGAGGCAGAACGGCGGCGATCAGAACAGCTACGCATTGAGTTTAAGCTCTTGGAGAATATCCTTGAAACCATCCTGGCAGGCTATTGGGACTGGGACATTCTCGGTAAGCGGATGTATTATAGCCCTACCTGGAAGCGGATGCTTGGCTATGACGATCATGAGTTACCAGATATCCCAGAAACCTGGCAACAACTCATTTTTGCAGAAGATTTGCCCCGCGTAATGGACTACTTTGATCAACATATCCAAAGCCGAGGACAAATTCCTCTTTCTAACGAGGCGAGATACCAACACAAAAACGGTTCTACTATTTGGGTAATCTGTTCGGGGCGTGTGATTGAGTGGGATGAAAATGGTAATCCACTCCGAATCATGGGTTGTCACATTGACATTACCCAACGCAAGCAAGTCGAGGAAGTTCTACGGGAGAACGAGCGTCGCTTCAAGGCAGTCTTCAACCAGCTATTCCAGTTCATGGCCATCCTGAAACCAGACGGGACGGTGATTGACGTCAACGATACTTGCTTAAGGGTGACGGGCGTTTCTGCTGAACGGTTGCTGGGCGTTCGGTTCTGGGAAACGCCCTGGTTTAATCAGATCCCCTTAATGCAAGAACGGTTGCAGCAAGGCATTGCCAAGGTTGTCAGTGGCAGCAGTTCGGTGAGGGGAGAAGTCGAGTATTCGATGGCAGACGGGACGACGCAATTTGCCACTTATGCCATTACAGGACTCAAGGATGATAGCGATCAGGTAGTAGAGATCATTATTGAAGGAGAAGGGGTAGACTTCACGCAGCGTAAACAAGCGGAAGAACAACTGCGACAGACTAATGAGCAGTTAGCACAGGTCAACGCTGAACTCGCTCGTGCAACCCGACTGAAAGACGAATTTCTGGCAAACATGAGCCATGAATTGCGGACTCCCCTCACCTCAATCCTGGGTATGTCAGATATGCTCAGGCAAGAGATCTATGGGTCGCTAAATGAAAAACAGCACCAATACCTTGAGGTAATTTCCCAAAGTGGAAACCATTTGCTGACGCTGATCAATGACATTCTCGATCTGGCAAAGATTGAGTCTGGCAAGATGGAATTACAGATCCTACCCACTTCGATCGAGGCACTGTGCAATTCCAGTTTGACCTTTATCAAGCAAGTTGCCTATCAAAAAGCAATCAAACTGGAAACTCGTATTCCCACCAACATTGGTCAGATTGATGTGGATGAACTACGAATGCGGCAAGCATTGATCAATCTACTAAGCAATGCCATCAAATTTACGCCGGAAAAAGGGCAGGTTGTTTTAGAGGTGAGCCGCGAATTCTCTACAGATAGGCTTCATCAACATACTCAACAACTCATTCGATTTAGCGTCATTGATACAGGCATTGGGATTGCTCCAGAACATCTGCCAAAACTATTTCAATCCTTCGTACAAATTGACAGCAGTCTTAATCGTAAATACAGCGGTACGGGTTTAGGTTTAGCGCTGGTCAAACAAATTGCTGAATTGCATCAAGGAAGTGTTAGTGTCGTCAGTGCGGTTGGTCAAGGAAGCCGCTTTACCATCACGCTGCCAAGTCAAAATTGCTCTGACTTCACGCCGATGCAAGCTATGCAACTGGAACGAACGTTGCCATCAGAACAGCCCCTGCAACTTCAGGATTCCACGGTTACTGGTTTCTTGCCAGCCCAACCCCTGATTCTGTTAGCAGAAGATAACCCAGCAAATATTGACACATTCTCAGCTTATCTCACCAGTTGTGGTTTTCGTTTAATTGTCGCCGCAAATGGGCAGGAAGCAATTAATTTAGCCCAACAACAGCCCGACCTGATTTTAATGGACATTCAAATGCCGGGAATGGATGGTTTGGAAGCGATCCGTCAGATTCGAGCCGATTGCACCCTGACGAAGGTGCCAATCATTGCGGTGACAGCTTTAGCTATGGCAGGCGATCGTGACAAATGCTTGGCGGCAGGCGCAACAGAGTACCTTACCAAACCCGTCTCTCTCAAACAACTTAAGACCATGATTCAACAGTTACTTACTATGTCGAAGCCAGCTCAATAGGGGCGAGACGCGATCGCATCGCTGCTTACCTGGACATCACAACCCACATCATGATCCAGCAATTCTCATTTTGGCAAAAAAGCTGTTCAAGTCCTGGAAATGCCGGTACTGTAGGGACCTTTGAGAGACCCAAGAGAGCCAGAACCGTTGAAAGAACGGGGGTTGTTTGACACCATAGTCGGTTCTTTTCGCCAGCGACTATCCTCGCTACCGGACAAATGCAGAGGCAAAAATACCCACTATGGGATGGAAGATGCCGCCTTAGGTGCGTTTAGCGTGTTCTTCACCCAAACCCCTTCCTTTCTGACCTATCAGCGCATGATGGAGGGCAGCAAGGGCAAAAGTAATGCCCGGTTTGCGCTCGGTGGCGGATACTCTGTGATAGAAAAACCTGACAAGCAGGCGAAAGTGCCAGCTGGTGACAGCCCTGGCGAAGGCTTCGATTATTGAGGAGACTGGGTATTGGGGAGCCAGTCGCGTGCGGAGAGAAGTGCGGTCTTTGGGAGTCCCTGCGTTGCTGCGGTTCCCTCCGTTGTAGTAAGTGCTGTCTTTGCCCAATTGGAGCAACTTCGGAGGGTTTCCCTCGTTGAGCGAACTGGCGTAACTGAGAAAGGTTAAAGGGAAGTTATTTGTTTTTCCCCTTACAATTTTGCCTTGTCCC
>JAJPKC010000299.1 GCA_021323955.1 Oscillatoriales cyanobacterium Centralia_MAG_596 | reverse complement strand
CACTAAAGCCGCTCACACTATCATGAGAGCTGTCTGCGCCCAAAGAATTTCTGGAGAGTTGCATTATGGTTGCCGTTCCTCACTCCAAGACGCCCGCCCTGCTTCAAATCCTCCAGTGGGTGTTTAATCCGCTAGGGTACATGGAAACAAACTTCCAGCGGTTCGGCAGTTTTTTCCGGGCGGAAATTTCGCCAGTCAACCCAGAGCCGATCGTCCTGGTCAATCATCCAGAGGCGATTCAGTACATATTGACGCACGACAACAGCGACGAAATTACATCTCCCGGTGATGTAAATATTCTGGCAAAACCACTGCTGGGTGAAAACTCATTGATTCTGCTGAACGGCAAACAGCACCGCCAGCGCCGCCAGTTAGTGTTACCGCCGTTCCATGGTGAACGCATGAAAGCCTATGGTGACTTGATCTGCACGATCGCGCACGAGGTCATGCAAACCTGGGAGGTTAATCGTCCATTTTGCGCGCGTGATGCGATGCAGCAAATTACCATGCGCGTGATTTTGCAGGCTGTGTTTGGATTGCACGAGGGGGATCGCTACCGTCGCCTGGAACATCTGTTGACTGAACGGCTCAACCTGATCACCACGCCATTGACCTCAATCCTGGTATTCTTCCCCCAGTTGATGGTTGACCTGGGTGAGTGGAGCATTGGGGGCAAGATTCGTCGCCTGATTCAGGAAACCGATACGCTGCTCTATGACGAGATTCGCGAACGACGGGCTAACCCTGACCCCCAGCGCACAGATGTGCTGTCCCTGTTGTTAAGCGCACGGGATGAAGCCGGAAACGGACTCACCGACGCCGAGCTACATGACGAGCTGATGACGCTGTTGATTGCGGGCCATGAGACTACGGCAACAGCCCTTGCCTGGGCCTTCTACTGGATCCATCGCCTGCCTGACGTGCGGCAAACGCTATTGGCCGAGCTAGAGCCGTATCGCAATAGTACGGACTTCACGGCGATCGCCCGGCTGCCCTATCTCAATGCAGTATGCAACGAGGCACTGCGCCTGTATCCGGTCGCGATGGTGACGCTGCCGCGTCGGGTTGAAAAGCCAGTGCACCTTCTAGGCTACGAGCTGGAGCCGGGAACGTTGCTCATGGGCTGTATTTACCTGGTGCACCATCGTGAAGACCTCTATCCCAACTCGAAAGCCTTTCGGCCAGAGCGCTTCCTGGAACGGCAGTATTCCGCGTACGAATTTTTGCCGTTCGGTGCAGGCAGCCGTCGCTGTGTGGGGGCGGCCCTCGCCATGTATGAGATGGCACTGATTTTAACGACGATCCTGAATGAGTGTGAGCTAGAGCTGGCCGAAACCGGGGAGGTCAAACCGATGCGACGGGGCGGCACGTTAGCACCGGGGGGTGGCGTCCGGATTAAGAAAGTTGGCGATCGGTCTTCCACATTCACTCCGATCGCAGCACCAGTGCAAGAGCTGATCGGTTAAAATAATCGGCTAAAGTACTGTTATCACTGCTTCACCGCGATCGCAAACACTCTTTTGTTCTGCCAGCTGAGTGCCAATGGGGCAAAGCGCGACCCGTGCTTAGGTAGATGTGCAATGCAGCAGCTGTCTACGGTTTGTCTGAAAAATCGCTGTGGCTCAGTGCTTCTGGTGCTTCTTCGAAGGAAAGTAACAGTTTGCGCAACAGTTGTGTAAGGGACGCTTGCTCGGACTTTTTGAGGATACTGAGGATGCGATGTTCATTAGCCACATGGGCGCTCACGGCTGTTTCAATCAGGTCAAACCCCTGATCCGTTAATGTGATCAACGTTCCCCTGCGATCGCTGGGATCGGGAACGCGCCTGACTAACCCGGCTTGCTCCAGTTGGTCGATGCGATGGGTCATCGTGCCAGATGTCACCATCAATGCATTAAATAATGCCGTCGGCGAAAGCTGGTAGGGATGCCCTGCACGGCGTAGCGTTGCCAGGACATCAAATTCACCCGCATTCAACCCAAATTCCGAAAATGTTTCCTGAATCGCTCGCTCCAGATGTTTTGCTAATCGCCCGATCCGGCCAATTACAGCCATCGGTGAAACATCTAGATCAGGGCGTTCACGCTGCCATTGCGCCAAAATTACGTCAACTGGATCAGAAGCCATTGTTTTGCCTATCTCAACATTACCGATTTCAACATTACCAATCTCAGCATCATTCGTCTTGGTATCAACTATCTTGACATCAAAATAAATGCTAGTATCTTTACATCAAGATACTTGATCTGGAGATAATTGATCCTACTTTGTGGAGGTGCTGGATGAATGGTCGATCGATTTACCTGTTGGCGGCGTTGCTAGGGGGCAGTATCCTGCCGATCCAGGTTGCGCTCAACACCCTGCTGCGACGCTATGTGGGCGAACCGATGCAGGTTACATTTATTTCTTATGCCGCTGGAACCCTGGCATCATTGCTGATCTGCCTGGTGCTGCGCTATCCAGCGCCGTCGATGGCGATGCTGACTCAAACGTCGTGGTGGATGTGGATTGGTGGCTGTCTGGGAACGCTCTATGTCTGGTCTACGATCTTTGCCACACCTCAGATTGGCGCGGCATTGACGCTGGCGCTGACGATCGCGGGGCAGATGATTGCAGCGCTGTTTCTCGATCAGTATGGCGCGATCGGGTTGAACAAAGTTCCAGCCAGCCCGGAGCGGGTTGCCGGTGTGGTGTTGGTTGTATTGGGTGTTTCTCTGGTCGCGTACACTAAGCGATCAGGTTAATTCTGATCGGCAGGCATCTGGTATTACGCCAGTCGATCGCCGGAACTGTGGCACGCTCATGTACAATTTCAGCATTCCCGGTATATTCAAAGCCTGTATTGACCAGATTGTGCGGATCGTTCCGAGGCAGGCGCGATCGCCAATGCGCGCACCCAAATTGCCGCGTTAACCGCAGCCTGACACACAACAAGCCCATGACTCACCAATCACTGTTCATACTGAAGTTGGTTGCCGCGCTCGGCTGTGGGCTGGTCGCTGGGGTTTTCTTCGCGTTCTCCACCTTCGTCATGAGTGCGCTGGCGCGGCTCCAGCCAGCACAGGGGATTGTTGCTATGCAATCGATCAACATTACCGCGATCAATCCATTATTCATGCTGGCGCTGTTTGGCACCGCTGCGGTTTGTCTCTTTCTCACCATTGCGGTCGTGCTGAAATGGCATCAACCCGGTGCGGCCTATCTACTCACTGGCAGTCTGCTCTATCTGGTCGGTAGCATTTTGGTGACGATCGCGTTTAATGTGCCGCTGAATGATGCATTGGCAACTGTCCAACCGGACAGTACCGATGGCGCGCATGTGTGGGCAAACTACCTGACTAACTGGACGTTCTGGAACCATGTCCGCACGATCGCGGCTCTGGCGGCGGCTGGCGTCTTTACGATCGCGAGTACTGCCGTCAGGCAATAATCGGCGTATTGGCCGAAGCGTCACCTAGTACGCAACGGTCATGCGTTGATGGATATATTTTGGCTGCTCAACTTCGTTCATCAGCGCGATCGCGTAGTCCTCCGCAGAGATCCGACTTTCCCCCTGGCTGTTGACGAGCAACTGATCCGCACCAACCCGAAATTGGCCTGTTCGCTCCCCTGGCGCAATTTCAGCCGCTGGCGCTATAAACGTCCAGTCCAAATTAGACGCCTGATAGAGATTGTAGGCATCGCGGTGGGCAAGGGCAAGCGGACGATAGGCTGCAAAAAAATTGGGGCTATCCACAAACTGAACGCCTGGTTCAATGTCCAGCACTCCTGCTCCACCCACAACCACTAAGCGGCGCACCTGACCACTCGACAAGCCTGCTACTAAAGACCGCGCGGCGTTTACAATGACTTCTACAGCCGCACCACTGGAACCAATGGCGCTCAATACGGCATCATGACCATGCGTTACCGCAGCGACGCTGGCAGGGTCGAGAACATCCCCAGCCACTGCAGTGAGATTTTTGTGATCGATCGCCAGACGTGATGGGTCACGGGTCACGGCTGTCAGGCTATGCCCACGAGACAATGCTTCCGTCAGAATGCGACTGCCAATCATTCCGGTTGGGCCAAACAGTACAAGCTGCATACAAACTACCTGCTCTAATTGCTAATTAATGGCTTTTGGGGGTGTCAGTGTTGCCCAGCGTTCCGCAATTTTGCCGTCTGCCAATCGCCAGAGCACAAACCCCTTGAACTCGACCTGCTGGCCTGTAGCAGCATCCGTGCCACGCCACACATTACGCACCATGACTTTATCACCTTCAGCCAAAATGTCTTCAACCGTGACGTGTATATCGGGGTACTTGGCATAAGTCGCTTGCATCATTTTCATGGCCGGCTCAGGCCCCACCGATTCACCGTAGGGTTCATCATGATCCAGGAAATCAGGCGCAAAGTTTTGGTAAGCGATCGCAGCGTTTTTGCGATTGACAAACTCCTCAAAATGGTTACGGATGAAGGCTTTGTTCTGCTCTAAGGTGGGCTCTGTCATCATAAACACGGTTCCTTGTGCGTCAGTGGTTGCGGTGTTGGGATGCGTAAGCAAGATGACGTGATTGGGGGTGATGAACCGTACAACTCAGACAGGTGTGTTGAATGATCGGTCTACTGCTGTTAATTTAACAGTGGACTAAGAATTAATCAAATCGATTTTGTAGATATTAGTTATCAATGAAATCAATTGATCTGGCCGCGATCGACCTCAATTTACTGGTTGCGTTTGAAGCCCTGTACGCGGAACGGAGCGTTACGCTTGCAGCCCAGCGCCTCCATCTTGGGCAGCCTGCGATGAGTGCGGCTCTCGGGCGGCTCCGGCAAGTGTTTCAAGATGAGCTGCTGATTCGCGTGGGTAGAGAAATGCAGCCCACCAGCAAAGCGATCGAGCTGGCTCCCGGTATTTTGGCGGCGCTCCAGCAGATCCGGCAGACGCTAGAGCGGAGCCAGGTCTTTGAACCGCTAACGTCGCAACGGTGCCTGACGATTGGAAGCCCGGACTATACCAGCTATGTGGTCATTCCCGCCTTGCTTGAGTTTTGCGCCCAAAATGCCCCCAATCTGACTTTTCGCTGCGTTGAATATCAAAAGGATCAGGTGGGTGCGTTATTAGAGCAAGGTGAACTGGATCTGGTGCTGGGGGTGTTCCCAACGCTGCCACCCCAGATCAACCGCATTCCTCTGTTTCAGGAGCGTTTTGTGGGGATTGCGCGTCAGGGGCACCCCGCGATCGTCCGAGGCTCAATGTCGTTAGATACGTTTGCGCGTCTGCCCCAGGCCCTAATGACGCTGCGACGAGACGCCACAGGTGAAATTGATCAGGCTTTAGCGCGTCATCAGTTGCAGCGTCAGATTGCCGTTACAACGCCACACATGCTGGTGCTGCCAGCCATCATTGCGGCAAATGACATTGTCGCGGCGGTGCCCGATCGCATTGCCAAGCAATTGGCAGCGCTGTATCGGTTGGAAATTTTTGCGCTTCCAGTGGAAACAGCGCCGTGGACTGTGTCCGTGCTGTGGAGTCGGTTGGCCGACCAGGATCCGGCCAATGAATGGCTGCGACAAACGCTGCAACGGGTGTGTGAATCAATTTAGATATTTAGATATTTAGGTATTAAAGAGTTTGAATGACCACTCAGCTGGATTGGTGCCGGTCTTTGACGGCGCTCAGGATTGAGTCATCCACAGCCCTGGGGGCCAGAATTGTGGGGTGTAAACGGCTGGTTTCGGCTGTCCTGTACGATCGCGGCAGGGGAGACGGTTACGATGCGGCGGCGGGTGGCAGAATTTCGATGCCGTATTTGGGGGCTGTCGTCAGAATATTTTCCAGGTCTGCGGGACTGAGTGTGGCTCCGGGCGTCACTTGACCATTGGCCGCTTTGCCAACTTCAGCAATAAACTTCTCAAAGCCAGCCGGAGTTACCCAGACCAGCAGTCTGGCTGGGGTCATGGTCGTATTGGTAAATCGGTGGCATTGCCCCTTGGGTGAGTGGAGGAAGACGCCTGCCGTGGCGATAATTGTGCGATCGTCGAGCTGAAATTCAATCTCGCCATCTTGCACATAAAACGATTCATTTTCGCGGCTATGTCGATGGGGTGGGGTGCCGCCTTGAGGTGCAACAATCACTTCGCACAGCGCGTAGGCTTCGCCAGTCTCTTCACCGATCGCCTTGAAGGTGTAGAGATCTTGCCCAAAGTAGTAAGAACGACCCTGCCCCGATGGTACGAAGAGGCCAGTCTGGTTAATTGTCAT
>JAJPKC010000504.1 GCA_021323955.1 Oscillatoriales cyanobacterium Centralia_MAG_596 | reverse complement strand
GCAAAAGCTGAATTACTAATCAAGGTTGTCTGACGTGGATTAAACTATTGATTCACAATAAAAGCGGCACCGTTAGATCACTATGATATCGAACAGTTTGCCAGTCAATTGCCGACCCATGGTCTAGGCAGTGCTTTAAAACTCCTAGCCGCTTTGTGGCCGAAGCTTCGGCCCCCTTTTCTTGTATGCCCGCAGCAGGGTGCTTTCATTTATCCAGATAAAAATGAGGCTGGGTTGAGGTGCAAGCTCTCTTCCCATGACCCAAACGCTCGACCTGGTTGCAGACCTCAAGCAAATCCGTGACTATCGTAAAGGCAAAGGCAAATGCCACGCGCTCTGGTTGGTGTTAATGCTCATTCGCTTGGGACCCTTGTGTGGCTACAGAGGCGATCGTCCTTTGGCAGATTTTAGCCAACCTCACTGGCAAACCCTGTGCCAATTGTTGGAACTCCCCAGCAGCACTCGCATTCCGTCTTATTCAACGTTTCGTTGAGTGCTGCAACGGGTGGACTTTGAGCTGTTTGTGGTCTTGTTCAATCGCTGGAGCCATCGGTTCATCGCGTTAACCGAGGAGACCTAGGTGCCCGCCGATGGTAAGAGGCCCAAAGGTAGCGAAGCTGCGATGAAGTGCCACGCAGCGGCTAGAAGCCTTACCCTGCGAGAGTTCTAGAAAAAAATTTGTGATTTTGCCTCGGCATCCCAGGAAATGGTTATTTTCGGGCAAGTTTTTAGACAAAAAAGCCGCGAAAAGCCCATTCTGTGGTGAATTTTGTAAGCAACTCAGCGATCATTTTCGGGCAAGTTTCAATTTTTAAGTTTTTTTGCTGTATTCCTTATTACTCAAGCATTACAGCGATCGCGTGGCGCTTGGATGCAGCTTCGCGACCTTTAAGCCTACTAAGAGAGGAAAGGCTTGGCATCAAGCGACGGTCAAAAACGTGCTGACTGCTTCTGTTTGAGTCAGCAGAGGGTAGAGCAGCGATGTCCGACTCGACTGCATCTCAAACCCTGTAAGAGTCAGCTTGGACACTATTGTTTCACTGGCAACTGGATCGTAAACAGCGTCCAGCCTGGCGCGCTCGTGACTGTGATCGTGCCCTGGAGATGCTCTGTGAGTTTTTTGACGAGCGCCAGCCCCAACCCTGTACCACCATGTTTCCAAGGATCACTCTGGGGAATCCGATAGAACGGTTCAAAAATGCGAGCTTGCTGGTCTGGCGCAATTTCCACCCCAGAGTTGCGAATCATAAGTTGGATGGCTGGGGTGGGAGCAGCCGCAACCAGCGCTGCGGTCACTTCGATCACACCACCCACAGGGGTATACTTGCAGGCATTGTTGAGTAGCTCTGAGACAATCCGGGTGAGTGCAGGCCGATCTGACAAGATGGGAGCGAGTGCTGCAGGAATGTTCACGTGCAACGTTTGCTGCTGGACGGTGGCCCGTGCGTGAAAGCTCTCAGCCGTATGCGGTAAAAACTCTTGCAGGTGAATGGTGGTCAATGTTAGAGGATAAGCCTTGGCCTCCAGCGAGCGTAGCTCCAGTAAATCATTGACTAGCTGTAGCTCTTGACTGCACTGGTCTTGCAGAATGGCGAGATATTGGTTGACCGACTGCGCTTGGGTTGCGGTCGCCGCCTTCAAAAGACCCTGCTGGTTTAAGACCGTTTCCAGTAAACAAATCGCCAGCTTGATGTTGGATAAGGGCGTGCGCAACTCATGGGATGTGCTTGCCAAAAAATCGTCTTTGAGGCGGTTGAGTTGCTGTTGTTCGGCCAGTTGAGCTTCTGCCAGTTGGGCACGCTCACGGGCGTGATCGCGTTCTTCAAGCAGTCGCCGTGGGGTATCATCCCGAAACACCATAACTGACCCTGTGACCGCACCTTCATTGTTCTTGAGCGCAGCGGCACTGTCGGCCACGGGCAGCGTAGAGCCGTCCTGACGCACTAAGAGTGTCTTGCCAGTCAGATAGATGGTTGTTTCTTCGCGCTGGGCGGTCAGCAAGGGATGTTCGATGGGGCACTGGCTGTCTTCATCCAACAAAGGCATCACTTCAGTCACAAGGCACTCTTTGGCAGCCTCCAGCGTCCAACCCGTCAAGGCTTGCGCTGCCTGGTTGAGGTACGTGATGTGCAGTTGATCGTCCGCGACCGTCACGCCATCGCCCATTCCTTGCAAAACCGTCTCCAAGAATTGTTCTTGCTGGCGGCGAGTGAGTGCTGTTTGAATGGCAGCACTCAGCTCTGGCAACCGCACAGGCTTGACAATATAGCCAAAGGGCAGACTCAAAGTGGCTCGTTCCACGGTTTTTTGATCGGAGTGTCCAGTTACATAGATGACCGGGATGCGTAACTGCCGCCAAATTTGCTCGGCTGTATGAATGCCATCTCGCTCACCGCGAATCCGAATATCCATCAAAACGATGTCGGGTTGCTGGCTGATCGCAGTGTTGATCGCGGCTTCGCCCGTGTCTGCGATGCCGACCACCGTGTAGCCAACGGTCTCTAACTCCTCCTTGAGGTTGCGGGCCAGGACGTACTCATCTTCGACGATCAGCACGCTTATGGTTTGGGGAGGACTTAGCTTTGACAACATCACGATTGCGCTCCGAAGTTGCTACTTGTGAAAGTCACTTTAAACTCGGTGCCCTGGGTCCGATTAATGGCTATCGTGCCCCGAATTTGCGCCACCAAACCGTAGACGAGTGAGAGACCAAGCGTGGTGGTCTGTGCCGGATCAAAGTCTTTGGGTAAACCGGTACCATTATCGCCCACAGTGAGGGTGAAGGGTAAAGAGTGGTTTACTGTGGTGGTCGCAGCCGCTGGCGACTCTAGCCTGACCCAAATCGTCGCCGCTCGTTCCTGCCCTGTCTCCGTTACCGGATCGTCTGGAAAGGCATGTTTCAAGGCATTAGAGACGAGTTCATTGACAATCAGACCACAGGGAATGGCTGTTTCAAGCTCTAAGTGCGCTGTCTCAGCTTGAAGCTCCAGGTGAATTGGCTTAGCTTGGCTGTTGTAGGACGCAAAGAGATGACTGCTTAAATCTTGCAGGTATTGGGAAAAGTCAATGTTGGCAAAGTCTTCAGAGCGATAGAGCTTCTCGTGTACCAGGGCGATCGATTGGATCCGGTTTTGGCTGTCTTGTAGAATTGTCTGCACTTGCGGGTTTTGGCTTTGACGCGCCTGCATTTTCAGCAGGCTGCTGACAATGGCCAGGTTGTTTTTCACGCGATGGTGCACTTCTTGCAGTAAGACCTCTTTTTCTTTGAGGGATGCTGCGATGCGTTGCTCTGCTTGTTTGCGATCGCTCACATCCAAAATCACTCCCAGCATCCGGATGGGAGTACCCGCGTGATCGTACATTCCACGCCCCCTGCCCACTAACCAACGCAGCGTGCCATCGGGATAGACTACTCGGTAGTCTGCTTCGTAGTCAGTATGCTCAGCCAACGCTTTGAAAAGAGCTTGTTCGACTCGTTCTACATCGTCTGGATGAACGGCATTGCGCCAGAGTTGGTAGAGCCTCGTGGTGGGTTCTTCTTCGAGCCCCATCAAGCGAAAATGATTGTCGTTCCAGATCACATTATTCGTTTGCACATGCCAATCCCAGGTGCCAATGTGGGTAAACTCAAGGGCTAGTCTTAGTTGCTCTTCGCGTTCCGCCAGGGCTTCTGCGGCACGTTTACGATCGGTAATGTCCTCCACAATGTAGGAAAATCTCGGATAGCCAGTAGGGGTGGTTGCAATCAAGCCAACGCTGCCTGACAGCCAGCATTGCCCTTCAGTCGTGGTGTGGCGATATTCAAACCGGACGGGTGCTTGAGTTTGCTCTGCTTGTCGACAGTAAGCAATCCAGCGCTGAATCGTCTCTGGCGAAGCGTTCAGTGTGCTGGCGTACTGGTGGCGCATGGTTTCTGGTGTTCGGCCAAAAAAATGAGCCGCCGCCCAGTTATCGGAAAGATGCAAGATATCGTCATGCTGCAGTTCAACGATCCCCATTGGGATGGTAGCGCTGTTGAAGAAACTACGGAGAATGGATTCGCTCTGCTGCAATTCGGCGTTTAGCTGTTGCAAGGCAGCTGTACGTTCTGCCACTCGGCGTTCCAACTCTTCTTTGGCCTGTTTCAGTGCGGTCACAGCCTGCTCACGCTCAGCTTCAAGACGTTTGCGTTCAGTAATTTCTTCACAAACTGTGCTGATGCCAATGACGCGATCGCCCTCCTTCAAGGGTAAGAAGCTCTCTATCCAGGTTCGTTGGAGACCTGGGTGGGCAGGCGTTTCGCCGCTAATTTCTACATGCAGCAGCGGTTGCCCCGTTTCTAAAAGGGGCTGTAATAGTTGCTCGGCCGCGTCAGCCAGTGCGGGAAGTAGCTCTCGTATCGTGTGACCAAGATGGGCTTCAACCGGCAGCCCGTTCATTTCTGCCAGCTGTTGATTGACGCGGATAAACCGCAAGTCTGTATCCATCACATTGAGCCCGATCGGGGCGGACTGGTAGATTACCTCAATTTCTGCTAGTTGTCGCTGGAGCAGACGTTGGCTTGCCTGGAGCGCCTCTTCGGCCTGCTTGCGTCGCGTGATATCAGTCAAAACGATGATGGCTCCCTTGAAAGCGTTGTCATGATCGCTCAAAGGCCGAGCACTTAAAACCAGCGCCAACACTTGTCCCTCTGGACGGCGTAACTCAACCTCCATCCCCTGGTAGCTTTTACCCTGTAGGACTGGAGCAAGGTGAAATACTGCTGGATCCAGGCGATGAGGCTCTGGTGCGTTAGACGCGCACCAATACAGGGGAGGCAACGTGTCAAACGCTTGAGCCAGAAGCGGTTGCCCCCATAATTGGCTGGCAACCTCACTGGCTCGAATGATGTGCCCCGTATCGTCACAGACCAGGATTGCCTCGCCTGCCTGCTCTAGAATTAAACTTGCCAGTCGTTCTGCCGCTAGTGTCTTTTCGTGCTGCTTTTGTTCGGTTAAATCAGTCACCACCACACACAAAATCGAGGCATTATTCAGGTTCTGCCGATTGATCGACAGGTAAACCGGAAGCTCCGTCTCATAGGTCGTCAGAAAGATATCGATGGCCTTTGGTTCGCCCTGCTTAGCCTGCTCCAGCAGTGACTGCACAACAAGAAATTCTGAAGGTGAAAATAACGGTTGGAACTGAGAGCCAATCAGCTTTTCTAAGCGTTGGTTAAATAAATGAGCAAAACTTTGATTGCAGTACAGAATCAACCCGTCGGTGGAGAGAACAGCCGCCCCTTGTTTCATGGCCTCAACCAGTAGGCGATAGGACTGATCCGCACTCTGGAGCGTAAAGACGCGGTCGCCCTGGTCCGTCGAAACAATCAGTGCATCGACCTCGCCTTGCTGGATCGCTTGCAGGGTGGCTTCACTGGCCGCCAGACGCTCGCGCAGGTGTTGATTTTCTGCGAGTAGCTCTGTTCTAGTTTGTCCCGTATCTTCCATAAATTAGCCCAGGCAAGGAAGGAGAGGGTGCTTTATTTGGGGATCAGATTTAACCCAAGCAGCACTTGGTCTGTGTTCGATAAATCGCCAATAATCTGTCGCAGCGGCAGCGGCAATTGCTTGATCAACGTTGGCACTGCCACGACATGATCGGTCTGGAGGGTTTGGGCAGACTGGTAAACGTCGATCACCTCTAACTCATATTGCCCCTGCAAATAAGTTTCGCAGATCGCTTTGAGGTTTTCTAAAGCGGCGATCGAATGGGGGGTTGCGCCAGCAATGTAGAGGCGTAGACAGTAATGTTGCGGCTGATCAAGACCAGTGATCGCCCGTTCAAAGCTTGCCAATGCGTCCTCGGTGTCTTCCTGCGGCACCTCTGTTCCTTCTGGCGGTACGTCATTCATCATTAGTCCTCCCCTTCCCCCTTACGGTTACTGCCAAGGTGGCAAATGGATGCTTCATGGTTTGAGGAGTCTAAGCTCTAAACCCTGTAGTACTTTCTCGGTATTCGACAAATCGCCAATAATTTGCCGTAGCGGCGGCGGCAAGTGTTTCACCAGGGTGGGAATGGCTAAAATGCGGTCTTGCTTTGCCAACTCTGGGTGTTGTAAGAGATCAATCACTTCAATGCGGTACTGGCTATGGAGATGTTCTTCACATAGTTTTTTGAGATTGGCAAAGGCGGTCACCGATTTGGGAGTCTGTCCAGCTACATACAGCCGTAGTTCCCACTGCTCTTTTTCCGGTTGCTTCGCGTCGTGCTCTTGATTCATGGCGGTGCCTCTTCGATTCCAGATGAGTAAGGCTTAGAGAGCGAGGCCCCAGACGGGCAGCTTCCAGACGGGCCGTTCAACGATGCTTAATCGGCCCAACGGGATTGGGACATGGACGCCTGATCCTGAAAGACTGCTGCTGCCTCCAACGCTTCTGACTGCTGGAGTCGTTCGAGTTCCGCATGGTCTGCCTCCATCTGCAGCTGTAACACTGCCATTTGCGCCTGTGTTGCCTGCTGTTGCTGTTCTAGCTCTCGACGGCGAGTGATCGCCTGTTGCTGTCGCCGCCACTGTTCCTGGCGATCAGTCGCTTCCTGGATCGCACGCGCTGTCCCCGTCAGTACTTGATTCCGCCCCAGATAGACATCGATCAGTTCAACACCCTGATTGGTGAGCCGAAATTCTCGTACCTGGTTTGAGTGATCCATCCCGCGAGACTTGACCAGTTGCAAGAGGCGGTTACGCTCACCATTCCCTTCCATGATGCGCACATCAATCCAGGTATCCATCAGCGACGAAATCCCAATCTCGGTATGTTCGAGTGGGGCACCGCCCGTCGTGAGATTGGTCATCAAAACGGTCACCTGTTGCGCTTTTAAATAATCGATCAGGCGCATAAAAAAGACTTTGACTTGCAGGGGACTGCCCGTCAGGTTCAGATTGCTGATGGGGTCAATGATGACGGTGTTGGGTTGAAAGGTACTCAGCCAGCGATGCATTTGCACCAGGTGCAGTTCTAACCCATAGGCAGTGGGACGCAGGGCTTGAATCTGCAGCAAGTTTTGTTGGCGATAAGGCTCTAAATCAACGCCGATCGATCGCATATTCCGAAGAATTTGCTGAGGCGCTTCTTCAAACGCCACATATAAGCAGCGGTCGCCGCGTTGGCAGGTGGCTTGGGCAAAATGGGCGGCGATCGAGCTTTTGCCAGTACCCGCCATGCCCGTCACTAAAATGCTACTGCCGCGAAAGAAGCCCTGCCCCGCCATCATCGTATCCAACCGGGGAATGCCGCTAGAGACACGTTCAGACG
>JAJPKC010000587.1 GCA_021323955.1 Oscillatoriales cyanobacterium Centralia_MAG_596 | reverse complement strand
GCGAGAACCCGCACGTACCGTCGGTGTACTGGATCTGGAAGACAGCCGATTGGCAAGAGCGCGAGTCGTACGACATGTTCGGCATCATTTATGACGGTCACCCGAATCTGAAGCGGATTCTCATGCCGGAAGATTGGGTGGGCTGGCCGCTGCGGAAAGATTACGTGTCGCCTGATTTTTACGAGTTGCAGGACGCGTATTAGCGAGTGGTTCGTAGTAGACGTTCGTAATCAGTCGCTTGATGCTGACTGGTTACGAACGTTTTTTGTGAAACTGTTGTGTCCGCGGTTTCCGGTCGCTAATTGGTACTCGATTGAGCGGACGATCGCCCCTGACTCCAATCCTGACCAACCTGGACGGTCACATCGGAGTCGAGATCACCCGTGCTTTCAATGCGAACTTCGCCAAAGCCGAGCGATCGCCGTACCGCTTCGGCTGACTCAACATCCCCCTGCTGGGCCACAATTCGCGTTACACGTAGCGGCTCACGATTCAGCGTTGTCGTACTCACGTTGCCATAACCAGCCTGCCGGAGCTGGTTCATCACTGCCTGCAATGCGCTGTTTTGGTGCATGCTGTCCTGGATCACGACTCTGGTAGAACTAGCGTTAACGGTTTGAGCGGTGGCGGTGCCAAAGTCAAAATGCTGCGCCATCATGCCCTGGATCCGCTGAGGGCTGGGAAGCCAGTAGCTGATACCGTTGTACTCACTGGGCTGGCTGAAGCTACCCGGCACCATCAACATCTGCACCTGAGAGCGATTAATATGGGCCGCAAACCCGACCAGCGCGACTAATTCTTCGACGCTCAGGTTGGTATCAATGTGCGATTGAATGATCGATAAGATTTGGGGGAGACGTGCGAGGGTAGCTGGGTTGAGCGTCTGCTCCATGAGCGATCGCATCACCATCTGCTGCCGCTGAATCCGACCAATATCCCCAAATTCGTCATGGCGAAACCGGAGTAGCTGTAATGCCTGGTCACCATTGAGATGCTGTTGACCAGCCTTGAGGTTGACATAGAGGTGCTGGCTATCGTCCCGGTACTTCATATCCTTCGGGACATAGACCGTCACGC
Source organism: Oscillatoriales cyanobacterium Centralia_MAG_596 (assembly GCA_021323955.1). Taxonomy (GTDB): domain Bacteria; phylum Cyanobacteriota; class Cyanobacteriia; order Leptolyngbyales; family Leptolyngbyaceae; genus Stenomitos. Next base: position 1,548 of record JAJPKC010000587.1, on the reverse strand, counting down.
CGCCCAGCGCATCAACGAGCGCTTGCACACCCTGGACATTGATTGTGACGTAGCGATCGATGCCCACGCCGCCCAGTAATTCGCTGGTGGCTCTGGCACTCAACGCGGGGCCGCCGTCCGCGTTTGCCTCATTAATTTTGGTCACGCCAAAACCAGGAATTTGCGTGCGCGTATCTCTCGGAATAGAGAGCGCCACCAGCTTTTTCGCGTCCGGGTTAAACCGCAGCAGCAGCATGGTATCGGTCAAGCCATCGAACGAGTTCACGAGCGCCTGATAGCGCATTTTCTTGAGATTGGCCGGTGGGTTTTGAATGTCTGTGGTCAGCACCTTTGCACCCAGCACCAGAATATTCACCGGGCGCGTCAGTTCAGGCAGTTGCAAAGTGCTGTTTGTCGAGATGCGATCGCCTTTTGAAAAGACGGATGCTTCTGCCGGACTGAGCTGGCGCTGCATCAACGGCGTACTTGCAAATGACATTGCCAATAATGCACCGGCCGTAGCCGATAGCAGTGCAACGCCCGTCAAACCCACCACTAACCAGAGCCAGCGCCGTCCCCTCTGCTTTGGAACCTTTCTTAAGACAGCTTTTGGCTTCCTCACCGGATGCGGACGACGCTGATTTGGACTCTTCACTTGCTTTTTCTTACCCCACACAATGGTTAAAACCACTGAAACCGCGACACGCTTCAGCGGTAGACTGCACAGTTTTGCCAGACGCCCTGCCTGCCTGCAATAAACAGCCGTTCTATAGCGATTATGGATTCAATAACGGTGTTTGCCAAGCTTTGACCCGTCTTATGCAGCCCCTAGCAGCAGCATGTTAGCAATAATTTCTGCAAACCGACGCAAAAGTTGGCGAAGAATATACAAATTCTCCACCAACAGTCAGCTTTTGTCCGGATTAACCACCCATTGTCCAGGCGGTTTCTCAGCGTTCTACAAAGTGAACGAGTGTGGGGCAGAGGGTATCGAGGGTGGCAATCTCAACATTTTGAGCGTGACGTTTAGAACGCATATTTGCAGCGCGATTGGGTCTGCTTCGCCACGTATGCCAGATTGTTGAGATTGAACTCAACCCATCAAAATGACATTATCGATCACGTGGATCACCCCATTATCTGCTTCCACATCCGCGGCGACGACAGTGGCATTTTTCACCTCAAATGCATCTGAAGTGTCAATTCTGATGGGTGAACCTTCCAGCGATGTGAGTGACTGCAGCCCTTCAATATCGGCCTGCATGAGTCGGCCCGGAACCACGTGATAGCTCAAGATACGTGTTAGCTGGGGAATATTTTGCACCAATGTTTGCACAGTTCCAGGCGGTAGCTTTGCAAACGCCTCATCGGTCGGCGCAAACACAGTGAACGGGCCGGGGCTGCGCAGAAAATCAACCAGTCCTGCCGCTTGCACAGCCGTTACTAATGTGTTGAATGAACCCGCATTCACGGCAATATCAACAATATCGGGCATGGGATGACCTCTTGAAACGAGATGGGATAGGAATGGGAAAGGGGGAGCAGGGCCGGGGGTCGAGGGAGTTTCAG
>JAJPKC010000379.1 GCA_021323955.1 Oscillatoriales cyanobacterium Centralia_MAG_596 | reverse complement strand
CCCGCGGGTCAGCAACGGTACTGGCTGCAATCAGCTATGGGCTGTATGCCTTGCCGCGCTGGGTGGGGCTGTGGTTGTCGCGCCAACGGACGTACCACAGTGATCGCGCTGCCGCTGAACTTACAGGCAACCCCAATGGCTTAGCACGTGCTTTGCTGAAGATAGCGATCGGTACGGCGAAAGCGGTTCAGACCCAGCAACAGACGAGCTACTTACTGGAAGGTTTTGACCTGCTGACACCCCTGGGGCAGCGGATGGCAACCACATTGGGCAGCGTCTATCCCCACACACCGATCGAGTCTGTGCTGGAGTGGGAACGGACGAATCCCTATCGTCATTGGCTGGCGATCAATAATTCCCATCCTCCGACGGGCGATCGGCTGAATTTGATCATGCTCTATGCGCGGCATTGGAAACTGGATACAGAGCTTGATTGGGCCAATACATCGCGATCGACGGCCAATAACCAGCCAAAATCGAAGCTAACATCCCGGCAATGGCGGACGCTTTTACTGCAAGGCGCACCATTTTTTGGTCTGGCCTTCGGCTTTGCGACGGCTTACCTGTTTGAAGCGCTGGGATGGGTAGGGTTTCGCGCGGATATTGATCAACTGTCATGGATGTACGGGGATCACACGCTGTTGCGAGGACTGCCGCTGGTGGGGTTTAGCATCGGCACCTTTATCCGCATTAATCCGCTATTTCCCGATCTGCCCTTTGCCAATGCCAGGACTGTGCGTGCGGCGAATTCACTCATTGACGTGCTCCAACCACCTGACCAGATCCCGGTCGATAGCAAGCCTGTCCAGCTAGACGGTCGGTTGATTGGCCGTGCCGACATCAGCAATTTGCTCAGTCAAGACCTGCTGCTGCAAACAGCAACGGGTGTTATCAGGCTGCACTGTCTGTCACGCTGGGGGCCGATCGGCAATTTGCTGCCCCAGGACAACCGCCCGGTTGATCTCCTGAACCAGGATGTTGTCGTTACAGGCTGGTTTCGCCGGGGCGCAACACCGTGGATTGATGTTGAAACCATTCGCACTCCCGGTGGACGCATCAACCGCAGCGGCCACCCCGTCTGGTCTACCATCCTGGGCGCGATCGCTGCTGCCTGGGGCATCTACACCATCTTCCGTGGCGGCATTTTCTAACGAATTACGAAAGGATGGGCAGATTGAGCGTGCAAAGTGTGGCAATGCGAAGCGCGATCGCCCTTCTAGGAAGTGCTTTGCTATTAACCTGTATCGCTTCGTGCTCCAAATTGCCTTCTCCAGAAGCGCCATCTGCCATTGCAGAAAATAGTGCTATAACGCCGTTACCTGCTCCATCACCTCAACCGCCCTTACTTCAAAGTAGCCAGGTTTCTCAAGCTGAACCTGTAGAAGATGTTCCTTTAAGTAAAGCGTTTCTTGAGAAGCTGAAGCAAGTTCCAAACGAGCGGGACCGGAAGCAATTCGCGGAAGCGATTCAAGAATTAAATAGAATGACGCGAGACTATCTCAAGAACAAAGCGATTTTAGAGACGCTGGTACAAAATCAAGAAAAGCTCTTACCTATTTTGCAGTCGTGTGGCTATAAGCGTGATGATGGTTCGTCGTCTTTTCGTGGGTCTGATTTACATGGCTCTAACTTCTGGAAACTTTCTAACCAGAAACAACTTGTTCAATTAGTTTGTGGGATGGGTGCTTACAATCGAAGCTTTGTTCTTTTTATTGCTTCAGAAATATCTGGTAAAACTCAGTTTAAGCCACTGATTTTGACAGAGTTTTATAAGGATGAAAGTGGAAAGATTCAGCGTAGAGAATCTGATGGAACTAGTGGTGGCAGATGTCCAAACAGTCCTTTCGATCGTAAGGGCTTCTATGACGAAACCACGAAAGAGTTCTGTGTTTGGGGTAGATATATTGGAGTTGGAACTTGCGGTACTCAGGGAATCTATCAGTTGCAGAACGATAAGCTAGTATTGCAAAAATTTACAGCCAATTTTGTCTGCGATTACCACAACGGAAATAATAATCATTACAAAATACTTTATCCCTAGCTCTGTTGCGATCGCGATTCGGAATTAATAGGTTGTCTACAGTGCGATCGCTTATCGCCATAAGCTAAATTGACAGCAGGAAACCCAGCGTCACTTTTCTGTGGCAGTACCAACTGGAAGCGAGATTGCACTTTGAACTGTAACCGTCGATGGCACTGCGAGGCTAAAATGAAAGGGCGATCGCTTCCTTTCACTAGCCCCTAGACAAGGAGATTCTTAAATGCCGTTAGCTGAACTCATGTCACAAATCCAGGAACTTCCAAAAATTGACAAGCTTCGGCTAATGCAGTTTCTAGCAGCAGAACTGATCAAAGAAGAAGACGCAAACTTTTTTGTTGCAAACCAAGAGTATCCAATTTGGTCGCCCTACAACTGTTCTGAGGCTGCCAATGTTTTGATGAATCTTCTAGCGACAAAGCAACAAGAGAAGAATGGTTGACGCTCAAAGATTTCCCTACAAAATAATTGATAGCAGTCTTGGTATGGTCGATCGAATGCCGTACCTGCCTTTGACGCTCAGCCTTAATGGTCAATCCTTGAACACCGAAGGTTTACTGGATACAGGCGCAAGCGTTAATGTGTTGCCCTATGAGTTGGGTTTACAACTAGGCTTAACGTGGGAGGATGAAGCTCTCTCAGTTTCATTAGCAGGAAACCTGGCTCGATTTGAAGCTCGTGCAGTTGTTGTTGTTGCTCAAGTCAGTTCATTTCCCACTGTTAATCTCGCATTCGCTTGGACACAAGCAGCTAATGTGCCTTTAATTTTGGGGCAAGCTAATTTCTTCTTTGAGTTTGATGTTTGCTTCTTCCGTGCACGTTCTGAATTTGAGGTTCATCCTAAATAGACTGGACAATTTGAAGACAGTGTTTGCAGTATGTAATTTAGCCTAACCCCACTCCAGCGGGAACTGGCTCTATTTTTACACCACTCAACCGCTAACTCCTGCCCTCTGTCTCCCACCTTCCATCCGTCCTCCTCATCGCCAGTTCTCTCCCTAGCCCTTGAAAATGCTGGGGTGGTCTTCTACAGTGTCATCAAGGTTACAACTGGTGAGGACGCCTGATGACTGCTGTACTGAAGGATTTTGAGCAACCTGTTCCTGAAAGTATCCCCGGAAAGCCGCGCTACAGCCCCCAAAACCGACGACGGATTCTCTGTGTGTTTCCCAGGTACAGCCCATCCTTTGGCACCTTTAACAATGCGTACCCCCTATTGGGTGGAGTGAAGGCATTTATGCCGCCGCAGGGCATTCTGGTGGTTGCCGCTTACTTACCCAAGGAGTGGGCTGTCCGGTTTGTTGACGAAAATATTCGTTCTGCGAAACCGGCTGATTACCGCTGGGCTGATGCCGTGATCGTGAGCGGCATGCACATCCAGCGATCGCAGATCAATCGCATCAACGCGATGGCGCATCGCTACGGCAAGCTCACCGCGATCGGCGGCCCCTCTGTATCGGGCTGCCCGGAATACTATCCCGATTTTGACCTGCTGCATCTGGGGGAACTGGGCGACGCGACCGATCGCATGATTGAGTACAT
>JAJPKC010000492.1 GCA_021323955.1 Oscillatoriales cyanobacterium Centralia_MAG_596 | reverse complement strand
CTGTCGCTGCCAGTCTCCAACGGCGATAACCCCGCGGCAATCGCTGCGGCACCTCCCCCGGTACTCCCTCCGCAGGTGTAAGCGAGGTGCCAGGGATTGTTCGTGCGGCCAAACAAGGCATTGTTGGTTTGTAACCCTGTCCCCAGCGGTGGCATATTGGTCTTTCCCAACAGAATTGCCCCTGCATTGCGCAAGCGCGCCACGACCGTAGCATCCTGTTGGGGAACGTACTCCGAAAGCGGCTGATAGCCACAGGTGGTGCGTAGCCCTGCCGTTTCAAAATTGTCTTTGCACGTCACAGGAACCCCATGCAATGGCCCCCACCACTCTCCTTGTGCCAGCGCCGCATCCGCCTGGTGCGCCTGCTCACGCGCCTGGTCTGCCTGCAAGGTCGCGATCGCATTAATGGCGGGATTGTGCTGCGCAATCTGTTGTAAGTGGGCCTCGATCACCTCAATTGAGGATACCGTGCGATCGCGAATGGCCGCTGCTAACTGGCTGGCACTCCAAAACACAAGCTCACTCATAGGGTCAACGGCTGCGTTTGATCAACCAACATCCCACGAATACCAGCAGACTGACCAGCACCAAAAGCCGCGATGACGGCCCCAGATACTGGTTGATCAGCCCATAATGTGCTCCCAGAAAATAGCCAGTACAGGCCAGTGCCCCCTGCCATAGCACCGCGCTGAGAATCAGGTACAGCAGAAACAGCCCCAGATTCATCCGGTTAACGCCAGCCGGGAGCGCAATCAGAGTGCGCATGCCGGGAATAAACTGACTGAGGAGAATCACGCGGCGGCCGTACCGATTAAACCACTTAGCAGCATGATGGAGGTCGTCAGCAGAAAGCTTGATCCACCGAGCGCGGTGTTTTACCCATGCCTGCAAGCGCGCCTCTCCAACATATCGACCGGCATAGTACCAGGGTAAGGAGCCGATCGTGCTGCCCATTACGCCCGCAATCACGACATAGGGAAGGCTAAATTTACCTTGTGCTGACATGAATCCCGCTAATGGCAAAATAAGCTCTTGCGGCACAGGAAATACAAAAATCAACAGAAAAATACCCAGATAGCCCAGGGACGTGACGATATTGCTCGGTTCTGCCAGCATCTAGCCTTGCTTTAACACAGCTTCGCCTAGAATAACGCAACTAGCTTCATTAGCGTTTCCTCTGTACAAAACGGGGGTGCCGTCAGTTCGAGTGTGGGTTCAGCTTGTAGAAACCTCATTTTGGAGTAGCTCTCTCGACAGCGACCACCGGTAATGTGGAGCAGCACGCGTGCATCCGAGTCAATCAGCCCCTGCTGGCTGGCTTTGATGAGACTGGCAAAGGCAACACCGGCTGCCGGATCAATGCGGACACCTTCAGACTCTTCAAAGTATTTTGTCGCGGCCATGGCTTCTTCATTACTAGCGGATAACATGTCCCCCTGGCTCTCCGTTAACGCATCCCACACGCCTCCCCGGACGGCATAGGGAGGGCGCTGATTGGACAGCACGCCCGCAAAAATCTGCTGTACTTGCTGCTTGCTCACGCTGGGGTCTGCGGGAATTAACTGATGCTGGCCTGATTTCCAGGCGTGATAGATGGGCATGAAGGGGATGTTTTGGCTGAGCATCAAGCGCGGTAATGTCTGACCAAATCGGCCATCCTCGATCAGTCGCTTTGCTGCTTCATGAACCGCGATCGCGCCTGCACCACTGCCGATCGCTTGAAAGTAGTAGTCTGGTAGCTGTTCGATCGTTTCCACCGCCGCCAACATCGTGGTGCCAATGCCATCACGGCGACCGATATTTTTTACACCACCCTCTAGAAAGAAACCATCAAGTTGGGCAACGTAAGCGGCCAGTTGAATGGCATCATCATAATCGGCATCCGCCAGAGAAACGATTTTTACACATGGATTGAGGGTTTCTTTGAACATCAGCCGGGTCAGGCCGCTTGCTGGCACGATCAGCAGACAGGGTATCTGGTTCTGCGAACAGACAGCAGCGAATGCAGCGGCTGTATTACCGGCAGAAGCAACCACCAAAACATCCTTGCACTGCTTTGGTAATCGTGCCAGCACAGCGTAAGCTTCTAGCTCCTTAAATGTAGCGGTTTCCAGCGTCGCGCCTCGTTCTAACCAATAGCCATTAAACGCAATCCAGAGATTGGGTAAACCCAGGAACTGACAAAGTTTCTGGCTTTGATAGGTAATGGTTCTTCCCGATCCATATAGATCTTGACAAATTGGCAGCCAGCTTCGGTAACGAAAAATGCCGTCAAAGAAGCTGTCTGGGTTAAAGCCTTTGGCGGCGTAGGATGCCGTTAGCAGCGCCGCTTCTTCGTGCTTAGCCGAGCATTCTAGGACAAAACCATCATCCTCGATTGTTGTGCCACAAACTTGACACGTCACTCCATAGTGCTGAGACATTACTGATTTCTCCTAAATGCAATAACTGAGACAATATCAGGTACTTAGAATGCTGAAAGGATAACGGTTCTTATAGTTGGAGTCGGTTTCACTAATAATCGATGCCAGCCCAACGCACAATTTAACCTGACCAGAAACTATTCTGGGGGGCGATCGCAAGCAGCAGCCTTGCGTAAAGGATAAATAAAATCGCCAGGGTTAGCTGATTACTACAAAAAACCTTTAGCCGCGTCCTATTATTTTGTATGCACTAAAAATAAATTAAATATTCCTACGCCTGCTTTGTGCTTTTATAGCGCACAAGCCGATTCACAGTGTGACTGCTTCTTTGCAAGGACACTACTTTTTGTCAGCAAACGTATGCAGCAAACGATCGCTATCAACTGAACTAGCGCAGTTTAGAATCACCGGAGACAGACAAAATAGCTCCACTGATCTTGTCCCGCCATTTCCGGCAATGACAGGCAATTTATGTGGTGGCGAGAGTAAAATGACTGGTCGATTTCTGCCGTTGGGGGTAGCGCTGGATCGTTTAATTTACCGCTAACCATCGTCCGTAAGACATTGTTTTTGTTGCATGCGAAGAGCACGTGCTGGCTGAAATCTTGTCGATGAGTAGTCCCAGCTTCAACGGCCTATTTATATCAACGAATCCTTACATAGGACGGATGCCAAAAGATCTTCCGAACCACTTCTAAAGAAGACTTGAAGAATCTCCACGTTTGATGCCTGAAAGGTAAGGGTTCGCTGGATCAACGCTTCGCGAACGCAGTTTTAAGCTGCAGGAATGTCAGCTCGATTGCAATCTAATCCACCATTAGATAGATGCCTTGTGCCGTTAATTCGGTCAGTAATTGGTTGAATTCCTGTTATTAAGTCAAGACTTGATGACAAGTCATCGTAATTCCAACTGTCTGACATTGTACCTTCACAACTGGCCCTTACCCTCAGGTCTATTGTTAATCCAAAATCCTTGCGTCTTCATCACTTAAGTGATGGGGACGTTTTATTTTGTGGGTCAAAAATAATCTGTCGGTGGAATCTGTCCGTGGAGCGATCAACACAAGGGCATTGGCCGGGGTTTTAATGATCGGCCATTGCGATCGCATCCATCACTCTAACAAGCGTTGCCTTGGTGGACTGAGAAACGCTAAACGCTGATTGGTGATATAGCGGTTCTTACTCCAGTAAAGTACGGTCCCTTGGAGTTTTGTCACTGGTCACTGGTCATTGATACACACACGGCGGCTGACGCATGACCCATGACGAATCGCCGTTCGTTGGGATGTACCGCACTCAAATGGGAATTGCTATAAAATCCGCAGCATTACTTTTAGACAGCTATAAAGGGCCAGCAGCCACAGGCTGAAAACACTCGCCTCATCCCAATAGTCTGGACGTTCTGGAATGCTTGGAATTACCCAGAGACAAAATATACTGAAACTCATATGCCAGCAGACCGCAATGAGTGATCTGGAAAGGCGGAACGGAAACCACCCAAAACGTCGGCGCAAAGGCATTTGAAGTTTCACAATCAATCACTACTCAAGGAACTAGCCGTAGGGATACGAGCTTCAGCTTTAGAGTACCCTGCTTGGAATGAAAGGTGGCGCTGCCGATCCGATTGGTTCAGTCGCAGTTTCGATAAAGACTGATGCCATTAAGGCTCGCATGTCCTACTAGCGCTTACTGGCTGAAGGCAATAGAGCGCCGAATGATGCATTTCAGTCTCTAGCGTCGTCTAAAATCGGACAGCCTGTTGTGGGCATGGCGACGCTAGCGCTATACGCCGTTTCACATCGGCGGGAAGCGACCTGCAGGATAGCGTTTTGGACTGCTCAGCCATCATCTGATAGCGACACCAATAATCTGGGGACTCAGAATGGGTACATCAGCCCGAAAGTGTTCATATTCTACTCGCTCGAAGCCGGCATTTTCTAAAGCAATCCAGGTTTCACGATTCGGGTGACAGCCATCGCCCAGGATTTGCCACAGCGGTTCGATCCAGTTTTGCAACCGCCGGAGCCGTGTCGCTTGAGGAGCAGCGACATGCTCTACAAAAAAGAAGCGTCCACCTGGTTTGAGTACCCGCTTAATTTCTTCTAAGACGGCTGGCAAATTCTTGACCGAACACAATACGAGTGTGCTGACAACAGCATCGATGCTGTTATCCTCAATCTCCAGATGCTCAGCCGTTCCAGTGAGGAGATCGATTGATTGCATGCCGAGGCGATCGGCCTCCTGCCTTAAATAGGAATGCATGTAGGGATTGGGTTCAATGCCCATCCAATGAATATCACGGGGATAGTAGGATAAGTTGGGGCCTGTTCCAGGGCCAATTTCGAGGACATTCCCACGCAACTCAGCAAATAGCGATCGCTTGCGGTCTGCTACGGTCGCCTCGTAGGTTGCGTTGCCGTGGGCCATCATCCAGGCAAACAGGCGTTGATACCAGCCTGAACCATGAGATGTCTGCTTTTGCGCGATCGGCGGCCTGTGTGACTTCATCGCGGATTCTCAAATCCTCAGACGGTCTTCTTTATATTCAGGTTAATACCTGAAAACCCAAACGGGTCAATAACCCGCAGATTTTTGTCGGCGATGATGGCGCACGTCTTGCGCCCAGGCTTGGCGCGATCGCCGTTCGTTTGCAGATGAGGTACCGCCGCTGGAGCCGGGAATAGCACGACTCGCCGTGTGGTTGCATCTGTAATCTACAGTTCTGGCCAACCTGACAGAGGCACAAAGGGCCTAAAACTAAGTCTAATCCTTAAGATTACATTAATAATTACATGAATAATAATGAAAGCGCTTTCGTTCGCAGATGAGTTAGTATGCTACAACCTGTGCCAGTGGCAATAACAAACTAGTAGTGAAGCGACAGTTTTATTCTCGGAAGCGGTTTCCTTTTAAGCCAGTACGTGCGCTTTTACAGCGTTGTCAGAAGTACTGCTATTTGCTGGTACGGAGACGCCCTGGCCGCCGTTCAGGGCTGAAGATCATAGGGTTCACGCTGCTGAGTTTTGTGCTTGGAGTCAGTATCGCGGGGCTTCTGGCCCTCCCGCACCGAATCGGACAGGATGAGCAAAGCCAACCGGTAGCCGGTAGCCTGCCGCCTCTGGTGGTCAACGCGCCCCAGGCAACCCCTCCGCCATTGCTCGCAAACGGACGGCCTCAGGTCATGCCCCTGCCAGAGTCTCAGGCAGTCTGGCATTGTGAAGTCGTGGTGGTTGGCGGTTCGCTTGGTGGCATTGCGGCGGCGGCACACGCGATGCGCTCCGGTGCTACCACATGTCTCATTGAACTGACCCCGTGGCTGGGTGGGCAGATTAGCGCTCAAGGGGTGTCGGCGATCGACGAGTCCCGGCTCATGTCCACCACTGGCGCTTTTTCCCAGAGCTGGGTTGATTTCAAAGGTCTGCTGCAAGAGCAAGTGGTCAGATTGCCGCATTGGGCATCGTTAAGTCAGGCACGAACCGTGGCGGCGCTAAATAGCTGCTGGGTCGGACGGCTGTGTTTTTCCCCTCAGGCGGGTGCTCAGGCAGCACAACAACTGCTGCAAGCGGCATCGGTCAGCGCTCCAGGGAGCCAATGGGCCACCAGCACGGCATTTAAGGGAGCAGAGTTTGATGATACAGGGACGTTCATTACGTCTATTCTCGCTGTGCGTCGGGTGCCCCAGCGATTGGATTACCTGCCAGAAGGGTTGTTTTCTAGAGAACTGGGGCAGTGGTATGGCTGGCAGTCCAATGAACAGTTTGAAAAGCAACCGCTGCGACTGCAAGCCCCCCCCGGCAAACGACTCATCGTCATTGATGCGACTGATACGGGAGAATTAGTGGCGTGGGCAGGTATTCCCCATCACATGGGGACAGAATCCCGCACGGAAACAGGGGAGATCGATGCTCCACACAAAGCCAATCCAGACTGTATCCAGGCCTTCACCTATCCCTTTGTGCTGGCGATCCATAATGACAACGGTGCCAGTCTGAAGGTGCTGTCTCGGTTACAGCCAGACTACTCGCGTCAGGAACATCAACGCGAGTATTCCATGAAGCATCACCCCATGTTTCAGGGGCCGCACAACTTTTTCAACTATCGTCGCATTGTGAGTAATACGGGCAATAACCCGTTCTATAGCACTCCCGCAATGGGTGATATGACCGTTGTGAACTGGAACCGGGGCAATGACTGGACATGGATGAACCCGCCGCTGTTGCTGACCGGGTCGCAAATTGATGCTTCTGGGCAGCGTCAAAATTGGCAGGGTGGACTGGCTACGATCGCCCTGCGTAGCGCCCAGGAACACGCCCTGCTGTTCGCTCAGTGGCTTATGCAAACGCAAGCCCAGCCACGGTTTCCCCTGATGTTAGTCACTGGTTCAGGGTCACCAATGGGCACGACATCGGGCTTGAGTATGGTTCCTTATATTCGGGAGGGGCGACGAATCGTGGGCCGCAAGGCGTATGGACAGCGTGAGTTTATGGTGCAAGAGGCTGACCTCCGAAAAGACTTGTCAGGCGGACGGGACTTTAACCGGACGGCGATCGCCGTTGTACACTATGCAATTGACCTGCATGGCTGTCGTTACCGCAACTGGGAAGCATCGGAAGAAGCAACCAGCGCCCCCGTCCCAGAAGCGCGTGTCCATCCGACGCAGATTCCATTGGAAAGTTTGATTCCGCAGGGCGTAGACAATCTTCTAATCGGCGGGAAAGGGATTGCGGTCACGCACATTGTCAACGCTGTCACGCGCATACATTACAGCGAGTGGAGCATTGGCGCGGCGGCGGGGGCCACCGCAGGATGGCTGGTAACCCAGGCACCGCCCAATCTAGCCCCTGCGGCGATCGTGTCACGACAACGAATGCCGGAGCTGCAAACCTATCTAACCAGCCAGGGATTACGCTGGTACTGGTAAAACGGCCCGAAACGACTACGATCGCCCCATCACCCACTCAACTTTGTTCACAATGTCGTTGTCCTCCGTGCAATCAGTGGCAATGCCCAGGGGACACTGTGCTGGCACTCGCAATCCTGTTTGGGCGTCGAACCATCCATCGGCACCGGGTTGGTCGAGCACCGTCGTTGCGGTAAAAGGGACTAGGTGTATCAAATAGCCGATCCAGTGCAGCGGTTGTGGCGCGATCGCGATCCGTCCTGCCTGGACATTCTCTCGAATCGGATACCATTCGTCCTGTGGGTCTACGTCCTCATAGGCAAACATAGCGGCGAGCCACGAGGGGACTGGAGTGGTGTGATGGTCATGCCGAAACCACTCACTCAACGATGGCAACAGCGGTGTATCGTCATATCGGTTGACCCAGACAGCGCCATTCATGCTGTGGAGATACGTATATAGCGTGATCTGGTAGTCCCCTGGAGGAAGGTCGATCGCGTGGGAGTCTTGCCGATCACCTGCTTCTAACCAATCCGCTAAACAATCAGGATCAAATCCACCGCTAATCACAACCTGTGAACTGCTAACGTTTAGTCGCCAGCACGCCCGGGCAATCCATTCTGCCGCTTCGGCATCGGTCAGTGGCTCATTCACCACTACACGGATCACGCTGTAGTCATCCCCTTCCAACCCAAAGAGGGCTGCTTTATGGTCAAAGACAAATCGTTCGTCGTGTTCACGATAATCGGCGACGATCGCTGGGATGGCCTCGCTTGCCACCACACTCCAGCTACCGCCATCGTTATATAAATAAATATCACTTCGCATAATTGCTCCAGGAACTGCGATTGAGTTTCGTTGGCTGTAACAGATTGTTCTGTTGTTAGCCGATTGTCAGTATGCCCAAATCAGCGCGTGATATATAAAGGACTCGTGGGTAAGGAGTGTCCCAACGGATAGGCATGGTTTTACCATCCTCTGCTCACGATTACCGCGTTGCTGATGGTCTATTTCTATGCCTTTTCCGTAGCACCAATAATCTGTGTAATGACTATGAAATAAAGCTTTAGGGGTTTTAAATATGTATCGATCGCGATTGTTCATGAAAGCGATTCAATTAAAGCTATGCACCTAGATAGCGGATAGAAGTAACCCAAGTAAGCTAAAAGAAGATAGTTCAAGCAAGATGTTCATTTCGCCTTGGGAGCTATTGCTCTCAAGGTTTTCTTTTCTGTCTAAAGATGAAGCGGATATCAGCCTGATGAAGGACACAGACGGCCGAAGGTATTGCTAATCTGTACTCAGCTTTGAATTTTTGGATTATTTAAGAAAAGGATTGCAGATCATGAACATCTTGGCATGGATTGTTTTGGGTTTGATTGCGGGTGCAATTGCAAAAGCGATTGATCCGGGTGCACGGGGTGGTGGCTTGTTGGGCACCATGTTGTTGGGGATTGTTGGTGCATTTGTGGGTGGTAGTCTGTATACCTTTTTGACGACAGGAGCACTTGCCATTACATCAACTGGCTTTAGCTTGGGCGGTATTTTGGTGGCTGTGTTGGGTGCGATTATTTTCTCCTTCATCTGGAATCGCGTAGCTGGTCGCAGCGCTATTTAAGCGTTGTAAGTAGGTTACAACCTCAGCATTGATGGATTAGCAGGGAACGTACCTTAACTTTAAAAAGCGTGTGTGAAACGGATTATCGTTTCACACGCGCTTTTGTACTGAGATGATGGATCTCACTGGGCGATCGATAATACATTGATCACCCATCACATTTGCTTTTTTACTGCCTGGTTGCAACAAAAAGACCAATTAGACCAAAGCTCATCACCAAGGCCGCCATGATCGCATGTTCAATTCTGCGGCTCAAAATTCCTACCACTGCAATCACACCCAGCATAAATAGCACAACCCCAAAAATCACTAGATGCTGTCCACCCTGATCGATCATTGGTTCGTCTTTAGTCGGATGCATGGGTACCTGACTCTGGGAAGGCAGTGGCTCTGACAGGGGCGCATCTGCTAAAAAGACTGATCGACTCAATGTTGATACTGTAGGTAAAGGGGAATTCATAGCTGAATCGTTGGGCTTTATTAGTAATCTGGATGTGAATGTATTTGGATGTGAATGTATTGATTGCGGATTCAATAACTTTAGCTTCTGGCTTCTACTACACTCCGGACTGTCATAACCTGCACTCGCTGAGAAAACGCTTCATTTTCACGATTCAGGCAAGCCCACTGGTAACGTCTACAAGTAGATTGCAGGAAGGACAGCACCGACTTGCTGGTCAGAGTATCAATCTGACCAGCGCGTGAGTCAATCCAGAAGCGGATACCGCAGAAATGTATTTATAAATGGCTCACTCAGTGAAATCGATTTCACCGAGTGAGCCTGAAGGGGATCTGTCCCGCGATCGACAGCCCTCGTTGATTGCAAATCGCAAATTTTGCTCAAAGAGTCGCCAGCAGACTAAAACTCAATTTCGATTGCAATCTATAGTGTTGCTATCGCATAACTGGAGTTTAGCCAATTGGTTTGATGACACGCACGCTTTGCTAACGACCCTGAGTTTGGCCGCTATTGTTGATCGGCTGGGTCACCATACGGGTCTTCACTGGCAGGACGCACGTTCCCAAATGAACCAGAATCCGCGGCCTGGTTAGCTGGGTCACCATACGGGTCTTCACTGGCAGGACGCACGTTCCCATACGACCCGGAATCTGCCATTTGATCGGCTGGGTCGCCATATGGATCTTCACTGGCAGGACGTGGTGCCTGATTCTCATTTTCCGCTTGCTGATCGTCGCCCAGCAAGGCATCAGTTGCTCTACGTAAAAAATCGCCTACCATAATTATCTCCAGTTTGAATTAAGTTGATATTGTCAACAATTGAATGATTGAAACCAGTGAGCGATGGATCGATCGCTTTCTCTCATGCGTGAGCTACAGACGGGGCGAATTGGCCTATGGGCTCAAGAGCCGAATCAGGTATGAAATGCATCCCTGGAAGTGAGAACCGCTGTAACACCTTAAAAAGATGCTGACTGTGCTTCCGGGAGGGACCGAAGATCCCGACCGGTATCACGATTGTCATACCCTTGATAATCACGGTACTGTTGAGCCTCCGCAGCAGGCACCTGAATGCCCTCAGGGGGTGGTGTTACCCAATGCGCTTGATGATTTGCATCCCGATAATAGACGCGACCATTTTTAGAGAGGTAGTACTGCCCATTTGCACCCGCCTGCGCCTGGGCATGTTTGTGCTGGTTATAGAGATAGTAGAGCGCGGCGGCACCCGCCAGCACGATCGCTCCCTTCTGAACGTTATTTAGGCCCTTTTTCTTGACGGTGGGAGCAGTGTTGGGGGCCATGTTGGTGTTCGTTGCCGTCCGCGTATCGTCTACTGGCGGTGCGGCTGCCTGGCGCTGACCACAGCCCGCAAACAGCGGCAGCGTCAGGAGTGTGGCCAGCATAACGGATGTAGCGCGATGGCGGTATTGGGTTAAAAATGTTGTCATTACGATGTTCTCTACACCTGAAACGTTGGGCTGTGTCCTAACCCAATTCAGATGACCTTCTTTGGATACGGAAGCCTCAGTTCCGTTCATTTTGGAAGAAGGGCCACGCCATAACATCATGCTTTAGAGAGAATATGACGAAGCCAGCAACTCAACATCGGTTGAGCCAACTGAAACAAGATGTTTCAATTGACCTGATCGGCTGGACGGGCCATATCGTTCTGCTGCATGTAGGCTAATTCTGCTTCCAGATTCTCTTCTAAGACTGATAAGACCGTATGAGGATCGGTTGCCTGCTGCATTACTTCGGCTTCTGGATCATGACGGTTTTGCACATCGGGTAAATCGCGCCGCAATTCCTCAACTAGCGCGATTAACTTTGCAAGCTTCTGCTCGGATAGCAGGCTGAGCTGTAAGTTTAGCTGGGCTCGCTGTTCTGCCAGTTTTTCTTGCCGATTCTGACGAATCAGCACACCTGTTGTCATGAGTAATGCACTGGTGCTCATGAGCATTTCTAGCTTGCTAAAGGGCGGCGGGTCAAACCGAGGAATGCCCCACGATCGCGGCAAGACGTTGGGCAAGAGCCACAGCCCGATCGCGAGTAAAACACTGTACAAGAAGGCAGGCCGCCCCCAGAAAGCCGTGACCATTTCCACGGCGCGCTGATGTCGATCGACCTTCTGCTCTGCTTTTGTGTGTAGGGCAATAATGGTATCGATGTTTTGCCCAACTGGATCAGGCAAAGGAGCGGTCGGAATTGCGATCGACCGACGTGGTGAAACGTTCGGTTCACCATTTGAAGGATTGGAGTGCATTTTTATTCGTCTCTACCAGACGCAACGACTTTAGCAACAGGCTACTGAAAATGCTGTCTTTGGTATTCAGGGATATTTGAAATCGTGGATTGTCGCTGGGTCAAAAGGACTTCATGGCATTTTGCACCCCATGCCGAATGTTAGCCCCTACTCAAATGTGTAAGTTCTATTTTAGTGTCCCCAGGTGGCAAAGAATCCAATTGTGGCCAGGGCCATTAGTGCGGTGGCCAACCAGCCCAAAATTTTGAGACGGCGCGAAATCGTAAATTGCCGCATCACTCGGCGATTGCTACTCAGGAGCATCATCATTACCATCACCGGGGGGGCCACAATTCCATTGACGACGGCTGCCCCAAACAGCGCCTGAACCGGGTCGATGGGTGTAAAGTTAATCGCCAGCCCAATCAGGGTCGCTGTTCCCAAAATCAAATAGGAGCCGCGTGCTTCCAGTGGTTTTCGTTCTAAACCTGTAGGCCACTTAAGTGCTTCGCCTACTGCATAGGCGGCTGAACCAGCGAGCACCGGAATAGCGAGTAGACCAGTGCCGACAATGCCACTGGCAAATAGGAGAAAGGCAAAATTACCCGCGATCGGCCGTAACGCTTCAGCCGCATCCGCGGCGGTTTTGATATCTGTCTTGCCATGAGCATGGAGCGTGGCCGCAGCGGTCAAAATGATAAAAAACGCAATTAAATTGGAAAATCCCATTCCAATGTATGTATCAAAGCGAATGCGTTGTAATTGCTTTGGCGCTTGCTCAGATGCTTGTTTCAAAGGAGCTTCGGCTGGAGTTGTCTTAACCTCTTCCACTTCTTGTGATGCTTGCCAGAAGAAGAGATAGGGACTAATGGTTGTGCCAAAAATGGCAATCAAGGTTGTCAGGTAATCTGACTCAAAGGACACCCTTGGGATCACGGTTCCTTTCAGCGCTTCTCCCCACGGCACATGCACCATCATCACAGCCAGGACATAGGCGAAGAGGGTGACCGTTAACCATTTCAATATGGACGCATATTTCGTATAGGGAACCGAAATTTGCAGAACCAGTGATGCTAAAGCAAACACCACAGCGTACAAGAGTGCTGACCCACCAAGCAGCAGTTTCAGCGCCGCACCCATCGCACCAATATCAGCTCCAAGATTGATGATGTTGGCCACCAGCATTAAAAAGACAATGATATAGGTCAACCAAATGGGATAGTGGCGACGTAAGTTACCGGCAATGCCATGTCCGGTAACACGGCCAATGCGAGCGCTAATATCTTGAATCCCCCCCATAAATGGAAAGGCAAATACCATTGTCCACAACATCCCAAACCCGAAATGCGCTCCGGCCTGGGAATAGGTAGCAATACCGCTGGGATCATTGTCAGAGGCACCAGTTACCAGGCCTGGGCCAAGCAGATGTAACCAGTTGGAAGACTTTTGCGCTGATCGGGTGGAAGGGTGATGCGTTGCCATAATTGCTCACTCGTAACAGTAAGGCTACACGCCCAAGTGCAGCCATTGTGGTCTTTAAATTGAAATGCGGTCTTTAAATTGAAGGAATATATTGCTTGAGCTAGAAGCCTGCGGACACATTCAGTGTCTGCAACCTGAAGCCCAAATCAGTTTTGTGAAGGATTACACTTTTTGCACTGTTCGCGCACCTTAGTGGAGGGCGATTACCACGTCGATCGCCACGATTCGCGAATCAAAGATTGCCCCACCTGACATCGCAAGTGAGGCAATTTTAGTAGAACCAGCACAGCAATCAACCCCTCACTCTGATCCAACGTAAAATGGGCACCAACGCCAGTCAGCAATTATCACTTTAGTCACGACGCTCAGAACACAGCCAATTTTGCAAATACTGAATCTGAGCGGACGTTTTGACTTGCTTTTACCACACGTTGGATGGTCGCGGCGATCGGTATTCAACGACACTTCGCCGTGTTGGGCACGATTTAGTAGGTTCTGACGCCTGCTGTCCGATGCCAGATGAAGACAGCGATAATTGCCCCAAGCACGGCAACAATAATCCCAGGAATGCTGAGCGATGCGGCGGTGAGCACTAAATGACCCGTCGTAAGGAGAGTTGCAAGAATCCCACCTACAAATGCACCCACAATACCCAGAATGAGGGTACCAAGGATGCCACCACCACGAGCGGCCGGATCAATCGCTTTCGCGATCGCGCCTGCAATCAGACCTAAAACCACCCAAGCTAGAATATTCATGTTGAAAGTTCCTTAAGAGTTGACGCTTTCACAGTAGCAATCTGGGATGGCCGTTCCCATCTATCGCCTGAGATAACTAGTGGAAAACGGTCAAAACCTTTACAAAGCTATGCAAAGCCCAGTGCTTGCCGTCGGTGCCCAATTTAGTCAACGGCTCTCCGCTCTTGGTGCCAAAGGGTTAGACGCCATTGCCGAGAGCTGATCTGTACGCTAACTTTCCAGTTCTTTCGCGACGGCTGTTAACTTTTTGATGACATCGCGATTTTTATCGTTACGGCTGCCATAAAGCCGTGCTGAAAAGATTGTGATGATCTCCAGAATATCTTCGGCAATTTCGTCCTCAAATTCGGTGAGAGAACTCGCGTTGATAATCACAATCTCGGTGCCAAAGTGCTCGCAGAGCGAAAAGACAAGTTCAATCCCAAACCGCATCAGGCGATCGCGATGGGTCATGACTAAGCGACCAACATCACCCTGACAGATTCGCCGGATTAGCTCGCGCAAGCCACTTTTGCGGTAGTTAACGCCAGACCCTATATCTTGAATCACGTCTACTTTCCAGCCGTTGTCCTCGCAGAAGGTTTTCATCAGATGAATCTGGTTCTTCAATTCTGATTTTTGATTCTGGTGGGATACACGGGCGTAAGCAATGGTAATCCGTTGCGCTTCTGATTTAGCCGGTGCAAGTCCCCGTAACTGCACTAAATCATAGCGTCGATGTCCCGACGGCGTGCGTTCAACCTCAATCTTGCCGGCTGCCTCCCAGCGGCGGAGGGTGTCACGCGAAACTCCTAATTCAGCAGCCGCTCGACCAATACCAACTTTCATGTTCCTATTCTAAACAAACTCAATAAAGATGAAAGCGGCTGTAAGTCTGATATCTGCACAGATTTACCCACCTTTATGACTCTTGCTTTAGAGATACCTCGCGGGATTGATGGTGTTCGATGGATGCCACGACCCGCACGTCGATGCAGGATTGACAAAGAAGTGCCGCCGTAGATTAGCTGGCGTTAAATAAACTGATTTTTTCCATTTGGCTATTGATTGATTGTGGGTTGGATACTCTGTGGGTGAAATCAGCCAAGCGCCTTGCCTCCACAGTAGTCACGATCGTCTCACGCTCTCTTGCTTCCCGCAGGCTGTGAAATAGAGTGCCTGTTGGTTTCCCTGATCAAAGGCTTGAGGATTTCAGACGCTGCCAGAAACCATGATGCTTCCTATCGCTTTATATCACTCAGTAGGACATGTAAGACGCCACGGTGCCAGTCCTGACTGATTGAAGCGAAAATGCAATCTAGCAGACGGATCTCATTATTGATGCACCGATGGTTCACCCAAATGGAGGACAAAAGCCCGGGGATTGTTAATTTGAGTAACTTAATTATTAATTTCACCAGCTTAGAGATTGCGTTTCCTGACAATTGACCGTATTTATCTTTGCAGTTGGTTAAAATGCTAGCGATCATGTCATCACCTGTGGGATGCCTACGAGATCACTATGCTTTCAGGGTTGGGTGAATTTGATCTTGTCGGCAAGCCATCGTAATTTATCGGCAAAGTCAAGCTGGAAAAATTTTGTGCCCCAATCGAAGATATTCGGCCTTAATAGCTGTTAAAGCAGAATATTTTGCCCTTGCTCAGGTTTGACCGCTCTACTGAATTTGTCTCTCGTCCAGTTGTTTGCAGGAGAGTCTATGCTTCAACTTTCGTATCCCGGTGTCTATATTGAGGAGCTTCCCACTGGTCAGCATACAATTACAGGTGTTGCTACTTCGATTACGACCTTCTTAGGGCGGGCGTTGTGGGGGCCAGTGGATGAGCCAACCACGGTCTTCAGCTTTAGCGATTACGAACGCCTGTTTGGCGGATTAGCTTACGATTATCCCCTCAGTTATGCCGTTCAGGACTTCTTTTTAAACGGTGGCAGTCAAGCCATCATTGTGCGGCTAGTGCATGTAAAAATCACAACTGATACAAACGGAAAGATAACAGCAACTCAGGATACGTCCAAATCAGCAGCGCTCGTGCTGCAGCCTGCTGCGACTGGTAGTACTCCAGCCGGTGGTAATGCGCCAGCCGGTGATAATGCGCCAACTAACGCATCTTCTCTGCAGTTTGTGGCGGCGAATCCTGGCAGTTGGGCAAACACAGCGGCAAGTACGGGCAGTGGTTCAAATTCAAATGGTGGCCCCAGCTACGGGCTAAAGGTTGTTGCAACGCAAGCTAATGCAGCCAGCGCCCAAGAACTGGTCGGGAACCAGGGTAAATACAGTCGATATGGCCTGACAGCCGATGATCTGTTTAATCTGGCCATCACGTTTACTAAGCCCGACGGCAGCACGATTACAGAACAGTATCTCAACCTGACCACGAAAGATGGTAGAACGCCAGGTGCTAGCAACCCCAATCGGGTTGATCGCGTATTGCATGATCAGTCACAGTTAGTCATGGTTGATCCAGCCATCATCACCAATTTGAACAGTTTGCCTACCCCAAGCAACAATACCTGGAGTGGGGCACCAATAGACTCAAATGGAGCGGGGGCGGATGGGGATAAGCTGGATTACAATGACTATCACCGTGGGTTAGCGACGTTAGAAACCGTCGATTTGTTCAACCTGATGTGTATTCCGCTGGAGTCTTTCGACGAAAGCTTTTACACTAGTGAGTACAAGCTTACCTGTGCTGAAGCCGCAGTCTATTGCACAGAGCGTCGGGCGATTCTAATTGTTGAACCGCCGCAGACCTGGGTTGAAAGTGCCAGTAAAAATCAATTTGAGGCGATCGATCCGGTGTATATCGGTCTTGGGGGACCAGTGGCCCGCAATGCAGCGGTCTACTTCCCGCGTGTCAAAAAAGCCGACCCCGAAATGCAGGGGATTACACGCGTTTTCTCAGCCTGCGGCATTATTGCGGGTGTGATTGCATCAACCGACTTGCAGCGTGGCGTATGGAAAGCGCCAGCGGGTCAGGATGCCGCGCTGCTGGGCATTCAAGATCTGGAAACGCGACTCAGTGACAAGCAAAACGGCGTCCTGAACCAGAAAGGGATCAACTGCCTGCGGAGTTTTCCCATCATTGGCCCCGTCGTTTGGGGTGCACGCACACTGCGCGGGGCGGATCAACTGACCGACGACTATAAGTATTTACCCGTTCGCCGCTTGACCCTTTACATCGAGGAAAGCCTGTACCGGGGCACGAAGTGGGCTGTCTTTGAGCCGAACAATGAAACGCTGTGGTCTTCTCTCCGCTTAAATGTGGGTGCATTTATGGCAGACCTGGCGCGCCAGGGTGCCTTTTACGATTACAGAGTGGTGTGCGATAAAACCACAACGACTCAGTACGACATCGATCGCGGCATTGTCAAAGTGCTGGTTGCCTTTGCGCCCGTCAAACCGGCTGAATTTGTGGTGCTGCAAATCCAGCAACAGGCCGGACAACAACCCGTTTAAAGGAGTGCTGTCCCGTCATGAGTTTGAGTCTGTTAACGATGGCGGCCAGCGCTGCTCATCGCGACTTTGTTTGGTTCACTGAAGGAGAACATCATGCCAGCCCCCGAGTTTAAGGTCAACACGTATCGCTTTGATCCCTATAAAAACTTCCGCTTTCGGGTGAAGTGGGACGGGAAATACGTCGCCGGAATCAGCAAAGTTAGCGGCCTGGTACGCACCACACAAGTTGTGCGGCATCGCGTTGGCGGTGATCCCAGCACTCCGCGCGTGTCACCGGGTCAAACGCAGTATGAAGCCATTACGTTAGAACGTGGCGTTACTCACGATGTGGCGTTTGAACAATGGGCGAATAAAGTGTGGGACTATAGCAACTCTACTAAAGGCGATGACAACTCAAATCAGATCGTCTCGCTGAAGGACTTTCGGAAGGATATCATCATTGAGGTGTACAACGAAGCGGGACAAAAGGTGATTGCCTACAATGTCTACCGCTGCTGGGTGTCGGAGTACCATGCGTTGCCGGATCTGGATGGGATGGGCAATGAAGTGGCAATCCAGATGATCAAACTGGAGAATGAGGGATGGGAACGCGATACCAGCGTGACGGAACCAACGGAGCCCAGCTTTACGTTGCCTGCGAGTTAGGTTAAACCCGCTGACGAAACAGATTGTTTGAGCCATCATTGGTGCGTTCAAACAATCTGTTTACCGTTCGATCGCGTGTCCTCTTTGCATAAATTTCGTTGTCATGCGTCTCTTATCGGCCCAGGACATTTTGCGCATCTGGGAACTGGGGCAACACCAACCAGACTGGTATCGATCGCTGCTGATGCTATCGGCAGCATTTCCCCATGTACCGCAGCAAGAATTGGCCGCAGTGAGCATCGGGCGGCGTAATGCAACCCTGTTTGCCCTGCGGAACTGTCTGCTGGGAACCCAGGTGAATGCGTTTGCCCACTGCCCCCAATGTGCAGAAAAGTTGGAGTTTGGGGTCAATGCCACGGATTTGTGTGACACAAACCCGATCGCACCGATCGCACCGGAATTTTCCCTCACGGTGCATGGGTTTCAACTCCGCTTTCGTGCCCTGACCAGCGTTGATCTGGCCGAAGTGTCTCGTTGTGGGGATCACGCGATCGCGCGGCAACGGCTGATTGAACGGTGTGTGCTGCAAGCCACGCTGGGGGAGGGGGAGGCGATCGCGGCGGCAGCGCTGCCGGAATCGGTGATCACAGCGCTGGCGGAGGCGTTGGCCGAGTGCGACCCGGCATCCACGTTCCGATTCAGTCTCTCCTGTCCCGCCTGCCAGCACGAATGGCGCGATGAGTTTGATATTGGTGCGTTTTTCTGGCTAGAGCTGACGATGCAGGCACGGCGGTTGCTGAACGAGGTGCATACTCTGGCAAACGCGTATGGCTGGCGTGAAGCTGACATTCTTGCCATGAGTGCATTCCGCCGACAGGCTTATCTGGAAGGAGTGTTGTAATGTCGGATTTATTTACCAGTCTGGCAGCGCAGGCGTTAGGCGTTGCCCCTGGCATTCGTCCCCTGGCTACACCCATGTTTGCGCCCAGTCCGCCAATGGCGAATGAACTGCCGGTTGACCTCATGGGTGAAACGGCCTGGGCTAACTTAAGTCCGGTTGCAACGGCAGATTCGACAAGCACGCCAACGACGTCGTTCGCTACAGGCACGGGGGGGAGCCACACCTGGCCGCCCGCCCAACCACAGACGACCGGGTATTCGCAATCAGATGACCGAATGCACGGAGCATTGCCAGAAACAACCGGCGCAACTCCGCTGAATCCGGCTATTGCGGGTTCTCCGCCATCGCCTGTGTCCATACCTGGATCGCCGCCAACGGTAATGTCAACACGTCCAGTGGATGCGATCGCTCCATTGAATACACAAACATTACAGCCCAGCACACCCATACACCAATCATCCTCGGCTAAGGCCGCGTCCTCATCTGAAAACCCGGATGCAATGATCGCATCACTCGATTCGCAATCTTCTCCCCCATCGGCAGTAGACCCGCGATCGTCTCTGCCATCATTTCCCGCAATACCAGAACCATCAGCAGTTCCAATAGTTCCATTAGCAGCACCAACGGTTCCATCAACAGCACCAACGGTTCCATCAACAGCGCCAACGGCTGCCCCACTAAAATCGGATCGTCCACACTCAGCGCCCGATCAGCATCAGGCGTGGTCTGTCAGTGCGCCGTCAGCATCAGCCATAGAGAGTGCGGCATCGAGTGGGGAAGCGGTATCGAGTGGGGAACAAGTGCCCAATGAGGCTGCCGTGATCTCGCCGATCTCGCCTGACCCTGAGAGGCGTTACAGTGCGATCGCAGACCTGAAAGCCACAAACACGACTCACCCAACACTGCCACCGTCGCCCAGTGATGCCGCGAATGCGGTCATTCAGCGTCAAGTTGATTCTGCCATCATGCCGCGATCGCAGGTCGTTCAACCCTCTGTGGATCAGTCACCCGCATCGCCACCATCGTCTCTAAATTCAATAGCCGGACAGTCGTCCTCCCAGACGATGACGGGTCGCGATCGGCAGTTCTCCGACATGCCTCAAAGCCATCGAGCGAGTGTGGAACCGACCCAACAGGCTGCAACAATGTCTTCACCGTTAGGGAGTGCGATCGCGCCACCCACCAGTTACTTGCCAGCGGACGCATCGCCACAGCGCTCTAGCAGTATACGAACGGTACAAGCTCCAGTGGTTGTAGCGCCGCGGATGGAACCATTCCCTGCAAACAGAGCACCCAATGTCCCTGCACATACCACCCAGTCCACAGGTTTCAACGATCTCTTGATGCGACCCAAGCAGCCGCAGCCCATGTCGCATGGGGCAAATTCTTTTGCTGTCGATCGCACCACTGATCAGCCATCACCAGTTAGCCATTCCACTGCAGCCATGCCGTTGTCACCTTCGCCGTCTGTGTGGCCGTTAACTGGATCCGAACGGTCTTCCCGTAAAGTAGTTGATGGAGATGAACGATCGATGCTGACAGCGCTATCAGCGCCATCGAATTTAGAGAATGATTTCGTTGTGCGATCGCGCTCAGTCCAGCATTCTGCACAACCCAATCTTCAGCTAAAGTCCAATCGGCGGCGAGATGCGCAGAATACAAATCCGACTGATCGCGTCAATGATGCAGTCAATCAATCCGTCATTGATGATTTCACTACTAGCACATCAACGATCGCAGCAGTCAATCAATCCGTCATTGATGATTTCACCACTAACACATCAACGATCGCATCTGGAAACGCACAGTTACTTCTACAACCACAACAATCTTTTTCTGCTTCGTTGCCAACGCAACAGAACAACGATCGTCAACATCGCTCCCTATTTGAAACAGAACAAAACTTACAGAGTTTGCAAACGGAACAGATTACGGCACATATAGCTGTAAACCCTTTCCAATCGTCATCTGGTCAATCGTCATTTGTTCAATCGTCATCTGGTCAAGCAGCGCTGATCCCCAATAGCCCTGCGCCAGTGTCAGTGAATCATTCTGTTCTTCATACAGCAGCAAGCCAGGCAGTGCCGTCACCCGTTACTGATGAAAGGCTGCTGTCGCAACTCGAACCCAGCCTCGGAGCAACGACTGTTTCCCAGGAAGGGCCACAAACAGCCGCAACGGCTGTGCCTGAGGCCAATCGATCCAGTCCACCGGCTATGCGCGATCGCGGTTCTCAACCAGATTCCCAGATGCAGGAGGCGCGACGGCTACAGTGGTTGGCGCGCGATCGACCACCCGCCCAGCCTCCCGCTATTCGCGTTTCCATTGGTCGCATTCGGATTGCCGCGCCGCCACCGACCCCAGCGGCGACCCAATTCAGTCGGCCCCGTCCCTCCTTATCCCTTGACCAGTACCTTTCCCGACGGCAGGAGCGGCAGTAGATGAGCAATTATCTGGCGATCGCGGCCGTCACGGAGTCTTTGAAATCGCTGATTGGTCAGGCATTGCAGACGGTGCCTAAGCTTTCGGCTGCGCCCCAGGTTAAATCAGGACGACCAGAGAGGGAAGAGCCTGGGTTCGTGGGGGTCAACCTCTATCTTTATCAAGTTTTGCCGAACGCCGCCCTGCGGAACGATGATTTGGCCACGCGAAGCTGGGATGGCACGTTGGTACAGCGGCCTCAGGTGGCGCTCGACCTCCATTACCTCTTAACGTTTTATGGCAAAGAGGTACAGCAAGAACCCCAACGGCTAATGGGCAAAACACTGACCACGTTGCAGGCGCAGCCCATCCTTACCCGTCCGCAAATTCAGGCCACAACCCTTGCAGCCGGCATCGATAGCTATCTAATCGAGTCTGACCTGGCAAACCAGATTGTTTCCGTCAAATTTTCACCCATCAAGCTCAGTCTGGAGGAACTATCGAAAATTTGGACGGTGTTTTTTCAGGTGACGCATGCGCTGTCGGTGGCCTATGAAGCGAGTGTGGTGCTGCTAGATGCCGATGTGTCTCCCGAAACAGCGCTAATGGCTCAGAGCGTTAACCTGGCGGGAATAGCCCACCTGCCTCCCCAACTGGATGCTGTGCTGCCAGCCCTCATTGAAGTGCCGTTGCCGGGTCAGACGATCGCCCTCACGCTGACGGGGAAAAATCTTGTCGCTGAGGGCGTGATGGTGCAGGTGGACGATCGCCGATTTCCCGCCCAGGCTGACTCCCGCGGCAATTTAACGGTGGTTCTGCCAAGCGACCTGCGCGCAGGTCTCAACTCAGTTCAGGTCATCGTTCCCAGCGATAACGCCCTTTCCATCACGGTGGGGGGGGAACCAGCGCCAGCCTTACAGTCCAATGTCATCAGTTTGGTTGTACGCCCCCGAATTTTGGGCGATGTGGCGATCGCGCCGATATCAGATGCCGTGAGTGGCACCATCCTGCAGGCGAGTGTGCAACTGCAAGTAGTGCCGCCCCTGCAAGCCGGACAGCGGGTTGATTTGTTGCTGAACGAATTACAGCCAGATACAGCGCCCGCGCTCACGGCGGCACGAGGGTACAGTTTTTCTAGCGTTATGGCTGCCACCAGCGATCGCCTTGCCGTAGCAATCCCTTACGGCACAGCACCCAATCGGATCGAACCGGGCACCTATTTGGTGCGGGTGCAGGTCGATGGGGTGCAGTACGCCGAAAGTGCGCTCGCGTTTGATGCTCAAAGTCGCTATCACAGCCCGATCGTACAGGTTTTATGAGTCAGTCCTACCACCATTGGCAGCAGGCAAACCAGCGCTACCTGATGGCCGCCGTGGCGATCGTCCGGCTGCACCTGGAGCATCACGCGGCGCGGTTTCAAGATCCCACCGCTGATGCCATTATGCTGCAAAAACAGCAGGACGCGCACCAGGCACTCCAAGCCGCCGCAGATGATTTACCCGCGCTGGCAGCGTTGGATGAGCTGTGTGGGCTGTTTCGGCTGTCAACTTTCGATCGCGAGGTGCTGTTGCTGTGTGCCGGGATGGAGTTGGACGGTCGGTTCGCCGCCCTCTGTGCAGCGGCCCAAAGTGACCATCTGGCCTATCCGACGTTAGGACTCGCATTAGCGGCTCTACCGAATCCCGACTGGCGGGTGCTGTCGCTCACCAACCCGCTACGCTACTGGCACCTGCTGGAGGTCGGGGACGGCAAGTCACTAACGCTGGCTCCCCTGCGGATCGATCCCTGCATTTTGCAATATTTGATGGGCGTGAGCCACATCAACGATCGCCTGGTGGGGCTATTCCGCCCTGCGACTGATGGTACCGAGCTGGCTCCATCCGATCAGGATTTAGTCGAGCAAATGGTTAATATCTGGACTGGCACTGCCAGCACCGCTACTCAACCCGTTCTACAGCTTTGTGGCGAAGACAGCAGCAGCAAAATCGCGATCGCGCTGGCCGTTTGTAAAGAACTGGATCTGTCACTACAGGCGATCGCGGCACACTCCCTGCCCACCGATACCGCCACACTGGGGACGCTCACGCGCCTCTGGGAGCGAGAATCGGCTTTGACGGATAGTGCACTCCTGCTGGACTGCGATGAACTGGAGGCCAGCGATACCACCCGTGTCACGGCTGTACATCAGTTTTTGGAACGCACCAATAGCTTACTGATGATCACCAGTCGCCAACGTCAAACCCTGAGTCAACGGCCTCTGCTCAGCTTTGACATTAGCAAACCGCCGTTTCGCGAACAACGACTGATCTGGCAACAGGCGTTGGGTGAGGATGTGATGCTGCTGGATGGACAGCTCGATCGCCTCATTTATCAGTTCAACCTCAATGCGCCGACTATCCGGGCCGTCTGTGCGGGCGTGCAGGCCAGCAACACCTGGGACGAACCAGAGGCGGGAGATGAGACATCACCTTTTCTCGTGCTGTGGGATGCCTGCCGCAACCAGTCCCGACCACGTCTGGATGACCTGGCCCAACGGATCGAACCGATGGCAACCTGGACGGAGTTAATTTTGCCAGATGCCCAAAAGCAGGTGTTGCAAGAAATTGCGGTGCATGTCCGGCAACGGGCGATCGTCTACGATACCTGGGGCTTTGCCAGCAAAAGCACCCGTGGATTAGGGACAGCCGTTCTGTTTGCCGGTTCCAGCGGCACAGGCAAAACGATGGCAGCAGAAGTGTTGGCGCAGGAATTGCGTCTTGATCTCTATCGCATTGACTTGAGCGCTGTCGTTAGCAAGTACATCGGTGAGACGGAAAAAAATCTGCGGCGGGTCTTTGATGCCGCAGAGGCAGGGGGAGCCATTCTCCTGTTTGATGAAGCGGATGCGCTGTTTGGTAAACGCAGTGAAGTGAAGGATTCGCACGATCGCCACGCCAATATCGAAGTCAGCTACCTGCTGCAACGGGTAGAGGCGTATCGGGGACTCGCCATCCTCACCACCAACCTGCCCGCTGCCCTGGATGATGCCTTTCTGCGACGGCTCCGGTTCATTGTGCAGTTTCCATTCCCCGATCTGGAACAGCGAGTATTGATCTGGCAGCGCATTTTTCCGATTGCCACGCCTGTTACCAACCTGGATTTCCACAAACTGGCGCGGCTGAATGTAGCCGGAGGGAATATCCGCAATATTGCCCTAAATGCAGCTTTTCTGGCAGCGGAAGCAGAACAGGCGATCGCCATGTCTCACCTGCTAAAAGCCGCACGAGGCGAATACGCCAAACTGGAAAAAACGCTCACTGAAATGGAAATTCGTGGATGGCTGGATGAATGATAGTGCACCATCAAAGCAACTCAATTGTCTCAATGGATCAATAACCAATGACTCAGCAACCCAATCTCAACCTTTACATTGAAGAATTACAGCTCCAGGGTGCGCGTGGCAATCCGGAACAGATTCAGGCGGCAGTGGAGCAAGAATTAGCCCGCCTGTTTGCCGAATCAGGAAATCCGTCTACCTTACAACCGGGATACAATTATGCCAACTTGAACCATCATTCTATGACTGTCAAACCTGGCAGTGTGGATAGTATTGCAGCTCAAGTTGCCCAACAAATTTACTTTGGACTGTCCAATAACCCATAACCCCACCCGTCCTGTCTGCTCTCTGGTTCTGCTTGCCCCCTGAATGAAGAGGAATTGCTCTATGACGCGCACCTACGCTGCAAAAACTGTCCCCTCAACGGCTACACCGACGGTTCAAGGCGCTGCTTCCCCTGCATCGGCTCCCATCCAGGCTAAAGCATCCTCAACCACTCCACATGAGCGCCTGGAGCGCTCCAGACAGCTAGGACACAACTTTGAGCAAGCCGCGTTCTCCCCAGAATTGCTGCAACCCTCTACCAGCGGTCGCCCACTCCCTAAACCGTTACGAGAAAAGATGGAAGCCGCGTTTGCCACTGATTTTTCTAATGTGCGCGTGCATGAAGATGGCAATGCAGAGCAGATTGGCGCACTCGCTTACACACGCGGGCACAATCTCCACTTTGCACCTGGACAATTTCAGCCTCATAGCTCTGAAGGACAAAAAATTATTGGACATGAATTAACCCATGTAATGCAACAGCGACAAAGCCAGGTCGCCATTCCTGAAGATGCCATCAATACCGATAGACGGCTGGAGCATGAGGCAGATCTCTTGGGAACGAGAGTAGCAGAAGGAAAACCTATTTCAAAAACATCTGGTACTGAGAGTTTAGGGAACAAAGTTTCGAGTTATAGCCGCAGTTTTAGTACTCAACAAAATGGGGTCATTCAATGTACACCAAGTCCGAACAGTCGATCAGCAGGTTTGGCGAGTAACGCAGCTGCAGCCTCTTTTCTAAAGCATATGGACTATTACCGGAGTCAGCAAGAACTAGAGGAACGAAAACAGGAATCTCAAGGCTCTCATGAAGCTACAACTTCAATACCCTCTTCACTTTTAAGTCCAAAAGCTGAATCGGGTGGACTGATGAGTGGCGTCATTGGAGCAGCAAAACAGTATGCAGATTACCATCAGGAGCGGCAAGGAGAACAGGAGGTAGAAGCGGATTCCGCATCAGGTAGCATGAAGCCGATCTCTAACTTAGGATTCGTAAGTAGAGCAACCGGAGGTGTAAATCTTGAGAGCATTGCCGGAAAGCGTGCCCGTGAGAAAGAGCTCTTGTAGGATGGGCAAACGGCTGTAACTGCACAAATAGGAGCAAGATTGGATTTTGCCCACCTTACCCTCCCATCAACCCCGTCATCGCCTCAAAATCTGGAATCACAGGCCACATCCCTCCACAAATACATCCCCAATCGTTTGAATATTGGCCTTCTACCTATCGATGAAAACTCGATAATTTCCATAAATGAGGATATGGCACCAGGCTGAGCTTGACCGAAACGCAGCTGAGATAATCTAGCAACGATCGCCCCCAACTCGAAAATCAGTAGTACGATCGTCCCTCGCTGTCGGTTGGGTTGATAAAGAAAACCCAGCATTAATAATGCTACTACGTGCATCGAGCGCAATTTCAATTCCTCGTTTTGATCGGTCTTGCGATCGCACAACCTAGCCTATCTTGCTGGAGAAATGAGATACTTGAGAACTTGAGTAACTCTATAAAGTTGACTATCGTGGTGAGTTTAAAGGGAGAATTTATCAGTGCGATCGCCCATCTTGTAGAGTGCATTAGTGACACAGCGTAAAGCCTAATGCATCTGCTCAGGTCATAGACTCTACTTGTCCGACACATTTATATAGGATAATCAGAGCCTTCATGAATTTATTGATTCATTCACCTGCCAAATTAAGAGCAAAGGCCCATGACTCGCACCTATGCCGCCGCCAAAGCCACACCTTCGCCTGCTCAGTCTAAGGTTCAGCTGCCTGGTTCCGCTCAAGCAGCCCCAATTCAGGCAAATGAATCGGAGACACGATCCGATACGCTGCTGGAGCGATCGGCTCAACTGGGTCAAAATTTTGAGCAAGCCGAGTTTTCCCCGGAATCCCTTCAGCCTGCTACCAGTGGTCGTCCGCTACCCAAACCGTTGCGGGAAAAGATGGAATCAGCCTTTGATACCGACTTTTCTGATGTGCGGGTACATGAGGATGGCAATGCGGAAAAGATTGGTGCAATGGCTTATACACGCGGGAAAAACCTCCACTTTGCCCCTGGTCAATTTCGTCCCCATAGCTCTGAAGGACAAAAAATCATTGGACATGAGCTTACCCATGTAATCCAACAGCGATCGGGACAAGTGGTCGCACCATCGGGTGCGATGCCAATCAATACTGATAGCCGCTTAGAAACAGAAGCCGATCGCTTAGGGAGTCAGGCGGTTCAAGGCAATCCTATCAAGCTTATGCACCAAAATACCTCACGTTCAACTGAATCATTAGCTCAAAGTGGGGCAATCCAATGTTCACCTTTCAAGGGATTCCGAAGATTGATAGGACAGAAAACGGGTATTCCCATTGGAAAATCCGGAGCAATAGGAGTGGCTGATCGGCAAAGAGCCGCCCGGCCACATGATAATGCTAATTTCCTGTATGACCATAGTTTAAACGGCAGCAATTTGACGGGTAGGGCCAATCGCCTCAAGGACCGCCATGAAGTCTATGACAAATTTCTCGGCGACCTAAAGGACGAGCGGGAGAAAGATCTAGAAAAATTTGGAGGGGGTTCTAAAAAAGATAAATCAACTGCTCTAAAAGTCGCCCGTGATTTTCGTCCTCAAGGACCATCAAGGGGACTTTTTGAGGAACCACCACCGAAGTCTCGCAGTAAGCTGGAGGAAAAATGGGAACAGGTAGAACAGGGGCTTGAGAAAAGACCAGAATATAAAACAGAGTCAACAGTCCCAGACGATTCAGGCAAAACAACAAAATATTTTGACTCAACAACCCAAAAAGGAAAACGTGAACATGCAGCGCATGAGGTCCGTATTAATAAAAAAGGATTGTTAACAAATGCTAAAGGTAAACCTATAAATACTTCAGCAGCAGGGAGGACATTGGCCGTTCCAGGAAGCATGGCAGAAGGAGCACATATCTTTGCTCAGGCTCAAGATACTGGAAGAATATATTCTGCTGATCAAGCGGAAGAGGAAGAAAAGACGAGAAAAGCAGGGAAGGAACAAAAAATTCATCACACAACCCTTCTTAATGGTGGGTTGGCGCGAATTGCTGGAGAAATCAAAACTAATGCGAAAGGATTAATCCGAGCAATATCAGACAAAAGTGGTCATTACAGACCAACTTCGGAGCACCTATTCAAGTTTGTAGAGTCTCTTAGTAAATCTAAAAAAGAAGGAGGATTGGGAGCAAAGCTAGAAGACGCAGATAAGAGACCAACTGAAATCCATCTGGGAGGTAGTGGTAAGAGTTTTCCGGGGATTGATTTAGAAGAGATGGGAGATATTAGGCTAAATCATCACCAGTTTCTGCAAACGCAAGGAAACGAAGCTCAAATCCGACTCAAGCATGCCTTGAACAAGGAAATAAGACAGCGAGTTCGTCAGTCAGGTAATAATACTTCACAAATTAGCGACAAGCCATCTGAGATAACTTCAAAAGCTGCCCAGAGTCAAAATAAACGCGCTTTGAATAAAGAGATAAGACAACGGGTTGAACAAGTAAACGATGATACTTCGGAACCTACAAAACCATCTGGGATAAAGCCAACTTACTTACTTTCTCCGACTCTTGGAAATGCATCTACAGAAATGACGGACAGTCAAGAGGATTCTGAGGCAGAGTCGCATTACAATCATTCTCCGACTTCTGAAGATGGGAGTAGTAGAAACATGTCCACGGAAATAATGGACAGCCCAGAGAAACATGGCAGTCACCAATCTGAAGCTTCAGAACTCGATTCAAGCAAAGACAACTATGTAGAGCCAATTCTAGAACCTGATTCGAGCATAGAGCAAAGGAAGAATGCCAGACGGTTATTGAGGGACTCCAATTAAAACCGACCTGGAAGATAAAGTTGTAAGGATCAGAGCAAAACATGGTTTATGGTTTAAAGTACGACAGATTCCCAGACCATTGCGGCAACTGTAGGGAACCTGGTTCAAGCAATATCTGATAGATGAGCAACAGAATCATGAAGACCAATGCTCAACTCAAAAGCAGATCCAATTTTGTACAAAAGTCTGGACAGTTAGTAACACGATCGCATTCCCCCGCGATCGCGCCAGAGCAATCTAATAGTGGTCTTGATGTAACAACACAGTTTCAGCGGTCTTCCTATCTCGGACATAGCTTTGAGCAAGCAGAGTTTTCTCCAGAATCGCTGCAACTGATAACGAGTGGGCAACCATTGCCAAAACCATTACGGGAAAAGATGGAATCTTCGTTCAATACGGATTTTTCTGCTGTTCGGGTACATGAAGATGACAATGCGGAGAAGATTGGCGCACTCGCATACACCCGTGGAGAAAACCTCCACTTTGCCCCAGGACAATTTCGTCCCCATAGCTCTGAAGGCCAAAAAATTATTGGGCATGAGCTTACCCATGTGATGCAGCAGCGATCGCGGCGCGTCACTGCGCTCGCCAATCAGGCTATCCCGATTAATACCGATCCACATTTAGAGGCTGAGGCAGACACACTGGGAAAACAGGCCCTTGAAAATAAACGTTCAGATCCACTCAGCACTGGTCAGCCTGCGCGATCGCAAAGCAGTGCTACAGCCCCCATTCAGGCCGCTGGGCTATTTCGCAAGAAAGCACCGCCACCTAAGCCCGTACAGGAACAGGTCATCAAATTTACCGACGAAGACCTTGACAAAAAACACCCACCCCAGGATAAGTTTGCTGGGGGAGCAATTAACCAGGTTGATCGGCTAACCTACACCACACCGATCGGTAAAACGATGACAACGGGGTATTTTAAGGAAGATAAAGTACCCACCAGTAAAGACTCTGAGTCGCGATCGCTGGATCAATACAATCAACCGATCGACGTGGGCACAGCCGCAGAGTCAACCGGTGTTACTTTGGACGATCCAAGATTAGCGAACCGTGCTGTTGCGACCTCTCGCTATGCCCAGTTGCTGAAAAACAAGCAGGGTAGCGGTCCTGGCAACACCATCGCTACCACGGAATTTGCAACTCACAACAACAAATTTGGCAGCGTTTCCGAAGAGGCTCCTGGTAAACCCCTAAAGCAAGGGATTAACAAGGAAGTTACTAATCTTGCTGTTTTAAATAACTTGAAAGGTAAACATGGCCGGTCTTATATGGTTGATGATGCAACTGGAAAGGAACTTATTCGGCCCGGTAATCCTCAAAAAGCGGTGCATCCATCAACTCCTACAAGCATGGAGGATCCTTCCAAGTTTTACCAATTGAATGCCGACGATTACTACCGCAACGTAAATTTCAAAAATCCTGTCACGCAAAAGGGATTGTCCGATTTACAGATCATGGATGCCTTGACGGGACAGGTCGATCGGCATGGCGGCAATGTTCATATTGATGACAGTGGTAATGTGATGGGAATCGACCATGATGCCGCGTTTGGCAAAAATGCCACCGATCCGACAAAGCTGAAATCAACGGGTAAGCTCAATGACCCGATGAAAGGCAGCCGTAATTATGGATTACCGCCACTCGTTGATGCTGAAACCGCAAAAATGGTAAAGCATCTGAAAGAGGACGATGTGAGAAAACAGCTCACGGGACTGCTAACGGACGATGAAATCGAAGCCTCGATTTCTCGTTTAGGTGTTGTTAAGAAGCACATTAAGAATTTGAAGCGATCGGGTGGTATCGTAGGGCGACAAGCAAAATTTTACGAAAAGGCACATCCGCAATCCTGGGATGATAGTACATACAATACGTTGACTACTCCAGAAAATCGTGAAAGAAGTTACCTGGGGCACTTCGTTGATAGCTATGATAAGGCTGCCCAAAAAGAATCTCATCACGCTGAATCGCCCTCCAATACGACCAACAATGCTCCCGTCAATCTGGTTTCTACTGCGATCCCATCGAGCTTGAACGACGATACTTTCAATGCTGCGATCGGGAGTGAAGCAAAACAACTGTCGAGCATTGATTCCAGTAAGCAGGAAGACACTAATTTTTCAGTAGAAACGCAAAACCAGAAAGAGAATAGAGAGGAAACAATCATTGATCCTGAATTAGAAATCGCGATCGCGAATTCCTTGAAATCTTCTACGCGCTTAAATTTAGGTATGGAAGGAAATCCAATTCGATCCAGTCATGATTTCAAGGACAGTGGCAGTACGCCGATAGAACCATTACCACAGATGCAGCACCGTGCGAAAAAGCGGGTACAATTTGCGGATCGACCTATGATCAAAGAATTTAAAAAAGATGAACTGATCGTGCCTCCACCTGAAGCACCATCTAATCTTGAAAACAAGCAAGAAACTGACCTGTCTATCGCGCCATTAAAGCCGATGCCACCCAATGCCAATAAACCAAAGTCAAAATATCAACTAGCCAGGGAGAAAGAGGAGCAACGGCGACAAGATTGGGAAAAGAACCGACAAATTCGTGAAGAACGCGAAAAGGAATTCCGGGAGTCCACGACCTATGACTTTTTTGCTAGAGGAAGGCGATCAGATAAAGACTCCAAATCGAAAAAATCCTGACAATTTTCCAACTTAGGAAACGCAGTTTTAGTCATTTAATAATATTCTATTTCCATTGCGGGGAACAGGTCATCAACACGGCTGGATTGATTACCAGGTACTCTAATTTGCAAAGGAAAAGTTTTAAGAAAGGATAATCTTTTGGAGTAGGTCTGGATCTGAGTGCTATAGTCTGACCGAACGCATGTCTTTCTGATGTTCCCTGAATTCAATTTTGGTTTCAATTCACTTGTTTTCAGTATTATTTAACCTGCCGCTGCATTCACTTACTGTTTCGTTTGTTCCCGTTTTGTTGGATCGTTTCAGGTGAACGCCTATGACCACTCGATCGCGAGGGCCGCGTACCGTTACGGGTGCGCTGGTTACAGTCGATGCTTTGACGCAGCAGCCAAAAGCGATCGCGTTTCAATATAATCCGGCCACGCTCCAGCGAACGCTGCAACCCCAGATGGTGGGCGGCGAAGAGGGCGATCGCTCGCAGGCGGTGCGCTTTACGGGTGCCCCGGTGCAGATGATTAATGTAGACATTGAACTGGATGCATCCGATCAGCTAGAAATTGACGATCGTACCAGCGTCCAGCTTGGCATCCATCCCCAATTGGCGGCGTTAGAACTGCTGGTCTATCCCCGCAGTACTGATGTCAACCAGCGTGAGCAGTTGCTTGCCAGCGGGGTGTTGGAAGTGGCCCCCATGACCGCGCCCCGGACGTTGTTCATTTGGGGTGCACGGCGCGTGTTGCCCGTGCGATTGATGAATTACACGATTACGGAAGATGCCTTTGACGCCCATCTCAATCCAATTCGCGCCACCGTATCTCTGAGTATGCGCGTCCTCAACTACACCGATCTCACCTCTGATAACCGGGAATACCACCAGTTCATGAGCTACCAGCAAAGTATGGAAGCGATCGTAAACCTGGCCCTGACAGCACCCGATCAGAGCTTAGGCGTTAATAGCAATCAACTTTGAACCATCAGCCCTCACATCAGCTTTTGCCCCATGTTTGACCCCACCAGCCGCTACTTTCGCGTTGCCGAAGCCCAAACAACTGTCAATGGGCGTAGTGTCACTTACAAACAACGCCGGTTTTTGCCCCAAATGGAAAACGGGCGCAGCAGTCTCACTGTCAAAGTGCTGGCGGATGATTGGCCTGATCTGGTTGCATACCGGGCCTTGGGAAATCCTGAATTGTTCTGGCAGCTTGGCGATGCCAATGGTGTGATGGATCCCTTTGATCTGACCAGCCAGCCCGATCGCATCCTGACTGTGCCCAGTCCGCAGGGCTTCCAGGGGGTGTCATGAGCATTGCGGGTATTAACCTGAGTCTGTCGATCGGCACTCTGATTCCATCACCGGCACCCCGGTTCATTATGGAAGCGCTCCAGCAGGTGCAGATTATGCAAACAGATCAGGGGCCATCGGGCTTCCAGATTAGTTTTAATGCCGATCGCACGGCTGGCAATCGGCGTGACTACGCCCTGCTGGAAAGTCCTTTACTCAAGCCCCAAAACCGCGTGCTGCTGACGGTAACTATCAATGGTACTCCCTACGTGTTGATGGATGGCTTTATCACCCAGCAGGAACTCAGCCACAGCAGCGAATTTGGCGCAACATCGCTGACCGTGACGGGTGAAGATGTCAGCGTAGTGATGGATTTGTATGAATTCTCCCTGGAATACCCGGCCTTGGGACCACCGGCGATCGCCCTGCTCATCCTGGCCAAATATACGGCGATCGGCGTCATCCCTGAAGTCATTCCGACTCTGGTTGATCTGGTAACCTTGCCGCTGGAGTGGGTGCCACAGCAAAATTCTAGCGATCGCGCCTACTTGCAACAGCTCGCCGCTCAGCATGGCAATGTCTTCTACGTCACGCCGGGGCCCGAACCGCTGATGAATGTCGCCTACTGGGGGCCGCCGATTCGGTTGTTCAACACACCGAAAAAAGCGTTGAGTGTGGATATGGGCGTGGCGACCAACGTGCAGTCCATCAATTTTCGTTACGATGCGCTGGCCCCGACGCTCATGCATGGTCTGATCCAGGATGCTGAAAGTGAGCTAGACCTGCCGCTGCTAACCCTGAACAGCACGCGCCTACCGCCGTTGTCGCGGAATCCTGCCGTGCTCGCGAACCAGCCGTTCGTACGCAATAACCAGTACACCAGCCCCAAAGGATTCACCTATATTGAAGCGCTCGACAATGCCCAATCCATCACCAATCTGTCTACGGATCAGGTAGTAACTGCCCAGGGCGAACTGGACACGCTCCGCTATGGGGAGGTGCTGAGCGCCCGCGGACTGGTGGGTGTGCGTGGCGCAGGCGACACCTACGATGGGCTTTACTACATCCAGAGCGTCACCCATACGATCAGCCGCAATGCCTACAAGCAGCAGTTTTCCATCAGCCGTGACGGCACTGGTAGTTTAGTTTCAACGGTACAGTCATGACGTTTACAACCGACCGCAGCGATCGCACTGATATTGGTAAAAAGTTCTACGGCAAATATCGCGGCAAGGTGCTGGACAACATCGACCCGCTATTTTTAGGTCGCATTATTGCTGAAGTCCCCGCTATTTCGGGTTCGTTACTGAACTGGGCACTGCCCTGTACGCCGTACGCTGGTTTTCAGGTGGGATTTTATGCCATTCCGCCGATCGGCGCGAATGTCTGGATTGAGTTTGAGGCCGGCGATCCCAATTACCCGATTTGGAGCGGTTGCTTTTGGGGCGAGGGTGAGACGCCCATTACCGTTGGCCCACCCAATCCATTAACCAAAGTGTTTAAAACGGAGTTCGTAACCTTTGTCTTAAACGATGATCCAGAGGTGGGTGGTGTCATTCTGGAGTGTTTTCCGCCTGCCGTGAACACCCCGCTCAGCATGATCTTTAGCTCGGAGGGGATTTTGATCAATGCGGCTCCCGCGGAGATCAATATGGTGCCGGAAGAAGGCATTACGATTACGTATCCGCCGAGTCTGATTGAAATGACCGCCGAGATCATTGAGGTGGAATCGCCTGATGTCAGCGTTACGGCTGAAATTGGCATTGAGTTGACGGCAGGGGCGGATGTGGCGATCGATGCCGCTGGGGCCATTGAGATCTCGGCAGCGGGGGATGTGGCGATCGATGCCGTCGGGGCGATCGAAGTCTCGGCAGTGGGCGATGTGGCGATTGAAGCGGTGGGCGCAGTAGAATTGACCGCCGCTGCCGATATTGCCATTACGGCGATTGGAGCTACTGAGATCACCTCGGTGGCGATCGCGCTGACGGGGGCTGTTGAAGTCACGGGCGTCTTGCTGGAAGATGGGATGCCCGTTGTAGTCATTCCGGTTTAAAACTCTCTGGAGGAGTCATGCAAATTGCCTTTCCCTTTCATGTCAATCAAGGGTTAGCCGCCGAAACGGGCTATGACGATCACATTCGGCAGATGATTGAGCAGGTGTTGTTTACAGAACCGAATGAACGGGTCAATCGACCCGATTTTGGCTGCGGGTTGGGTCGTCTCGTATTTGAATCGCCCAATAGCGAAATGATCACAGCGATTCAGGCGCTGGTTCAAAGTTCACTCCAGCAATGGCTGCGGGATTTGATTCAGGTGGAGGGGGTGCAGGTCATGCAGGTCGAGTCTACCCTCCGGATCTCGATTCAGTACATTGTGTTGCTCACCCGTGAGCGTCAGTTGGCCGAATTTGAGCGCTCCGGAGGCTAACGGTATGGACACGCGCGAGCAGGTGAGCACCTTTTTTAAGGTGCAGCGACGGCAGGCGATCGCGCAAACGCCCGATCACTACGGGATTGACTACATCGAGGTCGAACCGGATGAGGAGCCAGGGATCTGGAATCTGCTGCTCCATTTCGTGCCCGATGCGCTTCACCAGTCTGAATCGCCCATTCCGCCTGGTATCACTAACCGCAAGCTCACCATTCGGCGCGTGGGCGAAAATGATACGCCCCTGGCTGTCCTGTCCGTGCAGTATCCGGACAACGGCGATGCGGCGCTGACGGTCAAGGTGCGCTGGCAAAATTACACCACGCATATTCCTGACTATGCAGCGTACGAGTTGGAACTGGTGGATGTTGCAGGGATTGACCGCTTTTTCCAGCGGGCACCGTTTTTTTTACAGACAGCCCTGCCGATCGATCCCCAACCGTCCTTTGCCACCCGTCCCGACCTCCAATTGGTAGCTGAAATTGACTATCTGGCCAAGGACTATGCCAGCTTTCGTCGCCTCATGCTGGATCACCTGGCGCTGCTGGTGCCGGAATGGAAAGAGCGCCATCCGGCAGACCAGGGGATCTTGCTGGTCGAAGTGCTGGCCTACGCGGCGGACTACCTCAGCTACTACCAGGATGCGGTAGCGACCGAAGCTTACCTGGGTACAGCCCGCCAGCGCACCTCCGTTCGCCGCCATGCCCGCTTGTTGAACTATGCGCTGCACGAAGGCTGCAATGCGCGCGTTTGGGTGCAGGTGCAGGTGAGTAGCGACTGTCAGTTGCCGCAGGGCATCCCCATGCTGACGCAATTGCCCAATCGGAACACACGGTTAAATGGTCTGACGGATCGCGATGTGAATCACACGGCAGCCATCGTGTTTGAAACGCTGTATCCCCTCACCCTCTACCTGAAGCACAACGAGCTGCATTTCTACGACTGGGGTGCGATCGAGCTATCGCTGGCTCCGGGAGCAACCACAGCGACCCTGCGGGGGCATTACCCTGACCTCCAGAGGGGAGATGTGCTGCTGTTTGAGGAAGTGCGCGGCCCCGTTACCGGCTTTGAGGAAGATACAGACCCCACGCACCGCCACCCGGTGCGATTAACGCAGTCGCCCAACCTGACGCGTGACCCACTGCACGATGAGCCGATCACCGAGATTTGTT
>JAJPKC010000178.1 GCA_021323955.1 Oscillatoriales cyanobacterium Centralia_MAG_596 | reverse complement strand
TTTATGAAAATATTCTGGAAACGCTGAAAGCGAACTGTCTGCGATTGCAACCTGAATCCCCCAATCCTTCGGAGATATTTCCAGACGATCGGCTTAAATTACTCTTTATTTGCGCCCATCCAGCGATCGATGCAACGATGCACACGCCATTGATGCTGCAAACGGTACTCGGTCTCAATGCAGCACAGATTGCCTCCGCGTTTCTGGTTGCCCCCGCTACCATGAGCCAGCGACTGGTGAGAGCCAAGGCCAAAATTCGGGATGCGGGCATTGCGTTTGAATTACCGGCAGTCGATGAATTGCCGAGCCGTTTAGCGGCTGTGATAGAAGCCATTTACGCTGCTTACACCAATGCCTGGGAAACAGTCAATGGGAGCGACCCCCGCCATCGGGGATTGGCTGAAGAGGCAATCTGGCTGGCTCGTTTGTGTGTTCAGCTCATGCCGCAAGCACCGGAAGCACGGGGATTACTGGCACTCATGCTGTACTGTGAAGCCCGACGCGATGCTCGTCGCCGTGCAAACGGTGCCTACATCCCTTTAACACAGCAAGATACCCGACTTTGGTCGCAGCCCATGATTGATGAAGCGGAAGCCGAGCTTGCCCACGCCGCTACCTTAAAGCAGTTGGGACGATTTCAACTGGAAGCAGCCATTCAATCGCTCCACACCCAACGTGCCGTGACTCAGCAGGTCGATTGGGAAACGCTGGTGGTGTTGTATGAAGGCTTAATTCAGCTTTCGCCCACGCTTGGTGCATTCGTCAGTTATGCGGCTGCGCTCGCAGAAGCCAAAGGATTAGAGCAAGGTTTGGTCTATCTCAACACACTGCCGACTGAAGCTGTGAAAAACTACCAACCCTATTGGGCACTAAAGGCTCATTTATTGCAGCAGCTAGAGCAGAAAGCTGAAGCGCAACAGGCTTATTCACACGCGATCGGATTAACAGAAGACGCTACAGTTCGTAAATTTCTTCTCCATCAGTCTTCACTGTTGGATGAGTAGCCGCAGGCTAACACCGCCCATGCACACCGACCGCCGAAAGTTTATTGGCTATGATGCAGAGGTTTCTGCGGCGGGTGAGCGGGGTCGTTATACAGCTTGTCCGAAACTCGTTGGTAGAGCGCTTCTGGACATAGTTGTTAGTATTTAACATCGAATTCAGGCTGGTTTGGATGGGAGTGTAACTGAATCGCTCTCAAGATTTCCTGCCGCGACCGCAATCGTCGCATCGTGAACCGCCACCGATATTTGCTCTGCCAACGCCTCATCCCAGACCGCACGGGCTAAGGTCAAACCTCCCGCTAGTACAGACAAGATTACCCAAGCTGTAGCCCGTTTTTCGATCGCAGTCCCCGTTGCTAAACCAGCCGCAATCGCCTCGTTGAGCTTGATCAACGCCGCCTGGTAGGCAGAGCGCACGCGGCGATCGGCGCGAATTACCTCCGGTGAAAGGGTGGGTAAGGCACACCCGCAGGCTAAATCTTGCCGATGCTTGCGACCCACATAGTAGTCTGCCAGTGCCACCGACCAGACTGCACCATAATTGGCGCGAAACGCTTCAATCCCTGCCCGATATTCATCCAGTCCGTCTACGACTGCTGCCAGGAAGGCGTCTTCCTTGGAGCGAAAGTAACCGTAGAACGCGCCTGATGTGACTCCGGCCTCTTTGGCTAGGGTGTTGACCCCAATACCGTTGT
This sequence comes from Oscillatoriales cyanobacterium Centralia_MAG_596, assembly GCA_021323955.1. Taxonomy (GTDB): domain Bacteria; phylum Cyanobacteriota; class Cyanobacteriia; order Leptolyngbyales; family Leptolyngbyaceae; genus Stenomitos. The sequence continues at coordinate 3,963 of JAJPKC010000178.1, read as the reverse complement.
AGCCGTGCGATCGAAAACCCCGACTTGCTGCGTGGAGAATCCGTTCTTTTGTGTCTTCCTTGCCTGCCGGAAGGTCTTCCGGGGTTGTCTCACAGTTGGCTCCAACCGCGCTGTAAGCTTTGGCAGGTTCAACACCGTCAGCACTCACGCCTGCACTCATAGCGTTGTCTTGCTGCAGGAACTGGTGAAGCTGCTGAGCGACTACATCCCGCACGCGATCGACTAGCCGCTGCTCGATTGCGGCGAGTTCTGTCTCCAGCGATGGCGTTTGAAAAGAAGTGACGCTATCGGATAGCTGCTCTGGAGTCGAACCGTTTGTAGGCATCGATCGATCCAATGCCTGTTTCAGCAAGTGAGAGACGGCTGCACTCAAGTTGGGCTGTCCCCGTTTATCCAAGCGTCCTGATGCATTGATCAGACCTTGAGATAGGGCATGATCGGTAACCGCATCCAGTAAATCATTGGGAATTCTGATGCTGATCGCCGTGGTGAGAGCGGACGTTGGCTTACCCATAACTATATGACACTATAAAACCTATGCTCCGAGTATAGCATTGCTATCAGATAGTGTCATTTTGCTGATAACAATGCATTGGGGCAATTTTATAGTGCCTTTACAGTGCAAACGGCTTCTCGCTCCATCAGCTTCTAAGCGACCCAGCGGCTCTCCTTCAGTGCACGTCTTCAAGGGGCTGAACTGTCTTTAGAGCTTTGTTCTGCAAGCTCCTAAAGCGTTCTCAGAAATTAGCAGAAATAGGACTTGACAATATTCAGTTCGTAATATTATAACTATTACATCACGAGCGAAACAAAGCAAGCGTGATGCGACCAGACCGGCTTTAATTTCATCCACTCAAGAGGAATAACCCATGCCTTTACTGCGTGTGACTCACCAAGCAGGTGCCTTCACCGATACTCAAAAAGTTCAACTTGCCGAAGCACTCACTCATGCCATTTTGGTGGCTGAAATTGGCAATGACAATCCAACGGCACGATCGCTTGCCTACGTGATCTTTCAAGAAATCGATCCGAAGACTTCATGGTTCGTGGGCGGAAAACTCCAGGAAACCGCCCCCCAAGGTGGCTACTTCATTTTCGATGTCGTTTATCCCTTTGGTGCGGCGGATCAGGCTGCCAAAACCCAGTTGCACAAGGACATTAACGATATCGTTGCCCGTGTTCTGAATGTTGATGGCACCTTCCCAAATCGCGCTGGAGATTGGGTGCTGATTCACGAGATTACGGAAGGTAACTGGGGTGTGAGTGGTCAAACCATGAACATCAAAGATATTCATGCCGTCACCCAGGGTTCACCGGAGCGGCTTGACTACTTTGTACCCTTGCTGGCTGCTCAAAAGCGACTGCACGAAGCACATGGCTATCCGGTTGGTGCACCAGGTAGTGGTCAGTAAAACGGCTCATTCTTTCTTGCTGAGGGCGTGGTCTTCCCCCCGCAAAGCGTGTTTGCGACTTGAGGCAACCACTGTTTGCAACGCAGTCGCTGCCCTAGATCTAACGTTCAATTTATTCATACGAAGGCTCGTCATGAAAACATTTGTCACTCTTACTACTGTCAGCGCTTTAATCACAGGGCTTTCTGGACTGGCCTTGGCTCAAACTCCCGAGCGACAAATACTGCTCGATGTCGACTATGCACCACGTCAAATCGTTCAAGTCGAAATCGGCGATTTTCATTTCCGTCCTGGTCAACCGGCTCCACTGCATACGCATGATGCTCCAGTGATCGGTTACGTGTCTAAGGGCACGATCTACTACCAGGTTGAAGGCATGCCAGCGCAAATCTTGAAACCGGGTGATGCCTTCTACGAACCTGTTGGTCCCAAGATTCTGCACTTCGACAACGCTTCCCCCACTGAAGAAGCCGTCTTCACTGACTTCAACCTGGAACGGCAAGGCGACCCCTTCATTGTGTTCGAGCAGCCACCGACGGCAGCGATCGACCGCCGTGCCTTCCCGACTGCCAAGTTCGCTGCCGTCACTTCGACTAAAGCCCAAGCCTACGCCGAGGCGATTGCCGCTGGCAAAGCGCTGACGCTGACCGATACCAGGCCCTTGTTTGGATACGTTGCCGAAGGTGCGGTGAACCTCAAGCTGACTGGCGGTGCTGTCCAAAAGCTTGAGCAAGGCAAAAGTTTCTATGTTCCCGCTGGTGCCACAGCGAGCCTGACGCCGACTGGTGCTCGTGCGAAGGTGATCAGCTTTTACATTCGTTAACAAGACGTGAATGATTGAAGCGAGAGATGCCGAAGTGGCGATATCCTGCAGCGGCAGGACAGCTTAATCAATGTCTCCGCTCTGTCGATTCTCAACTCTAAAGCCGACACAGGAGCAATAACGATGATCACGGTGAACACTCACATTCACTGGATGGTTGAACTGAAAATCAAGCCAGACCAGGACGAAAACCTTCGCACCCTGGTTCAAGCGATGGTGGAGGCCGTCTATACCAACGAAAGCGGCGCGCTCGCTTACGCATACTACATCAGCTCAGATCACACCTGCCATTTGTTTGAACGTTATGTCGATGACGCGGCGACCATGGCTCATCTCGATGCCTTCAGCCGTGTCTTTGCCGACCGCTTTGGGCAGATCTTCCAACCGCTCCGCTTTGTGGTCTATGGCTTGCCAAGCGCCGCGGTTCGGTCTGCCTTGACTGGGTTCAATCCGGTCTATATGGAAACGGTGGGTGGCTTTCGGCGCTAGATTCCCCAAGCAACAGCCAGTGGTTGACTGTCATCGTCAAACCACTGGCGAGCCGTTTTGAATTTTTTTGAGGAAAATTGAACATGCAATATCGACGACTGGGACGTTCAGGCTTACAGGTGAGTGAGTTATCGCTGGGCTCTTGGGTGACGTATGGCAATCAGGTGGATGAGCGTGCGGTAATGGAAACCCTCTCTGCTGCCAGAGAGGCTGGAGTAAATTTCTTTGACAATGCCGAAGTCTATGCTGGCGGTCAATCAGAACTTCTGATGGGCAACGCCCTGAAGCAGTTGGGCTGGGAGCGGGCATCTTACATCCTTTCCACCAAGTTTTATTGGGGGATTGCGGAGGGACCCAATCGGCAAAACACGTTGAATCGCAAGTATCTCCATCAGGCGATTGAGGGTTCGCTCCAACGCTTGCAACTGGATTACATCGACCTGGTCTTTTGCCATCGACCTGACCCCCATACGCCGATCGAAGAAACGGTCTGGGCCATGCATGACATGATCCAGCAGGGGAAAGCGCTGTATTGGGGCACGTCAGAATGGTCGGCGGCAGAGATTGTAGCGGCTTGGCAAATTGCCGATCGCCACCATCTCCATAAACCCGTGATGGAACAACCCCAGTACAATTTGTTCCATCGTCAGCGAGTGGAACACGAATATGCCCGACTCTACGATGATTTGGGGTTGGGTTTGACCACCTGGAGTCCATTGGCTTCTGGGGTGCTGACCGGGAAATACGTCAAGGGCATTCCAGAGGGGAGCCGCTCTACTCTACCTGGCTATGAATGGTTGCAAGAGACGGTCACAAAACCTGATTGGATTGCCGCCACTGAACGGCTGCGTCCCATCAGTGAGGAACTTGGCTGTACCCTCTCACAATTAGCGATCGCCTGGTGTGCCAGCCATCCTCATGTCAGCACAGTGATTACAGGTGCCAGTCGTACCGCTCAGGTAATTGAGAATATGGGAGCGAGCGAGCTCATTCCCAAACTCAATGCTGATCGACTCCAACAAATTGATCAAGCCATCGGCACAGTTGAAGACAACTCACCATCATGATGGTAAAGTCAAGTTCCTCATGGCTCGCCGCTTTGACTCACAGGCAATTGCAGCTCAAAGACCACTTCCTCCGTTTTGTCTGGCACGGGCAATTGCATAAGAATTTCCCGTCCCGCCCCACTGATTTGCCACTGATTTTGTTCAATCCATTGGGCTAACAAACCATACGTCT
>JAJPKC010000059.1 GCA_021323955.1 Oscillatoriales cyanobacterium Centralia_MAG_596 | reverse complement strand
GGTCAGCCGCTCGACGAGGCGTATCGGAAGCTGTCGTTGCTGGAGTGATTGGCTCTTTCGCGTACAACGTCACGATGACGCTGGGAGCCGCCGCGATTGCTCGTCCGCTCCAAATCCTGGATGTCACGTCTTTACACACGCCTTTACTGCTCATGCTCGCATCACTCGTGCTGGTGCTGGTGCTGGCTCTACCCAAAGGCTCTTTGAATCGGCTGGCCGGCGGGCTTCTGGTCGCCGCTTATCCGCTGGTTGTAATCGCCATGCTCTTTTAACAAACCGTTTCACCCTGGAGTCTGAACAATGACGCACAGCCACGGACACGAACACGACACTGGCAACTACAACCGGGTCTTTGTAAGGTTTTAGTATGTATACGCTTATGCTGTTTACACACGTATATAGAACCTGCCTTTAGAGACTTAGACGTGTATATCGGTCGCTTTATCGGGTGGCACTGCACGACTTGCCCCATTGGAAGAGCAAGCGTTGGGGTGATCATGCTGATCGCGGTCGGCATATTTTTGTAGACCCAGTCAGAGCAGTCGACGATGGTGATTTTGGCTGGTACTCTCACCGTCACTTGCCTTGAGGTGCCTTTTGCCGTCGTTTCCGGGGTTTGAGTAGTAGGCGATGCTGTTGGCGAATGTGCTACACGTAATCTGGCACAGGTGCTAGCGCGGCAAAGCGAGAAGTCCGTGTTTTGGCATGAGGGACACCTTGCAACCAGGACACCAGGCGACAAAATTCATCGCCGTACTGGTCAGAAGATGCTGCAGGCGGGTTTTTGCCAGTCCCCGATAGCGCGATCGACGTAGCCCAAACGCATTGATGCCTTGAGACAAGGTACCTTCAATGCCTGCCCGTTGATTGTAGGTTTGTTGCCAGGCTTGGGTTGTTTGCTGCTGCCGGACCACTTGCAAGGCCTGATACTCGGCTTGAGGACGGAGGGTAATTTCGCGTGGATCGGTTTTGGCGCGAGTACACAAAGGGCGACTGGTACATTGGCGGCACTGGGAGCGTGAGAATCTCACGTTAATCACATGGTTGCCCCAGGCATCAACTGCCGGGTTCCACTGCTGGCTCTTTTGACCTTGAGGGCAGGTCACCTGTTTCGTTTGCCAGTGCACTTGGAATTGGCTGATGTCATAAGCACCTGGCGTCTTGGCCTGCCAACTGACATTGGGACGCACGGGTCCAATGAGCTCAACTCCATAATGCTTTTGGCTGGTCACAATCAGGTTGGCATCCACAAAGCCAGCATCGACGATGTGTTGTTCGGGCAGCAGTGCTTTAGCTTGCAAGGCGACATGAATGGGCTCCGTTTGCGCCACATCCGCTTGATGGGCATGAGTTGTGATGACATGTGTAATGAGATGGACCTGGTTCTCATCACAGGTTTCCGTCAGATGCACTTTGTACCCAGTCCAGGTCGTTGATCGCTTGTTACCATAGCGAGCATCTGGATCATAAGGTGAGTCCATGCGCTCACCCGCAGGGGGCAGATCCTTCGCTGCCCGGAGTTGCACTTGTCCCTCACTCACATAAAACTGATGCACCCACGTTTGCCGTAAGGTCTCAACCACTGAAAGTTGACGTAGGGCGATGGGTGTTGGATCCGACCAAAGTGCTGCTAATAACTGCATCCCATCCGTACCGATGGTCTCTGCATAAACTTTGCGCGCTTCCACTCCTTTCGGTAAGCGATATTCATCAACCGCACGTCCATAACGCTCAAACCACACAGGCGGCACCCAAGCTTGCAGCCACTCGGGAGCAACGGTAGCGAGTGCATTCAATGCCGCTCGCAAGGTTTCACCAATCACTTCCAAGCGATTGAGCGTCCGAATGGCTGCCAGAATATGGGTGGAGTTTGTGCGCTGCTTGCCACGGGCTTTCACCCAACCGCGCTCTTTGCAGGCATCCAGTAACCGATCTAAGAGTTTTTGTTCGGCATTGCCTGCGATTAACCGCATGCGAAATTCACTCAAAATGAAAAGTCAAAGCCTGGATCACTTAATTCCAAACCCAACGCATACTTCCAATCAATGCGACTCCGCACTGCTTCAGCGGCTTGTCGGTCAGGCAGGTCTTCCATAAACTGCATCACACAAATGAGTGCTAGTCGCCAAGGCGAAACGCCTGACTGACCGTAGCTGGAGAACAAGTCGGTAAAGTCTTGGTCCTTGTAAACTGTCCCAAGCTCATCGCGCAGCGTCAGGTAGCGATTGCCTTTGGGAAAGGCGAGATGGGCCACACGAGCTGTCTCTTCGGGGACTGGATTGATGGGTTGGGTGTGGATAGACATCGGCTAGATGCTCCTGATCGAAACAGGCATAAAACCTAGAATATGCCGTTCCTATAGTCTCTGTAGCACATTCGCCAACGGCATCAGCAACGGATGCTGTTGGCGAATGTATTGCAAATGCCTCTACAGACATACTACAAGATTCATGAGCAACGAAAAATCAGATCTTTTCAGCGCTTGTCACATGCTTGTAGTTCTACTCGTAGCACATTCGCCAACAACATCCGTTGCTCCTCAAACCCCTTTCCCTTAGAGGGGAGCGCGGTCAGAGAGCGTGGGATTTAAACCCCTCAAGCTGCGGTCATTGATCGCGGAACGACCGGAAAAGACCATACTACAGCGCTCAAACTCGCTCCTGCAATCGGTTCTAAGCTCAATCAACTGCGGTCAAAGAGCGGCGGATCGCGGTCATTGATCGCGGAACGTGACAGTTTATGATTGCAGGTCACTACAAATACCGACGTGTTCTTGTTCTACATCCAAGAGATTCTGATACCACAACTCTGGGCAGGGGCGATCGTCTTGATGGATAACTTGCCCGTACATTATGCGGCAGTCGTGCGCGAGGCACTGGAGTCTGTTGGGTCCAAGGTTGTGTTTTTGCCGCCCTATTCGCCAGACCGTTCACCGATTGAATTGTGCTGGTCAAAACTCAAACAACTCTTACGTTCGGCTAAAGCGCGAACATGTGAAGTCTTGGATCAAGCGTTAACGCGGATTATCAATGATTGTATTTCCGCCAATGATGCTCTCGGTTGGTTCGCTCACTGTGGCTTATTCATTTGAAAACCGCTGTAAGGTGAATGGCACTGACGGAAGGTCAAAATTGGCATGACAGAGCACGAGTTTCCAGGGGAATGGCGCTGACTCAAGGATAAGTCAGCGCCATTCCCCTATAGTTCGTCCGAACTAAAATTCCCCAAATGGCAGCTTCGCTACTTTAAGGTCTTATTGACTCCTCGCTACGGCTTGACTGCTCACTAGATACGAATCGATCGTCTTCCCATAGGCATCTGTGAGCTTGCCATTGAGATAGAGTGTTGCCAGATGGTTTGTTGTAGTGTCGATGCAAGCATAAAAACCCTCGCTTCCAGTAATCGTTGCATTACTGCACGCGGGCACGGTTGCGATGGGGGCGATCGCATCCACCAGCAAGGTATCATTGCCACCGCTGACGCGATGAATGGTCGCTGGTCCAGCCCAAAGACTAGAGCAGCTACTCACATCATTAAGATAGTAAACAACGTGGCTATTGTCTGGCATGGTGAGATCAAGCACACCCGTTGCGGTGCCACAGGAGGGCGTTGGGACTAAACTGCTAACTGGTTGATTCAGCGCTTTTGCCATCCTGATTTCATCAGAGATAAAATCCAATGAACGGTTCAAATTAGTCCGTCTAGCCGTTTCAGATGCCGCTTTTTGGTTCACTTGCATCATCGCAACTAAGCCGAAGCCAGCCAAACTGACCATAATCGTTGTGATGACGATCGCGACCAGCAGTTCAACAATTGTAAAGCCTGCCGAAATGTGAGGCGGCTTCAAGCTGTCACTATAGCGCTTCATCGGGATGGAGTCCTTGAGACACGGTTCAAAATGTTGAGATGGACAGGCAACGACTTAAGGCAAACAATGACTGTCAACCGTATCGATGCCAGCGTAGGTGCCCGTCCGCATGAGGCCCAGTGGTGTAGAAAGTACCAAGCAGGACTGGGTTGGCGTATTGTTGGATGAAATCACAACGGTCACTGGCTGCGTTAACGAAGCACTACTGGCATCCAGCATCAGACCCTTGATATTAAATTGCATAGCAGTCAGTGAGCTTCGCATCGAAACCCCGTTGAGCTGACGCGTGCCTGTGAGCAGACACGTGCCTGCTATCAAACTATTGAAGTTGTCCAGCGACAGCGAACACGTTTTGCTTGTCCGCATCGCCTGCCGTTGCCCCTCTTGAAACGCGCCCTGCACTTGATTCAAAGCGCTTTTGACCTGAAACCGAGCGTAGAGACCCAGCACGCTGGGTGCGGTGATGGCACTCAGGATGCCAATCATAATTAAAACAACCAGCACTTCAATCAGCGTGAAACCATCATTGCGATTTCGGGCATTGGTAAACGGCATTGGGGATGACCTCGGAATACATAGTGGCGACGGTTGCACCGCCACTTTGAGGCGCGACTGTATAAGCCAGTTGCAGCACATCGTAGGGAGCGGCATTGTTAATGGTCAAATTACGGGAAAGTGTGTAGGGTTTTCCAGCGATCGTGAGCGTCCCCCCACTACTCAAGGTCGGCAGCGTTTGCTGCAAATCATACGCAAAGCCAGCGGTTGCTGTTGTGGCATTGCATTTACTCACATTGATGACCTTGGCGCTGGCTGCTTGGCTCATCGTGAGATTGCTAGTAAGTGTGATGGCGTTGCCATTAATGCTTTGGATGGTGTAAATAATGGAATCGGTTCCCACGGCGATTTGTTCATTGTTCACTAAGCCATTAGTTGAGGTGAGCACAAGCGTTGACTGTCCGGCACTAGCGTCTGCTGCCAAAGCATATGACAACTGTGCTGCTTGATTCTTGACCGCTTCTAAATCGGCTTGAATCCAGGCGGTTGCGGCTGAGGCAGCCCGTGCCTTGGACTTAAAGGCGGCGGCTAAAGTCAACCCAACCATACCTGTACTGGTAAACATGATGATGATCAGAATCGCAACAAGCACCTCCATTAAGGCGAAACCTTGCTCTGCTTCTGGTGGCTGCTGTTTTCGCTTCATTTAATGCACCTCCTGCTTTTGCCAGGCACTCACGGGCGCCAGCTTGGGCGGTAGGTTTTGCGGCACGAGACCGATCGCGTCCCAGTTGGCGGTTTGAATGACCACCGTATTTGAGGTATTTGAACCACAACTGCTGCTGTTACTCCAACCGCCAGCCCAAACAGCACCTTTGATGCCGCCTGCGGTGTTACCAGACCCAGCAACGCCAACCGTATAGTTGGGAGCTAGAATGAATGTCTCCAGATAACCAGTACCATTCATACAAATCTGGCTACCGCTGGGACCGTAACCATAAATTTGAAAATCAGTGGGGCTACAGGCTGTCCCTGAGGGGGCACTACTACAGCTATGGGCGATCGTGCCGCCCTTATTGATGTTGCCATCCAGGTAGAAGGTCACTTTCGCCCCCGGCGTAATCGTCAGTAAGGCTTGTTGGGCAAGCTGGATGCTGCTGACTGAATATTCGTACACCTGGGTGCTTTGTCCACTGATTGTTTTAGTGGTGGGCGTATCGCCACTGCGAGGCAAGGTCATACTGCTGTTGAGTGTGCCCAGTGAGTTGAGAAACGGGCTGGGTTTGGTGGGTAACGGGGGAAACTGCATACTCGTTTGCATGGCAGTGTACGGTTGCCCCGTGGTGGGATCAGTGCCTGTAGTCGGCACAGAGCTGGGACTGGTGCTGCAATCATTCAGCAGCACGTTGCCTTGCATCGTGTTGTTGCCAGTCCCACCCTGGCTAAGCCAAATCCCAGGAATGGGAATGCCGATCGTGTCGCCAGGCGTGACGGGGATATTCACTTTGACATCGGCACTATTGTTGTCATTGACTAAGCGCCCTGCCATCTCAAGCGTTGCCACTCCCGGAGTGCTATGGGGCTTAGTCGCGTCATTCGGTGCGTAGGTGTAGTTGATGAGCTTCCACTGCCCTTTACTGGCATCATTGGGATCGAGTGGTTGCCAATTCGACGCGAGCGTCGCAAAATTGGCAATTTGGCTGGGCGTGGTC
>JAJPKC010000488.1 GCA_021323955.1 Oscillatoriales cyanobacterium Centralia_MAG_596 | reverse complement strand
TCGCGATCAGACACCCCTGCTCGTTGCCCAAGCCAAATGTACTGCGGCTGATCGATCGAACTCAAGCCCGCCTTTTCGATGCGTCACACCAAACGCGTTTAGCTGCTTAAAGCGGAACAATACGGGTGGCGGAGGTTCTCTGGAATATCGGGGTGATACTAGTGGTGAAATCGTTGTCAGAAGCAACGTTGTCGGCACTGTGGCGCTGCTGGGGTTTAGCTTTAATGCATCCAGTGAAACCCTCAATTTGAGCGTGAAGCAAAAAAGTTTTGGCGTTCAAGATCAGCAGATTTGGAATGGCTTCAAGAGTACACTTTCAAAATGTCGATAAAGCGTTCAATCCCCAGATGGCAGTGGTTTGTAATGGGGTCAATGCCTCGCTGATGGCACACTCAAGCCATACACGGTCGGTATCCCCGCACCGATTCTTTAATGTCTGCTAGCGCTTTCATGTGTCTGGGTCGGTTTCTTCATCCAGTAGGGCTGCGATCACGCGCGTATGGGCCTGGATTTGGGCTTTTTGTCAATGTCCATACATCTACGCTTACTTTGAGAGTTAAGCGAAGGGAAAGAGGTAGCAACCAGATGGGTTTCAAGTACCAGCCCAATCGATAACGACGCGGTCTAACCGTGAAGCTGTACGGCGACAAATTACCTTAAACTACCACTAATAATCTCTGTTCCGTTTGCACCAACGCAGTGTTGAGTCGTTTATGCTACCGGTCAACTCAAGTCGGGAAACACTTAGCAAATTTGAGCAGTAATCGAATATCCCCTTTAACGCGAACTTTGCCGATCAAAATTGCCAGGACAAGGTTCCGCTCTTTGCGCAGAAAGCCGATCCAGGTTTTACTGTCTGCTTTCACCACCAAATCCGGTTGACCTACCAGTCCATCGTGAATTTCGCAGGCTTGATTGGAGATGCTGACCGTAAACTGGGAGGCTTCCTGCCCAGTAAACTGAAATTGGTAAATGGCGTTGAGACCTTTTGACTGCTTCGGTTGAAAGACTAAGGGTAAACCAACTTTGAAACCGCCGATGGAAGTGGGTACCAGGCTATTGCGAACTTGCTTGACCTGCTTGTGGGGAAAGCGTTTAGCCGTGTGGGCTTCGGCATCTGACCCAGGAATGACATAAATCGTTTCGACCTTATCTTGCAGGGGTTTGACAACTTCTTGAATGAATTCTTTGCGATCGCGCAAAAAGGGAGCCATCACATCCTCACCGGCTGGACAGGATGCCATACAGTAAGCCGCTTTGTAGTTGGCACCAAAAGACAGACTTTGCCACATGGTGGCTGAATCTGCCTCACCAACTTTGCGCTCATAATCCTTAGCGGTTCGACTTTCGGCTATATTCTTGGCCCAATCGCTAAAGCCACCTAAAAATTCTCGATAGTTGTGGGTATAGCACGCCGAGAAATTGAAGCTCCCATCCGCACCGATCGCCCCCACAGGACAGGCTGCCACACAGAGCTTGCATTCCACACAGGGGTTGTAATCGATGGGCTGATCGTAATTTGTGACGACCGCATCCATCAAAACCGTCCCCAAGAGAATGAAGTTGCCAAACTTGGGATGAATCACATTGCGATGAATGCCCATGTGTCCCAATCCGGCAGCGACCGCGATCGGTTTATGGGAAACCACCCACACTTGTTTATCCAGGTCGAGATAGTTGTGAGCTTCCATCGGAAAGCCCATCGCCGGATTAATGGCTCGAATCCCTCGCTGTTCCAATTCCCGCACAATTTTGCGGGCAATTATGTTAACTTCTTCCCCCGTATGGTGAAATTCCACATTAGCGACGGAGCGGGCCGGATTCCGCACATTCTCCCGATTCATGCGGTAGACAAAACTGATCAAGCTTTTTGTCTGGGGAAATGCCTGCAAAATCTTAGCCCGTTGATCGGCAACTTCAGGTTGGTCGATACTGACAAAACCCACATCATCCACCCCCAGATCAAGGCAGAATGAGCGCAACCAATCACGATCGATTGGAGATAAAATTGGATTCTGAGAATCTTGATCTTGAGACGTTTGTAACGCTCTCAAACGCCGAACGGTAGGGTGGTCATCAAACGTTGTCATGAAGCTTATCCTTTAATCAGGCTCAAAAGATTTACGAAAGACAACCTTGTCAACGCCAGGGGCATAAAACTCACGAATCCGAGCCTCTTCCTCATACCCGTTGTTGCGATAGAAGGCGCGAACGTAGGCGAATTCATCTGTCCCGGACGTTTCGACTAACAGGATGCGTTCACCTCGACTCACTAAAATCTGTTCAATATATTGCAATAAAGCTTTCCCATAACCTTTCCTCTGGTGGTCGGGATGCACTGCAATTAAGTACAGATTCCATGTAGCCTGGGTCATACGTTCAGGAGCAACGTAAGCAACTGCTACTGGCTTGTTTTCCCAGTAGGTGAACCACAGATCAGAAGATTCCTTAGTATTGCTAAAGTATTGCCTGAGCATTTGGGTAAGCTCATCAAGTTGTTCAGGTTCAAACAAACCTGTCGCCTCTGCTAAAGCAATTAATTCAGGAATCTCATCAGGGGTAGCTAGTCGAATCATCGGGTTATATCCAGCGACGGACTTGGGCTTTATAGCGAAGATATTCATCACCAAATTTGCGTTCCAGGTAAACCTCTTCGCGCTGAATTACGCCAATTTGCACCATCACTAACAAAGGCAGTAGCAACAGCAATGCCCAGAGCGCATTTAATAGCAAACTGATACCGATGTAAAGCAAGGTCATAGACAAATACAGCGGATTGCGGCTGAAGCGAAAAACTCCGTCAGACACGATCGCGGTGGTTGGTTTCGACGGGTCAACGGCTGTCTGAGCGCGAGTCATCGTCCGAAACGCCGAAGTAGACAGCCATCCTGCCCCAATAATCGCCAATGCGGCAATGGGTAAAGATACAAGTCGGGGCAGGAAACTGACGGGAAACACAAAACTGATCCCTAATCCGATCGCTAGAGTCCCTGCATATAAAGCGGGTGGAAAAGCAATCACACCAGGATTATCCAAAATCTGTTCATTCATGAGTATTTACCTCTTACGTAATGACTTTTGCGAACTGTATCTTATGCATGCGTCATACTGTGCATCACACGTCCCATAATCCGTACCCGTGCCCATCGGGGTAAGGGCACCAGTGAATAGACCAGCACTTTCGTTAACAATCCCGGCAGAACTAGCGACTTTCGACCCAAAGTATCTAACGTTGCTTGAGCGACATCCTCTGGATGCAGCACCTTGCCCATCTTCATTCCCGCACGCGCGCCAAACCCACTGTTGGTTGGGCCGGGAGCCGACGCAATCACATCAACTCCCATGGGCGTCAGTTCTACCGCAAGCGCTTCAGCCAGTGTTTGAACATAGGCTTTGGTGGCAGCGTAGTGGGCGGCAAAGGGCATCCCCTGAAAACCCACGATCGAACTCATGAGCACCAACCCTCCCCGCCCTCGTTTAGCACACCGCTGCCCGAAGTACCAGGACAATGCCAGGAGAGCGCGACAGTTCACATTTAGCATTTCCAACTCCTGGTCTAACTGAGAATCGAGAAACAATCCTGATGTGCCAAACCCTGCCGCTGCTACCAGTAGACCCACATCCAAATCCTGAGTGATCGTCGCGAGGGTGTCTACTCCCGTTTCTTCGGCCAAATCCAGTCGCACCACACGCGTATCGATGCCATAGCGATCGCCCAGATCGGTTGCCATCTGCTCCAAAACGTGTTGACTACGGGCCACTAAGACGAGATTCAATTTCGCTTCCGCCAATCGCAGTGCCATCGCATGACCAATGCCAGAAGATGCCCCTGTGACTACAGCCCATGAGCCATAGCGGGAATACAACCGCTTTTGCCACTTATTCATCTTGAATACTGGGCCACCACTGCGCGACCCGTTTTGCCCGTTGCGCCGGTCACTAAAATCTTAGGGCGACGATTAAGCCTATCCACTGAAGCCTCCAATGCTGCTAATTTCATGTATATACATATTTTCTTCAAGTCGCCATTCAACTTAAGGTTTTTACCTCAGCGAGCAGGGATAACAAAGTTTGCCATTTCTGTTTACCAAAGTATTGCGTCAGTTCTGCTTGCACTTGCTCCCAGATCGGCAGCGCTTGCTTCAGAACAGTCTGCCCCTCAGTCGTTAAAGAGACCAACTTAATCCGCCGATCCGTTCCTGGAGCGATTGCGACCAAGCCCTGCTTTTCGAGCAGCTTAACATTCCGAGTCATGGTCGTTTGGTCAGTAAATAACTCTTGAGCCAACCGGGTAATCGGTACAGACTCAAACAGATGAATCGCCACCAGCAAGGTAAATTGGTTCCCCTCCAAGCCAATCGGGCGGAAGGCAGTATCATACACATTCGTCAGAATGCGCGATGCACGACGAATATGTAATCCCATGCAGGTTGCTGGAACTTGATTTGTGATCGCAAGTTTAGTTTCAGGAGAAGAATCGCTCATATAATATGTATATACATGTAATCTGCCCTTGTCAAGGAGCAGTTACTTTTAAGGATCAGCAAGAAACCCGCAGGAGAGTGGGAGCTTACAGTCAGCGCAAAACGGAAGATGGGAACAAAGTAATCTCCCCGACGGCTCTCGGAACGGTCGCTGTCAAAGTAGGTAGCCAGCCGCATGGGTCGGGGAGGCGGGATTGTCTCAGAAGCCAATGCCTTTAGGAAAGTCAGGGATATGCCGACGGAGCCACAGCCATTGGGAAGGTAGAGTTGTCAGTCTCGATGGACATGTCATGAGCGAGTTAACGACTACGTATGAATGGAAGTCCATCCCCTGGCGCAAGCTCGAGCGGAAGGTCTTTAAGTTGCAAAAGCAAATTTACCGAGCCGCTGTTCATGGTCAACGAGCAAAAGTGCGCAGGCTTCAGCGACTCCTGATCCGCTCTTGGGCAGCCAGAGTCCTGGCAGTGCGACGAGTGACGCAAGATAATGCTGGCAAAGAAGACAGCAAGCATCCACTGCCTCAAGACGCTTCCACCGCAGCAACGGTTGTCCCTTGCCCAACGTCTTCAGTCTGGTTGGGGCAAAGCTTCTCCCACGCGTCGGGTCTGGATTCCCAAACCGGGTAACACCGAAGAACTCAGACCGTTGAATACTCCAACGTTAGAGGACAGGGCAAGACAAACCCTGTTCAAACTCGCGTTGGAACCGCAATGGGAGGCCAAGTTCGAGCCAAACTCGTTCGGATTCCGCCCCGGGCGCTCCTGTCACGATGCAATCGCGGCGATCTACCTCCAGGTTTGTCATCAACCGAAATGGGACTAATTCAAGCATTGAGATCGGGCGACCACAGTATCCTATTACCAATGGCCCTTCGGGCATGGCTTCGCTAGTGCTGGCGTTGTATCTTTTTCCAATCCACAATGGGGGCGTACCCAGTTGTGCACTAACCGCTGTACGTTCAACACTCATTGTAATGCTCCTTCTTAGCAGACCAGTGCCCTATGCTGCAAAGCGGATTCACTCCTTCAATACTTATTGACAGGCTTATTGAAAAAGAGGCGTTGGATAGGACTTGCAGGATTCACTCCAGTGAGAGGGACAGAAGAGGGATATCGTTGCTTATGGTGAAGCGACTTTTGTATCGGCTCTCGTTCACCATCGACTGATTGATGAGTTTCATTTGTTTATCAATCCAGTTGTAATTGGTAACGAAATGCCCATTTTCAAAGAACTTGACAGTAAACAAGATTTGGCGTTGGTGAAATCAATATCCTTTGAATGCGGCGGTGTTGTTTTGAATTACGAGCCGAAACAGCACTAAGACAGGCGAAACATCAACAGCTTTCACATTGCTTGCTCAATTTAAACTGTTGTAAACCCTTAGCTGGAGTGAATGATAGGTTGAACTTCGCGCAGCCGACGTTCCAGAAAGCGGCGCTCACTGGCATTTGTCACCAATTCTAGTGCTCGCCTGTAGCTCTGGGTCGCTTCCTTTAATGCTCCAACACGCCGACATAAATCCGCACGGGTGGCGTGAAAGAGATGATAGCTATCCAATTCTGGGGCGAGGCGATCAATTAGTCCAAATGCGGCTTGAGGACTATCTGCCATTGCGATCGCCACTGCTCGATTCAAAGTTACAATGGGTGACGGCTGCAAGCGTTCTAACACCTCATAGAGCCGTACAATCTGTGCCCAGTCGGTTTCTTCGGCGCGGGTAGCCTGACAATGGAGGGCTGCGATCGCAGCTTGTAGAGTATACACGCCCGTTCCGCCACGCAATGATTCTTCGACAAGTGGCAATGCCTCAGCAATTTGTGGATGATTCCAACGGGTTCGATCCTGGTCTTCCAACAGAATCAGATCGCCTGCTTCATTCAGACGAGCGTCGCTCCGTGAGTCGTGCAGCAACATCAGTGCTACCAGTGCGGTGACTTCAGACGGGGGGTGGGGTGACAGTAATTGCCGCACCAGTTGTCCTAAGCGAATCGCTTCTGTGCACAGGTCAGCCCGCATAATCGAATCCCCTTTAGTTGCGGCATAACCTTCATTAAAAATGAGATAGATGACTGTCAGGACTGCTTCTATCCGGGGAGAGAGTTCGGTTGTTTCTGGTACTTTATAGGGAATGCCTGCATCTCTAATTTTGCGCTTAGCTCGAACCAGTCTTTGCGCCATTGTTGCGGTTGGTACGAGAAAGGCACGGGCAATTTCGTCGGTTTCCAGGCCTCCCAACATTCGTAGGGTCAACGCGACCTGGGTTTCGATCGCCAGTGCAGGATGGCAGCAGATAAAGATTAATCGCAGGCGATCGTCGGGAACTTCATCACTGTCATAGGTTGGTTCTTCGCTTGATGGAATCAACCCCGATGCTGCATACCACTCCAGTTTTTCGGTCAGTCGGGTGCGTCGTCGGAGGCGATCGATGGCTTTGTATCGGGCAGTTCGAATAATCCAGGCACGAGGAAGATCGGGAACCCCACTGGCTTCCCACTGATTTACTGCCGCTGCAAACGCTTCTTGTGCAGCTTCTTCAGCAACATCAAAATCTCCGACCAACCGAATCAGAATAGCGACAATGCGCCCCCATTCCGTTCGATAAAGGGCAGCAATTGCTTGAGCCACATCTGTTTTTGGGATTGAAGCCATACTTTTCACAAAAAGACACAAAGAATTTTGGACAAGGTGTCGATTTGAGCGATCGCCATTCGAATGATTGATAAAGGAGGATAAAGTTCAATTGTACTAGACAAGTTTTTTGCAGTCAGGTGTCGATTTGAGCAATTCCCATTCGACTGAATCACAAAGGAGGCAACCCAATGAAATATTTGCTGCTGATCTATATGGACGAAAACGCCATGAGTGACACCGAGCGGGAGCATTGCTACGTGGAATCAGCTCAAGTCGCCCAGGATCTTCATACAAAGGGAAAATTTGTGGCATCTGCTCCCCTCCATCCTGTTGCAACAGCTACCAGTGTCCAAGTCCGTGAGGGCAAATCGCTTGTGACCGATGGCCCCTTTGCCGAGACTCGTGAGCAATTGGGTGGTTTCTTTCTGATCAATGCTCAGGATTTGGACGAAGCCATTGCGATCGCCACCCGCATCCCAGGTGCAAAAGTTGGCACAGTCGAAATTCGTCCTGTGCTTGAAGTTGCGGGACTACCAGCATAATCATGACCGACAGCTAGCAATTCAACTCAAAATCACTCAACAGGAGATTTCACCATGAAAGTTATGGTCTTCGTCAAAGCAACCCAGGACTCTGAAACTGGAGTCATGCCGAGCATAGAGCTGATGAATGAAATGGGTCAGTTCAACGAAGAACTAGCCAGGGCAGGTATCTTGCTCGCCGCTGATGGGTTTCATCCTAGCTCAAAAGGGGTGCGAGTTCACTTTTCAGGAACCGACCGCACCGTCATCAAGGGACCCTTCACTCCACCGCAGGAGTTAGTTGCAGGGTACTGGCTGTGGCAGGTGGACTCGATGGAAGAGGCGATCGCCTGGGTGAAGCGATGCCCCAACCCAATGCCCGGAGACTCCGAGATTGAGATTCGTCCCGTATTCGAGGCAGAGGATTTTGGTGAAGCCCTGACACCCGAATTAAGGGAGCAGGAAGACCGCATTCGTGCCCAGGTGGAAACGCGGCAGCAAGCGTAACGGCATCTGCGACTGACCAGCCATCACAACACAGAATCGAACACGAAAGGGACTGTACGGGCGTGGCATTCGGCAAAGTCCCTGGAGCGATCGCAAGAACTTTCTACCGAATGCTACGCCCCTTCAATGTTGGTATTGCAATTCACAACCAAACGATTCATCCAAAGGAGAAATTGTCATGACCACTGCCAACACAATCTCAACCCAGGAAGCTGAAATTCGCCAGTTGGTTGCGGCTCAACAACGGGCAATTTGCACCAAAGATGTGGAGCAAATCATGTCTCGCTACGCCAATGAGATTGTAATCTTTGATGTCAAACCACCATTTCAGACCCAAGGCAAAGAAGCCGTCCGCCAGTTGTGGGAAGACTGTTTGCCTTTCTTCCCAGACTCATTTGAGATGGAAACACGCGACCTGACCATTACCGCTAATGACAAAATCGCGACTGCCCACTGGCTATTTCACTTTACGGGTGAACAAGACCATCCCGCCATGCAGATGTGGATGCGTGCCACTGCTGTGTGTCAGAAGCAGCAGGGCACCTGGCAAATTCTACATGAGCACATTTCGGTGCCCTTTAATCCGTCTAACGCTCAAACAGTCTTCACCCTTAACCCATAACGAAATTCACTGAATGAACCCAGGAAGTAGCCATGAAAATCAATTCCTATCTCATGTTCGACGGCAACTGCGAAGCCGCATTCAAGTTCTATGAGCAATGTTTGGGTGGCAAAATCACCATGATGATGACTCACAAGGAAGCACCCTCTGCCGAAAATGTCTCATCGGAGTGGCAAGACAAGAGAGTTGTCGGGAAATAAAAGTTGAGAGAGGCAATGTTGCTTTCCATCCGAGCGATTCTCAAGCAGCCATTAAGTAGAAGTTCCATAAACCTGCCGCTGTGAGCATC
>JAJPKC010000239.1 GCA_021323955.1 Oscillatoriales cyanobacterium Centralia_MAG_596 | reverse complement strand
GGACGATGGTTTGACTGGACTGTGGTTTGACTGGACTGTGGTTTGACTGGACTGTGGTTTGACTGGACTGTGGTTTGACTGGACTATGGCTTGACTAGGGATTGAAGATGAATAGCTGGTCACTCTTTACCTGATGACGTCTGACTCCTTCTCATCAAACTTTCCCTCGCAAGGCTGCTAGTTCTGCGCGTAGAGAGGGCGGCGCGTAGCCTAGTGCAAAGGCTTTAGAACTGTCTAAGGTGAGGTCGGGAGGGCGGTTTGCGGCCATTGGGACATCTTGCTGACGGCAGGCAGTAATACTGGCTGTGGGCAACGCCAGCACATCGGCCATCAGCAACCCAAACTCATAGCGCGAGATGCGCTCTTTGCCGCCGAGATGAATGCGTCCCTGTACGTGCTGGAGTGCGAGCAGGAGTCCCTGGGCTGCGGTCGTGCCGCTCACGGGCGTCCGAAACTCATCGACAAAGAGGTTAAGTGGCTGTCCCGTTCTCAACGCCTTGATGAAAGGCTGGATAAAACTACTGGCGGTGGGTGGCACCGCCCCAAACATTAGCGGCAGACGGCAGATAGCCGTTGTGGGATAGCGATCGAGCATTTCGACCTCGGCGCGCGCTTTTTGCTCTCCGTACCGATTAATTGGTGAAATGGGATCGGTTTCTTTATAGGGCGGGTGCCGTCCATCGAAGACCATTTCGCTAGAGGCGAAAGCGCAGGAAATCGTGCGATCGGCACACAGACCCGCGATATTGGCGGCCACAGTCACATTCAACAACTGGGACGCATCCGGTTGGTTCTGGCAGGCATTAGGACTCGATTGGGCCGCCAGATGAAGGACGGCATCGGGCTGAACGGTCTGAAAGAGCTGTTTCAGGGCGGCAAAATCTGTGAGATCAGTGCGGAGAGTTGTTGTATTGGGGATCGCGATCGCCTGTGTCCAGTAGGTTCCATACGTCTCCCAATGCGATGCCGCCATCTGACAAAGGTGCCAACCGAGAAAACCGCTGGCTCCCGTGACGAGCAGTTTTTGCATAAATCATAAGTACTGACGGTGTGCCAGTTACAGAGGCTGAACGCACAATATTAATGCATACCAACCGTTGCCATTATCCTAAATCTAAGGACAGTGGGGTCAGATTTAACCAAACTGAACGGTCTGCTGCCTGGGACCAGGGCAACACCGGACTCTACAGGCATTCCTTTTTTAGGCATCACCCATGGTTCCAATTCACCAAAAGGTTCATCAAAGGATCAGCCATGCAGGACTGGTGGCAATCAACCTTTCCCAACGGTCGGCAGATGCTCACCATTCAGGATGCCAACGGTTGCAGTGTCGCCATTGCCTATGGCGAAAAAGGGGTCGGTAGGCCGCTCGTACTCGTTCACGGGGTCGCGAGCTGGAGCTACTGCTGGCACGCCAACATTGATGCCCTTGCACGATATTTTCGCGTCATTTGTTTTGATGCGAAGGGGAGTGGCTTCTCGGAAAAGCCACTCGCGCCAGACCGTCCTGACCACAAAGTTGTGGAATTAAGGCGTGTCATTCGGGCGCTGTGTCCTGAACCCGCGATCATTGTGGCCGAATCGCTTGGCGCGCTGGTGGCGCTGGCAGCCATCCAGACCGATCCAGACCTGTGCGATCGCCTGATTGTGATGAACGTGCCAATCTTTCCCAGGCAATTACCAAACTGGGGTATGCGGTTGCTGGCCGATGTCCCACTGGAACTGGTTCGGATCGTGGATCACCTGCGATTGGCAAAGCTGCTCGACCAGCTCATTCGCCAGTTAGTTTACGTGCTGCGCGAAGAGGTGATTGCCGACCCGGCCCACGTCAGCACTGATGATGTCTACTGGAGCACCTATCCTCAAATTGAGTTTCCCGGTACGATCACCAAGCTGGCCGAAGAATTTCAGCTCAGCGCCCACGAAATTCGTCTACTGGAACAGGGGCAGCCAAATCTCATTCGCGCTGTGCAGGATCGGCTAGCAAGCGTGACCCAACCTACCTTGATCCTGTGGGCCGACCAGGATCGATGGTTTCCCGTGGGTGATGGTGAACGGCTGCGCGATCGCCTCCCTAACGCAACACTTCGAATCATCCCGAACTGCGGGCACTATGCCGCCGGTGGCCAACCCGACGTTGTTAATGCAGCAATTCTGGCATTCCTGCAAGACGGCTGTTTACCCAGCGATAAAGATGCTTTACCGCTCGAGTAGCAGGCAATTGTCTGCTTGCTATCCGCACCATCGCTACTGACTGATTTCTAACGACGCTTCTGGCGTGAGGCGTGTCGGCGGACAGTCGATCGGCTGATTGTGCAGCACCATCGTCGTGCTCGTGTTGCACTCAAAGCCAATACGCTCATAAAACGACTGCTGGTGCGTGGTCATCAGGTAAACGCGCTCAACGCGATTCATCTTGGGATGACTTAAGACCGTCTGCACCAGTTTCCGCCCCAGACCAGCGCCCTGATAGTCAGGATGAATGACGACATCCCAGATTGTGGCGCGGTAGACCCCATCAGAGGTTGCTCTGGCGAAGCCAATCATCAAATCATGATCCCACGCCGTTATCACAGGGTCACTGTTGGCGATCGCTACGGCCAGATCCTCGACCCGTCGATCTTTGGCCCAAAACGCAGCCACTTGGAACAGCGCTCGAAGCTGCATCAAATCAACGCGCTTCTGATCACAAAACCGAATATGACGACAATCCATCCTGAATATTGCGTGTAAAAAGGTTGTATCTTCAACATAATCTAACTTTACAAAATGTAAACTCCTCCTCCCCGAGGGAACACCTTGTGCGTTTTCTCATTCTCTCATCATGAAAGCGGGCCTTCTGGCAGCTAGAATACACAAAGCAGCCATGCCTCATCGCTTCGAACGCCCTTTATTATTCGGTGAAACGAATTTGTAAGTCAATTTAGTCGCGTCGCTTAATGCCGCTGTATCGCATACCGCCAAACTCGTTGCCGTCTCATGCCGCATTCGTTTAGATACCGTTCCCACCATTCTCTGGTTCCACTCGCAAAACGTTACCCCCAGCGGGCACCAAAGCGAGGGCGATCGGTCGTTGTTTTGCTGCTGCTGCTATTGCTCTGGAGCCTCTGTCTGGGCTGGGGATTGGCGCAGGCAACGGAACCGCGATCAAACGCCACACCCGTATCAGGCACGACGACACAGCCTTCTACCCCATCGGCAACAGCCCCAGCGGCTCCACCCGCCACAATCGGAACCGTTGATGTTGTGCCTAAGGGACTCAAGCTGGGCGAAGATCTCTATCTGGCAACCTGCGCGACATGTCATGTCGGGTTACCCCCCGAAATCATGCCCACCGAAACTTGGCGACAGCTTCTGCAAGACTCGCAACACTACGGGGCACAGCTACAGCCGTTAGTTGACCCTAACCTGCAGATTGTCTGGCAGTATGTCCGGGCTTTTTCCCGTCCCCAAGGTGCTGACGAAGACATTCCCTACCGCATTTATCAATCGCGCTACTTTAAAGCACTCCATCCCAAAGTGAAGCTGCCAACCCGCGTGGGGTTATCGAGCTGCATTTCCTGTCATCCCGGAGCCGATAAGTATAATTTTCGTAGCCTCACAGCTGAATGGCAAAATGCGCCGTAACCACTGGTGAACAAGAGTGAGGAGTAGCGGCAATCGGCCAGTCCACACTCTAAACGGATAGCCGTTTCTGCGTCTGCTATCGCGCCTCGCGATCGTTATCCCGATCCCTGCTCACTTCTCTTTGCGGTGATAGGATGAAGGTACTCCGGATGCTGCTTCAGCATCGATGTCGGTGCGCTGCGCTGAGGTGACTTGAAGCCCCCTGAGCCGACGCTGTCTGAGACTATTACTATTTTCGAGATTAGGAATCGTATATCTTCCTGCCATGCTTAAGACTCTGCTGGGTGATCCCAACGCACGCAAACTCAAAAAATATCAGCCGATCGTCACGGAAGTAGCGCTACTGGAAGCCGACGTTCAAGGACTGAGTGACCAAGACCTGCGCGGAAAGACAGGGGAGTTCAGGCAGCGCATTGAAAAGGGCGAAACCCTGGACGACATTCTACCCGAAGCCTTCGCTGTCGTCAGAGAGGCCGCGCGACGCGTCCTGGGAATGCGTCACTTTGATGTCCAGGTACTCGGTGGCATTCTTCTGCACGATAACGAGGGCGGGCGCGTCAAAGGCCATCTGGCTGAGATGAAGACAGGTGAAGGTAAGACGCTGGTGTCCACACTGCCAGCCTACCTCAATGCCATTACGGGTAAGGGCGTTCACATCGTTACGGTCAACGACTATCTGGCCCGTCGTGACGCGGAGTGGATGGGTCAAGTACACCGATTTTTAGGGTTGACCGTTGGGCTGATCCAGCAAAGCATGACGCCGAGCGATCGCCAGCACAATTACGCCTGCGACATTACCTATGCCACCAACAGTGAGCTTGGGTTCGACTACCTGCGTGACAACATGGCTACGTCGATCGTTGATGTGGTGCAGCGCCCGTTCAACTATTGCATTATTGACGAAGTCGATTCTGTGCTGATTGACGAAGCCCGTACACCGCTGATCATCTCCGGTCAGGTTGAGCGCCCCAGCGAAAAATATATCCGCGCGGCGGAGGTTGCGGCGGCGCTGACCCGTAAAGCCGATGAGGAAGACCCCAACGGTCACTACGAGGTGGACGAAAAGCAGCGTAACGTAATCCTTGCCGACGAAGGGTTTATTGAAGCAGAACAGCTCCTCGGCGTGACCGACCTGTTTGACCCGCAAGACCCCTGGGCGCACTACATCTTCAACGCCATCAAGGCCAAAGAGCTTTTCATCAACGATGTGAACTATATCGTCCGCAACGATGAGATCGTAATTGTGGACGAGTTTACTGGACGGGTCATGCCGGGACGGCGCTGGAGTGATGGACTGCACCAGGCGATCGAAGCAAAAGAACGGGTTGAAATTCAGCCCGAAACGCAAACCCTCGCCACCATTACCTATCAAAACTTCTTCCTGCTCTACCCCAAGCTGGCGGGTATGACGGGAACCGCCAAAACCGAAGAAGCGGAATTTGGCAAGATTTACAATCTGGAAGTGGCGACCGTGCCAACAAACCGCCCCACTGGACGTCGGGATCTGTCCGATGTGGTGTACAAGACAGAGGACGCCAAGTGGAACGCGATCGCGGAAGAATGCGCGCAGATGCACGAAATTGGCCGTCCGGTTCTCGTTGGCACCACGAGTGTGGAAAAATCAGAACTCCTCGCCCGCCTTTTGCAGGAACGCAGCATTCCCTTCAATCTGCTCAACGCTAAACCCGAAAACGTAGAGCGGGAGTCAGAGATCATCGCACAAGCAGGCCGTAAGGGTGCTGTCACCATTGCCACCAACATGGCCGGTCGGGGGACAGACATCATCCTGGGCGGTAACGCAGACTACATGGCACGTCTCAAGCTTCGGGAATACTTCATGCCCCGGATCGTTCAGCCCGAGGACGAAGATTCGTTTGGCGTGACCGATATGCCAGCAATCAGCAGCGGTCGCGGCGGCGGCCAGGGCTTTATCCCTGGCAAAAAGGTGAAAACCTGGAAAGCGTCGCCGCAGATTTATCCGACCCAGCTATCGCGCGAGTCGGAAAAGTTGCTGAAGACCGCCGTTGATTTCGCCGTGCAGCAATATGGCGAGCGATCGCTGCCCGAGCTTGATGCCGAAGACCGGGTTGCGGTCGCTTCCGAAAAAGCCCCAACTGAAGATCCGGTAATTGAAAAGCTGCGCGAAGTCTATAATCTGATTCGCCATGAGTACGAAACCTTTACCAGTCGTGAACATGATGAGGTCGTTCAGCTGGGCGGTTTGCATGTTATCGGCACAGAACGTCACGAGTCGCGTCGGATTGATAACCAGTTGCGCGGACGGGCCGGACGGCAGGGTGACCCCGGTTCCACCAAGTTTTTCCTCAGTCTGCAAGACAATCTGCTGCGTATCTTTGGCGGCGATCGCGTGGCCGGTTTGATGAACGCCTTCCGTGTTGAAGAAGATATGCCGATCGAATCGGGAATGCTGACGCGATCGCTGGAAAGCGCCCAGAAGAAAGTAGAAACCTACTACTACGACATCCGGAAACAGGTCTTTGAGTATGACGAAGTGATGAACAACCAGCGGCGTGCGATCTATGCCGAACGTCGCCGTGTACTGGAGGGGCAAGACCTGAAAGAACAGGTTGTGAAATATGCCGAACGCACAATGGACGACATTGTGGAAGCAAAAGTAAACCCCGATCTCCCCCCTGAAGAATGGGATCTCAAGAGTCTGGTCAGCAAAGTGCAGGAATTTGTCTATCTGCTGGCTGACATGGAGCCTGGTCATCTGGCTGATATGACGATCGGGGAAATTAAAACCTTCCTGCACGAGCAAGTCCGAATTGCCTACGACCTTAAAGAAGCGCAGATTGATCAAATTCAACCGGGACTGATGCGTCAGGCTGAACGCTTCTTTATTCTCCAGCGCATTGACACGCTCTGGCGCGAACACCTGCAGCAAATGGATGCCTTGCGTGAATCGGTTGGACTACGCGGTTATGGGCAGAAAGACCCGCTGATTGAGTATAAGAGCGAAGGCTACGAACTCTTTCTGGAGATGATGACGGAAATCCGTCGCGATGTGGTTTACTCCCTGTTCCAGTTCCAACCACAGGTTCAGCCCACTGCAACCGCGACGTCAGAAGCAGTTTAAGGGGCGCGATCGCGTCAGTCAATCAGCCAGGTTGGGGATGAAGGCCATTCCTCACACTGGCTGTTGGCTTTCGGCAGAACGTTTGCCACACTACCGCATTCGAGTGAATAAAGCGTCAGGCGCACAGCCCGACGTTAGCTGCTGATCGTTGTAGATTGGATGTTCTTAGTCGCTGTGGGATCGCGGTCATTGAACCGACCAGTAATGACGTAGTTCAGCATCCCGGCGTACTCTCTAAAAATAATGGCAGCGTTTTCGCGGTAGCCTAAGTTATCGGGCAGTGCGTTGGTATGGGGGATGACCTCAAACCCAACCGCCTGGAATGTGAGGCGCGATCGCACCATGTGCGGAGCATCGGTCACCAAAATAATTTGCTTTACGCTTTTGGGTTTGAGCAAGTCAGCCGTATACTGGGCATTCTCGGCGGTCGTCTTGGAGCAATTTTCACCACGAATGGCCGTACGTGGCACGCCTTTTTCGACGAGCTGACGCACAATCCACTTCGCATCACCCGCACCACTGACAAAAATTTGTGGTGCTCGTTTTTCCTGCCAGAGAGTCGCAGCAACATCAATGCGATCGCCCATGAAGCGCCACCCACGGCCTAAAACGACAATGGCATCGGCTTTGGCTCCTGAATCCGCTGGCACCTGACTCGTCAATGCCTGCGTGAGCAGCAAAATGCCTGGGGGCGAAGTCACTAGTAAGCAAAGCACTGTCACCACGACGAGCGCCTTTGTCCGTCGCCGATTCCAGCGGAAATGCCGTAGCCAGACTTGCACTTGCTTTTGCACGCTGGGTTTCTGGCCGATCCAGAACAAACACACCGCACCCAACACGAGTAGCGAGATCAACGTGATCCGCACAGACGGAGAGAGCGATTGAGTCAACCTGGAGGTGAGCGCCCAGGTAAGATTTACCCATCTGCTATGTGACCAGGGGCAGGAATCAAGATCTAGCATTGGTGTTGTCAATGAAAACGAAAGGTGCGTAACCGAATAGTCGCCAATGGCGAAGGATGGGATGGCTCAATTCATTTTAGTTTGCTCGGTTTGATGAACTTTGTGGCTAGTATGAAAATTACCCACCGCTACTGTAAAGTCTCAATGGACAATGACCTGGTGCTGTTTTTCGGGACGATGGCCTTATTCATCCTCTATCTGGTTTGGTCAGCGAAAACGGAAATGGGCACCAAATCGCCCTGGAAAAAGTAAGCGTCTACTGATTCTTCTAGCTCCGTGGACGTGGGCGATCGATGCACAAAACAATTCAACGTCCCTGCTGTGCCATCAGGACAAATCCGCACCCAACGTTGCGGTAGTGGGTTAACGCAATGCTATGTGCCATCACCATCCAGTCAGTTCAGCAGCTAACTAATCATGTATCTAACTAAGTACACGTCACCATAAAAGGGTTTGGAGTTGAACGCCCATGCCTCAGGCTCATGCTTAGAGCTTTCCCCATCAATGACCTTTCTGGTCTGCCCGTAGGGCTTTATGACCAATGACGTTTGATTTCCGCCCCCGATTAACGACACGTTGTACTAAGTCATACGGTTGACTGATGGCAACTCAGGCTTGGGCGACTCAGAAGGCCCGGTAAAAACCGTCTTGATCGATGGTTCCGTAGCCGTTGGGCTGATGTCCGCGGCGGATGGCTCTCGTGGGAGAAAGCGTCCCCGCAGGCCGTAACCAACAATGCCCAGATACTCACGAAAGACTAAGTAAGCCTTTTTCCGAAAATTGAGCCGATCAGGCAGTGGGTTGGGATGGGGAATTACCGCAAAGCCGAGACTGCGAAAGGTCAGCAGCGATCGCAGCATATGTGGTGGGTCAGTCACCAGCAAAATACGGTGCACATTGCGGGGTTGTAAGATTGCCGCTGTAAACCGCGCGTTTTCTTCTGTCGTTCGGGAGCAGGGTTCGCCGTCGATCGCAGTGTCAGGAATGCCCTGTTGCTGCAACATACTGGCAATTTCTTCAGCATCTCCCCAGCCACTCGCAAAAATCAGCGGTGCACGGTGCTCTTTCCACAATTGCTCCGAACTATTCACTCTCTGTGGTCTTAAATCAGCCCCACGGCCAAGAACCACGATCGCATCGGCGGGTACACCGGAGTCTGAGGGCAAAACGCTAACAAGTGCTCGACCGCTAATTTTCATCATGGTTGGCGATAGCGTCAGGAGATACATCACCAACAGGGCAGCCCCCAGCCCACTAATTTGCCGCCGCCAGCGCCACCGCCGAAAAGCCCAGGGCAGCACGATTAAAATGATCAGCGGCGGCAGTACCAGAGAGGGGGTAATGAGCCAGTTGAACAATTGCCATGAGAGCTTTGTCCAGAAAGAGGTTAACGGTGTGTTAACACACAGAGATGGGTTTAGCATTGCTGTTAATTGATCGGGTCAATTGTTTACTCAGACGCATTGTTAGCGATTGCACCCAAACGCTATGTCATGTGTAGTAGGACGAAGATAACGATCAAGATCAACAGGATAGATACACAGTAATCAGTCCGCCCAACAGTCGCGAAGGAATATCAATTGAACATTCGTAAGGCTGGAAATCTCGGCATAACCAGTCATTGTGCGTTGGCATGGTGTCCTTCAAGTCATACAGTTGCATGACCGTTCATTCCTCTTTACTTCACACACACTTTAGCCCGTAACCAATTTAACTTACCCGATTGATAAATGCTTACAGCGCACCATTGGCCAAAGGACGGCACTGTGTAGTGACATTGATTGCTCCCACACTCAGATGTGCAGCTGTCGATAGTGCAGGACTCAAATTACTGACTGATGCCAAAACGCTAAACTGAAATGAATGATGACTGCTTGCTTTGACGACACAATGACGTTGCGGCGACAGTGAGAAACTAGTCTTTACCAGCAGGCCTGTATGCAAGTCGGATCGCCCTTACTGTCAACGCCAAAACATGATCAAGATAGCTTGGTCATCACGTTTGCCCCCCTGTCACTGGCAGAAGTCTATGCGCTGGCAGAAGACAATGCTAATGGTGCAATTGTGGTGATGAGTGGCACTGTCAGACATCAGACCGACGGCAAGGCAGTAGTCGCGCTGGAGTATCAGGCATACGAGCCAATGGTATTGCACATCTTTCGCCAAATTGCCCACGAAATTCGCCAGCGCTGGGCTGATGCCAATCGCGTGGTGATTCACCACCGCACAGGGCGGCTTGAGATTGGCGAAATCAGCGTGCTAGTGGCGGTAGGGTGTCCCCATCGGGCGGAAGCGTTCCAGGCGTGTCAGTACGCGATCGACACCCTGAAACACAACGCGCCCATCTGGAAAAAAGAGCACTGGGCTGATGGATCTAGCAGTTGGGTCAGCATTGGTGCTTGTGAGCAATCTCCAGAGGGTTGCTGAAATTTGTGAAAGGATACTTGCAAAACAATTAGGGTTCTTGAACGGGTAGCAAAGGCTCAATCATAGACAGCAATTGAGGAATGTCGTCTTGAATGACGCCCCAAATCTCATCAACTTCAACACGATCGTATTGGTGGGTAAGAATATCTCGCATCCCGGCAATTTCCCGCCATGGGATGTGCGGATGCTGATTGCGAAAGTCGGTAGAGAGGCGCTTGACAGCTTCTCCAATAATGACGATTTGGTAGAGAACAGCGGATTGCTTTTCCAAATTTGCTGCCAATTCCGTCTTGTCTAATCCCTGAGCAAATTCCAGGATAAGCTGGGCAGCTTCGGCAATGTCTAGTAAGGAGGCGTTATCACGCGACATAAATCACCTGAGCCGTCCCGAGAATTTCGTTGCGACGAATCCAGTTATGGCTCATCTCAATGGCAGGTTTGCTTACCAGGTCTACTTCGCGGCCAAGCAGGTCTTCCAGTTCATACTTCATTTTTGCTAGCGCCAGTAACCCGCGTTTTGCCTCTGGAGCAAAGGTAACGAGGAGATCAATATCGCTGTCGGGTCGGAAGTCGTCGCGGAGAACAGAACCAAACAGGGCAAGCTCACTTACCTTCCAGCGTTGGCAAAATTCAACGAGCGTATCTTCAGGAAGTTGAATGTTGAGCGTGAGCATGCTTTAGCCTCCCAGATTAGCAGGTGGTTCAGCCATTCTGCCTTTATTCTATGCCTTGACCCGAATTGCCGGGCAATAAGGCTATAACTGAGGCAGCAAAAAGCCTGAGCAAGAGACTATGGCGCAAGACGAAGCCTATCAGAAAGCAGAACGGCGGATTGAAGCAACCCGTCAACAAGGAGCGACAGAACTCGACCTCAGTGGCATAGGATTGACGGAAGTGCCAGAGATGATCGCGTCCCTCACCCAGTTGCAAACGCTTTACCTCTCTAGTAACGAATTGACAGAGTTTCCTGAGGCGATCGTGTCCCTCAGCCAGTTGCAAGAGCTTGACCTTGCTGCCAACCAATTGACAGCGTTGCCAGAGGCAGTTAGCACCCTCACTCAGTTGTACTGGCTTGACCTCTCCAAAAACAAATTTACGCTGTTTCCTGAGGCGATCGCCTCTCTCACTCAATTGCAAGAGCTTGACCTTGCTGCCAACCAACTGGCCGCGTTGCCTGAGATGATTGGTTCCCTTACTTGGCTGCACAGTCTGAATCTTACCCATAATCAACTCACAGCGTTGCCAGAATCGCTCTCGACTCTTACCTATTTGCAAGAATTAGGTTTAGGCTATGAAATTGGCGGCAATCCTCTCCTAGAGTTTCCAACATGTATTAGACAATTGAAGCAACTCAGAAGGTTATTTGCTTATCGATGTCAGTTAGGATTTCTGCCTGATTGGATTGGCGAACTAACAAATCTTCAAAGGCTTGAGTTGAAGTTCAACAATTTAACGAATTTGCCTGCGTCTTTAGGGGAGTGTGTTCAATTAAATAAGCTTGAACTCGATAATAATCCCCTTGACCCTGATCTGGCTGCTGCATACAAACGAGGTACAGAGGCCGTCGTTCGATATCTCAGTAAGCGCAGCTCATCATCGTAACACTGCTCGATTGGCAGTTTGCCTACCTGATGCAAGTGCTTACCAATGAAGCAAAAGATAGTTCACGTCTGTTTAGCTTTAAGCCGCTTGATCCAAGCTTTTGCGATCGAGCCAAATGGATGAACGAAAAGTTTCAACTCACGCTCTGGTGCGAGCATTCGGCTAAACCTTTAACGGCTTTGAATGAACCAGGCAGCAAGCAAGGGGGTATTGAGTTGACGCTCTCCCGCGAATGGCTGGCAAAAGCGACACCATTTCTCAAAATTCTGTTCAAAACCTTGAGCTTAGTCGCACCCGTCGCGGTTTCTGCCACTCAACTCGTTATGGATGATTCAACCTATGCAGGTATCAAAGAGGAGCTTGATCTAGGGCAAAAGAGTCTCGATTTCGCGTCCAAAGGCGGCGACCCCATCCTCGATTGGCAGGCAAAAAGCGATGCTCCTAAATGCACAACAGCTTAAGCTGTGCTGCTCCAGCGTGGTCTGTCAAGACCACTGGTTCTTTGCTGGCAAAGTCAGTCATGTTTACGATTGGAGTTGCTACCGTTGAGCCAATTGCTGCCAAAGCAATCAAGTGTTTCTTCAGGTGGACGAGATTGCGCTGACTTTCTGGCTTCTTAATCTCCGTGCATCAAGGGGGTGCGATGTTTAGTTGGGCGATCGCACCTTGAATTACATTGGTCAGAGGTGTACCTGCCATCGTCTGAAGAATCTGCTGACTTTCTTTGAGCAGGTATCCACGAAACTCTGGATCATTCCCCGCTTCCGCTACAAGCAAGTGTTGAATCAACTCCAGTTGAGCGGCCCCTGTGGTTGCAACATCCTGCTGCTTCAGTTGTTGCACAAACTGGCGGACGATCGAGGCAACCTGCCTGCGATCGCTGCCGTGGTTAATGATTTGCTTGACCTGACTTGCGGCTTCGGTGTACTCAATATTGCCGGAGCCAGTGAGGTTGGTGATGGAACTGCCGACGATGAAAAAGCTATTGCCAAAGGGTTTCTTGCTGATTTCTTTAATAGCTTCTGCCTGGTCGGAGGCGATGCCTAGCAGTTTGTTAATTTGTTGCTCTTTCGCAGCCAGGAGTCCTTTCATCTCCTCATACATATCGGTTAAACGACGTTCCACTTCCTGTTTTGGAACATGTTGATTGTGGGTGACACGCACCACCCAGCGATCGCCCCGGCGTTCAAACCCCTTGAGTTCCAACCCCAAGCCATTATCTTCCAGATCTAGCTTTTGCAAACTGAAGCTGAAGGCACGCCAGTTCACCCCTTCTTTGAAAATCAACTCAGCAACGTTGCCCAGTTCCTGATACAGGGATTCAAACTCCTGCGGTTCAAAGTTGCGATCGGCGGGGTAGCGATCTGTGGGTTTGCCTTTCTCATCTAATTCCCGGTAGATATAATCACACACCACGTTGGAGAAGCAGGTCTGATCATTCACACTCCAGTCCTGAATGCAAATCCCTGTCAGATTAGCATTGGTGAAATCCACCTCATACACCTGGCTGTGGGCGAAAATCACATCTCGCAGATCCGCATCCCGCAGGTCTGCCCCACTTAAGTCTGTATCACTAAAGTTCATGTAGCGCAGATTGGTTGCCTGCAAGTATGCCCCCCGCAGGCAGAGGCGAGAAAAGTCCAGTTCTGGCGAACTGGTGTGGGTCAGGAGATATTGCACCTTAGGAACTTCCAGATCCAGATAGCGGTTGTCTACCCTTGCCCGCTCCAACCCTTTTGCCGATTGAAAACAGGTGCGGTAGAGCTTCCGTGCGCGCAGGTCAGAGTTTGCCAGATACGCCCCCCGGAAGCTGACGCCACTTAAATCTAATTGGTGAAAGGAGGTGCCCCGCCAGGAACCCAGAACTAATGCCAAATTGCGAAACACATCTGGATGTTCCCAGGGTACATTGCGCCGTTTATTTGTCCACCAAGCTCCTACCCAGACAAGCAAACCGTAGGTTATGCCTGCTACTGTCATCAAACCTGGAAGTGTTTGTGCCTGAGCTTGACTCAGATCCTTGACAGCTGACTTCAACAATTGATCTTCAGCAATGCGATTAAAAACATCTCCGCCACCGATCTGCGCTCCAATCAGCACAGCACCCAACCCGATGAGAACTGCTAATCGAGCATTGATATTGATAAAGAGGATGTTTGTAATCGCGATCGCAAATCGATTGACTAAGAAGGATAATAGGGTGAAGGCTAATCCAAATCCAGTGCTAACTGTTATCTGAAGCGGATACTGATTATTGATGAGAGCTTGATTAACCCAATGAGGCGGAACAAGATTAACCAAGCCAATTTGTAACCCTAAAAAAACGCAAACAAAAGCTAGAAATGTGATCAGGAGACTTCTAACAAGACTAGCGAAGAAGGTCGTTGCGATCCAGATGCCCAGGATGGATGTAGTACAAATACCTGCAAGGCGAAGTCCGCCTTTTTCTAACCCTATCCAGGCACTCATTAAACTGCCGATATAACCAGCAGGCATCGCCAGAAAGAAAACAAGTAAAATAGGAATAAAAGCTGCTACCAGACGAACTGAAGCTGGCTGACCAAAGTTTACATTCTCCAAATTAGAGCTGAGGGAAGACTGCTCAAACCGTTTCCCCTGGATCTGTTGCTGTTT
This sequence comes from Oscillatoriales cyanobacterium Centralia_MAG_596, assembly GCA_021323955.1. Taxonomy (GTDB): domain Bacteria; phylum Cyanobacteriota; class Cyanobacteriia; order Leptolyngbyales; family Leptolyngbyaceae; genus Stenomitos. The sequence goes on along the minus strand of JAJPKC010000239.1, from coordinate 10,971 downwards.
CGGTGGAAGCCCTACGAGTTCTGTGTTTTGTAGCAAGGTCATGGATACTTTATCCCTGAGCAAGAATCTACCAAGCAGAAAACTTTCCCACAATCCCAATAGGATCGCTACATCTTATCTGAATTAGTCAACATACTGAGTATCGAATATAACTTGTCCTGTTTGCTTGAAGAAATTAATTGACAAACCCTATTAAATTCAGGATTATTCTCAATTAAGATCTGAGCGTAGCAAAATATCGGCCAAAAAGCCTTTTGCAACTTAATATTAAGTTGTCTCAGTTAGCCATGATACTCTTGCTCGGTCAATTTGAGGGATAAAGTTCCCGGAAACAGTAGCGATATCAGGGGGATTGGCGCTATGCCTCAGCATTGGGAACAATGGATTGCTCAAGGATGGTGGTTTTTATGGGGTACTTCTAACCTGAGTGAATCAGAAGACTCCTGGGCACCACCCATTGAAGAGAACCTGACTAGGATTCTGGAGCTCGTTGAGCAGAAGCGACGATCGCGCCCTGCGGTCGTTCGCACAGCAGTTCTGGCAGACACCCAGGCAGATTTTCAATCCATTGCCTTCTTACAGGGGGGGAGCCACAAAGCTAATGCAGTGTGCCGGATTGCTCGGGACTTTTCTTCGACGGAGTTTAAAAATTTTATTGGTACGCTCAAAAACTCTGATGATTTCCCAATTCAGAGTTTTGACTCTACAGCCAAGCTGCAGGAAAACTTTTCCATGCCAGCAGAGATTGCTAAGAAAATTCTGCAAGAGTCTGCCGCCGCAAGGATTAACGACCTGTCTCTGTTTCGCTCAACTGTAGTTTCATTGCTGCCCAGGCTGATCTTAGCCCTGCTTATTCTAGATTATGCTCAAGCAGACAGCTATAAGGCAGAGGCGGATCAAACAATCAAAAATAATCTAATTACACAGATTTGGAATTGCGATCCACCACAAAAAAGATGGAATTGGGATAACAGTGACCAATCTAAGACGGTTAATTCATTTAAGTCGAATGTTTCAGTAGCCAGCCTTTATAACGTGCTGAGGGTGGTGTTTAATAACGTTCCTCAGCAGATTTTAGATAAGCCTAGAAGGAAAATTATTTTTGATAACTTGGCGTTAACTCCAGCGTTATCTCCAGAAAAAATTCAATCTCTTCAAGCAGACATCGATAGTTTAGTTGCGGCTTTGCAGGGATCAGATTCTTCTAAAACCAAAGAAGAAAAGGAAAAATTAGATAAGTTAAGAGAAGCGACTTTAAATGATCTGGCGGTCACCTTCTTTAAGGAAGTATTTTTAGGTGCACTGGCGAATATTAGTGTATCTCAGCTTGCCAAGCTGAATCCTGTTCCCATTGGTACAGGATTTTTAGTTGGTGAAAATCACATCCTGACCAATCATCATGTGATTCAATCTTCTACCCTGGCTAAGCAGTGTATTGCCCAGTTTAACTATGTTGAAGATGAAGCAGGGGTCACTCAGCAATCTGATGATTATCGCCTTGATCCAGAGGAACTTTTTGTCACGAACAGTAGCCTGGACTATACCCTGGTGCAGTTAAAATCCGAGCCGTTCAAGCAGCAGGCTGGATATGAATTCGGCTGGATTCAGATGATTGAAAATGAAGTCGATGCTATACCCGGGCTGATTTGGCTACAGAAAAAAATAGAAGATTCAGAAAAAAATCTGTCTGGAGAGGAGCTCAAGAAGATTGTTGAAAATCATATTAATCTGATTAATTTACTCAAAGAATATCTTAAGGATGATGGATATTTAATTGAGCCGGGGCAGAAATTAGAGAACCGCTCTATTGTTATCATTCGCCATCCCCAGGGGCGCGAGAATCAAGACTTTGAGTATTTGAAAGAGAAGTCTTCTAAAGCTGACCAATTTAAAGCGTTGCTCAAGCAATATGAGCAGAGCTATGAACCGGATGAAGAGTTCGGTGAACCTGTGTATCTGGTGCAGCATCCCAAAGGGCGACAAAAGCAAGTTGTCCTAGCGGACAACAAAGTGATTAATGATGGGTTATTTAGAAACTTCCTGAGATACCGGGCTAATACAGATTATGGGTCCTCTGGTTGTCCGGTATTTAACTCTCACTGGCAACTCGTGGCATTACACCATGCTGCCGTTCGTCAGGCAGATAGTTCAGGTGGGGTGACCTCCCAGCAGGGAGTAAGAATTCATACGATCATCAAGGATCTGAAACAGAAACGCTTTGGACAACCGAAGTTGCAACGCTTTCTGGAAAACTATGTGGTTACTGCAGAACAACTCAACTATCCGCCGTTACCCTTAGGTCTGGAGTTTGATGGGGTCAGTGCCTATGTTGATGCGATAGTCAGTGCTGAGAACAGGGAACTGGCGGAAGTCGCAGTGTTAAGTGTTGATGTGGCAGGTACCATTCGCTTCTGGCGTGCTGATGGCTTGGCTGCTCGGTCTCTGGAAACCTTCAGGATGGGCAGTAGCCCCTTCAAACTGTTTGGGTTTCTCCCTCAGTATGGGGCGTTTCCTGGCTTTCAAGTTCCAATCTGGCATGGTGGTGGCCGGTTGTTCTGGGTCGCGGGCGATCGCAGTCAGCTTTACATTTCTGGAGAAGAGGCGAAACCGCTCGATCTGTATGCCCAGGTAGTTCATGCCGAGGTGATTATTGAGGGTGGATTTCTGGTGATTGCTACCGCTGACCCAACCCGCTCCGATCGCCCCAGTAGCCGCCTGGTGTTCCGTCAGCTTCCTGATGACCCTAACCCTAGCCAGCCTGTTCCAGAAGCAGTTCGGCAGGAACAAAGTCAGATTTATACAGAATTGAGAAAGATTGAGCAAACCTTTGACTCGAACATCACAGCGATCTATTCGTTCAAAACATCAGACCGCCCCAGACTCTCATTTTATGCAGGGCTATGGATTGCTGTCACCTTTGAGAGTGGAGCGATCGAAGTATTCCGGTTTTACTATATGTCCGGAGGCGGAATCAACTTTGATAGGCAAGAGACGGTCGTTAAACACAGCGCACCAATTCAAAGTGTCAGCTTCGATTATGTCTATTTATCTGATACTGGTGATTCAAACAGTTACTTTGTGTTTGCCTCCGCCAGTCAGGATGGCACAATCAAAGTTTCTGTAATGAGTCTCAGTACCGGGTGGAAGTGGCAATCCTTTCCAGGACTGGAAGCCCACCACGATAGCGTTAGCTGTATTCAACTGCTGCCCAATTTTGCCAGAGGAGGTTTTTATTCTGGGAAAGCTCCTGTGCTGATGACTGCCGGACGCGACGGCTCTATTCTTCTATGGGAAATCGACTGGGCAAATCGAAAGTGGAAGTCTGATCCGATCTCACTCCAGGGACACCCTGCTGCCATTAATCGCCTTGTCTATAGTCCTGATTCGCTCAATGTGATATCTGTCAGTGTGGACGGGGTGGTGAAGATCTGGGACTGGAATCTGACAAAGTTGACACCGATTAACTCGCTGACGCTCAATAGTTCTCTGGTTGATCTGCAACTCCGCCCAGTCAATCTGAGTCTGACGAACTCGCCTGAACCTCTAACACCAACACCAACACCAACACCAGCACCAACACCAACACCAACACCAACACCAACACCAACACCAACACCAACACCAACACCAACACCAACACCAACGGCGATTCAAGCTACACCCTTAATTACTGCAACTCAAAGTGGTATCAAATTTTGGGATAGCAAAGGGGCAGAAGTTTCATCCAGATCCCTATTAAGTAGCAGCCCGATTCAGTTTCTTGGGTTGCTTTCTAGATTTGGACCATTTCCTGGTTTTCAAGTTCCCATCTGGAACGGTGGTGATCGTCCCTTCTGGATTGCAGGCAATCCCAGCCAACTTTACATCTCTGGAATAACCTCACCCACTGCAATTGATCTGGAAACCCCTATCGTTCATGCAGAAGTGATTATTGAAGGGAGCATTCTGGCGATCGCCACGGCAGATCCAACGCGCTCCGATCGCCCCAGCAGCAGACTTGTCTTCCGTCAGCTTCCTGATGACCCAACCCAACCCGCTTCGCCTTCCACCCAACAAGAGCGAAACCAGATTTTCAGTGAGCTGAAAAAGATTGAGCAGACTTTTAATTCTAATATCACAAAGATCTATTGTTTGCGGGCATCAGACCGTTTCAGACTGGTATTTTATGCCGGACTTTGGATCGTTATTGCCTATGAAAATGGGGCGATTGATCTATTCAAGTTCACCTATCAGTCTGGCGGAGGAATCAGATTTGATGCAAAAGAAACCCTGACGAACCACAGCGCAGCGATTAAGAGCGTTAGCTTCGATCAAGTGTGGCTTTCAGGGGAGAGTAACAGTTCTTTCTTGTTTGCATCTGCCAGCGAGGATGGCACGATAAAAGTCTCTTCTCTGAATACGAGTGGTAACTGGAAATGGCAGCCTGTTCCAGGTTTCGATGCCCAGCACAATACGGTTAGTTGTGTGCAGATTCTCCCCAATGTTTGGAATCGCACCTACTATCCGGGATCTCCAGTTGCTTTAGTCTCTGCGGGGCAAGATGGTGGTCTGCTTCTGCGGGTGATAGACGGACAAAAGAGAACATGGACCAGTACCTCCCCAATTTCACTCCAGGGGCATTCTGCTGCAATTACTCATTTGGCATACCATCCTGATGAGAATATACTCGTTTCAGCCAGTGCCGATGGGCTGGTGAAGTTATGGAAATGGAACTTCGTCGATACAAGTCTCACATTCATTACTTCCTTCACCCATGCAAGCGGTTCCTTCGTTGGTCTTGAATTCAATCCGCAACCGGAAGCAGCCTCTCAGTCTCCTGCCCGCACTGCTCTGTCTGCCCAAGCCTTTAATACTGTTACCCTCGCCAGTTCCAATCCGGGTGAGTCTGCCATTGTTCAAAATGCCTTTACGCTGGAAGCCTGGGTTAATCCCCATCCCGATGGCACTGGCGGCACAATTATCAGTCAGTTCGACCCGACTAACCTGAACGGCAGTGCCTACATCCTATCCGTTACCAAAGAAGGGCGGGTTGCCTGTAAGGTCTTCCTCCTGTTCCCACCACAAGAGTATCAAACAAAAAGCCTCTTACCCTTTGGTCAGTTCAGTCATGTGGCAGTGGTTTGGGACAGTACGAACAAGGAACTTGTCATTTACATCAATGGTCAACAGGAAAATACGGATCAGCCCGTACCACTGACGCTTGCCAATACACCTGGAGCTATCAATTTTGGGGCATCGAATTTCAATCAGAAGATTCCGCTTCTGATTGGTGCCTACCGGGGCAAATTGCAAGCTGCTGCCAGTAGTAGTACGAATACTGGAAACGACATCGGGCAGATTGGACTGTTCAAAGGAGTAATCACCGAAGTCCGAACCTGGAATCGGGCGCGTACCCAGGCAGAGATTCAGCAAACGATGTTTTCTCGTCTGAATGAACGGGAGTCGGGGTTGGTGGGTTACTGGCGGTTTGAAGAAGGCACATTTACAGACGGGAAAGAAAACCGTGTCTACAATCTGGCTTCCAGAGATCGCACCTTTGGCTTGATTTCTGGAGTCAGACGGGTCAGAATCTACTCGCCGCCCCTGCCGGTTCCCTTTGCAATGGAATTTGATGGAATTGGACAATACATCAAATGTTCAAAAACCCTTCAATCCACAACGTTTAATAGCATCACTGTGGAAGCCTGGGTCAAACATCGCCTGGGTAATGGCTATATCGTGCATCATCTGAGTCCAGACCAAAAACAGGGGTATGCGCTGCAATGGTATGAAAGTAAGCTGCGGGTGATTCTGGCTGGCTCTGGCGAACCCAGCACATTCGATACCTACAATCCCCTGCCCAATGATTCTGCATGGCATCATGTCGCCTTTGCCTGCTTGCAGGATAGCCAGGAAGTTGAACTCTATGTGGATGGTGTCCGCCAAAACATTGTTGCTGTAGACGGTGAAGCCAAAAGCATTTTGATCGGCGGACTGTATAAGAGTGTTGGTCTGTTTAAACAACCCATTACTAACCCAGCCACTTCTCTTACCATCGGAGGAATTGTTTCTCTAGAAAACGACCCTGAGCAATCCTCAAATGGGCATAATCGTAATTCGACAGATAACGATTCGTATTTTGATGGGGCGATCGCTGAAGTGCGCCTGTGGGGCATTGGTCGCACCCAGTACGACCTTCGCGAAACCCTTTACACCAGAATTGACCAGCCTGAAAACCAGAACGATTTACTGGGGTATTGGCGATTAGACGAAACTATCATTCAGGATAATAAATTGCAGGTCCGCGATCGTTCCCCATCTCAGAATCATGGGGATGTCTTTGGTGCCACCTGGTTTCCCGTCGCTGTCAACCAACCAATTGACCTGGTGCAAGATCCTGCCGCTGAGCTCATTCAACAGGTGTTGGATCGTAATTTATTACCTGACTTCTGGTCAGCCGGAGCACTCAAAAATGACCCTCGATTTTTACCTGGTGAGAACATTACTCTGGCTCAATACAACGGGGCACTGAAGCAAACGTTTGAACTTGATCAATCCTTTGACCTACCTGCCAACAGTCTGGGTGTGAACCCAAGTGACAATTCCATCACCCGTGAAGCTGCCATTGCTAATCTAGTGGATATTCTTGGTTTAACGACACAGGACAACCCTGAAGAAGTACTGAAAAAAAATCCTGAGCTAAACCCCTACCAGGAAGACTATCAACAAGTCGATCAGCGTTACCAAAAACAGATCCTGGGTGCGCTGCTTCAGCGCATGATTGTCATCCCAGCCCAGCCAGAATCCAGTAGCAGCAGCAATTCCAAACTAAGACCCAAGGCTGCGATGACACGGGGTGAATTTGCCGCTCTCCTAGCTCGCGCCCTCGTTGCCTCCGGTAAGGCACCCGAGTCTAAGGTTTTGCCTCCTTCTGTGATTGACGCTGGTATTAAGCCTCCTGAAGGTCCCAAGCCGCCTGAAGATCCTAAGTCTCCTGAAGATCCCAAGCCTCCTGAAGATCCTAAGTCTCCCAAAGTCACCCCCCAAACCGTCTTGAATATTCCAGCAGACTATTGGGCAACTCCCTTCTTGCAAAAGCTGGCGCAGCATGATGGGCAGTTCAAGCAGGAACTGGATGGCGGTACGCTGATTCCCCATAGCCTCGTATCACGGGCTGAATATGCAGCCCTGGCTGGGCGGGTTTTGAATGTTGAACTGCCTGCCAGTACTGAGCAAACTGTGAGCCGACTAACCGCGATCGCTACCCTCACCAACGCTTTGCAGCTAACGGGGGGAAGTCCAGAAATCTTGTCGGGTTACAGCGACTTTGATCATATTCAGCACTATTGCGGGCAGGAGCAGGTACCAGAATCGACAATCGCAACAATCGCAACTGCTATAGCCCATGGGTTAGTGGTTGCCTATCCCCAGCCTGACCAGTTCAGGCCAGCAGATAAGCTGACCAGCGCCGAATTAGCCACCCTGGTCTATCAAGGTCTAGTGGCGCAGGAGAAAGCAGAGCCGGTGAACTCTCCCTTCATTGCCAAACCTGCCCCCATCACCTTTACTGACCTGGATAAACACTGGGCAAAAGATCCCATTCTTGACCTTGCCAATCGTGGCGTTGTCAAAGGTTTTCCCGATCGCACGTTCAAACTAGATACGCCCATGAGCCGAGCTGAATTTGCAGCAATTCTGGTCAAGGCATTTAACCCCACACCTAGTCCATCCGAGTTGACTTTCAGTGACGTTCCAGCAAACTTTTGGGCGCGGACTGCGATTCAGCAAGCCTACTCCAGCGGACTGATGATCGGGATTCCTGGCAATCAGTTTGGACCCAACTTAAGCGTGACCCGGTTGCAGGCCACGATCGTGCTGGTGAATTGCCTGTTAAAACAGGGAAAAACTTTACCAACAGCAGACAGAACCGTGTTAAGCGGTTTCACCGATATCAAAGCGCTGCCAGATGTGACCCAGGATGGGATTGCGATCGCCCTCCAACTGGGGATTGTGTCTAAATCCTCCGACGGCAAGTTCCGTCCCAATGACCCGGCAGCCCGAGCAGAAGTTGCGGCAATGCTACTTCAGGCACTATCCGCTTCAACGGCAACCCCAACCACGATTCCGAGTCCCACCGCAACACCAGTTCCGACCCCAACTCCGGCTCCCGCGCCAACTCTGCTTTCGGTTCCCCCAGCAACGTTAATTCCAACCCCGACTCCAACCCCAATCCCAGTTCCAACTCCGATTCCATCTCCAACCCCAGTTCCAACTCCGATTCCAGTTCCAACCTCGGCTCCGACTCCAAGCCCGACTCCAATCCCAGTTCCAACTCCGACTCCAGTTCCAACTCTGACTCCAGCTCCAACTCCAAGATCAACGATTCAGTTTGATGATCTGAAAACGCACTGGGCGAAGGACAAAATTCTTTCTCTTGCCGATCGCGGTATTTTCCAAGCCTCCCCCGATCGCAACTTCCGTCCCGATCTCGCCATGACGCGAGCAGAATTTGCAGCGATGTTAGCCAGTGCCTTTAACCCGGCAGCCACAGCCGCCGCTGGCAATTTCACAGATGTTCCAGCAAATTTCTGGGCGCGAGCTGCCATTCAAAAAATTTCTGCCAGTGGGTTGCTGGCGGGGGTTGCTGCTAATCAGTTTGGTCCCGACTTGAATGTGACCCGGTTGCAGGTAGTGATCGTGCTGGTGAATTGCCTGTTAAAACAGCAAAAGCCACTGCCAAAGCCAGATCAAAATACTTTGCGCTTTTTTACGGATATCAACGCCCTGCAAGCCACTGACAAAGATAAGATTGCGATCGCTGTCCAGGTGGGGATAGTGACCCAACCGGCAAAATCTACCCTATTCCGCCCGGATGCCGCAGCTACCCGCGCAGAAGCTGGTGTGATGCTGTTTCAGGCATTGTCTGTTTAGCGCGATGCCAACCCTTCCACCGCTTTACGGATGCCCTGCGCCACATTGAAAAATGCCTCATCCCGGTTTGCCCAACTGGTAACAGGTTTGGCATTTTTGGGAAATGCCTGGAGTTTGCCAAAGGGGGCACCGCTCCAGTCCACCGGACGCAAGATCACCGGAATCACACAGGCTTCTCCCGCTTCGTGGCGCTCCATTGCCCGTTGCAATTCAATATCAAAGCAATAATCCGAGGCGATGAAGTCCGGACTGATCAGCAACAGGATCACCTGTGCTGAATTGAGGTGGTCATCAATTGCCTGTGCCCACTCGCTTCCGGCTCCAATGGCGCGATCGTACCATTCCGTAATCACGCCCTGGCGCTTCAAAATACTCAGGTGTTTTGCCATCTCATCTCGCAATTCCTCATCCCGATGGGAGTAGGAAAAGAACACCTCAATTTTTTGATAGGTTGGTTTGCTAGCAGGAACCGGAGTGGAATCAGCGATCGGAGGAGGTGCCGCAATGGGTTCTGGCACCCAAAACGAGGGTTGGGGATCGGCAGGCGGTTGGGCTTGGGCTGGAGCCGCTTGATAGTGAATTGCACCTGCTCCAGTCAGGTTGGTGAGGGTGCTACCTGAAATGTTGAATATATTTCCTGAAGGGGTAGGCGCTGGTTTAGATTCTGGCGTAGAGGAGGTTGTCTTATCTGAGGACCCATTAAGCAGGATGGGCATTAAGGGTTGTGAAATGCCTTCCAGTTGCAGGTCACAGCATCCAAATTTGTGAGCAAACTCAACCGGACGGCCCAACCCTAAGGTGTCGTAGAACGTGACGGCAAACTCGATCGCTGCCTGGTTGCCCAAAGCAGGACTGATGCCAATCACCCAGGGGATGTTTTGTACGATCGCCTGCCCCTGAATTGGAGAATAACAGCCATTGAGCACCACCCCCTTGACTTGCTCCGCAAATAGGACAAATAGGGAGGCTAAAGCGTCTTCGGCAATGGGTTTTGCATTTCCTGCTTCATCTTCAAACAGTAACCCCTGATCGCCCATTCCCCCATCAATGAAATGGACGATCTGAGGCTCCAACTCCAGTATTGCCCGTTGAATATCGCGAGGGCGCACCGTCAGACGCCGTTCCAGGCGAAACTGCTGGGAATTCTGCGATCGTTGCAACCCTTCAGCAATTTTCCGTACCTCCTGCTCTAACCGCAGACTGGTTGCGTCTTTAGAATTCGTTGCGATAAACAGGATAGTTTGATTACCCTTGCCTGGAGAGAGCATGGAAAATATCTCGTTATTCAATAAATGACTCTCGGTTTATTATCTAGCAAAATCAAGATGGGTCACAAAATAGGCATGGTCAGCCGTTGGCGCAATGCAAGTCCGAGATTGAATTAGATGATTGGCTCCCAGACCACTCCTTTGCCACCAGTCTGGTTTGTGTGATGGGCCAAGATGTGCCAGTGAAAACCTTACGGCTCTGACTTGTTGAAACCGCCACACCCATCCCGCAGAAAGTGAGGCAAACATTACCCATTGTGGAGTTTGGTAAGTTTGGCAATCTTCGGTAACGTCTTGCACAGCAGCAGACTGAGAATGCTGACATGCAAGTACTTGAAACATTTGTACAACAGGATACCTGCAAAAACTGAGCGGTATAGCAAGCAGTAATTATCAACGAACCAAACTGTAGCGCTCGCAAGGCTCAGGCATTTGGATTTAGTCTTGTTGCTGCCCCATCAACCCCAATTTTTATTAGGAGAGGGATAAGTTCCATTGCACGGTTAACTTGCTATCAACATCACACTCCCTGTCATGTGATTGTCAATTGCTTAAACCTGGGCTGGTAGTAGCAAGTCATGAAATCGTTGACAATTGACGAGTTTTTGATTCATGCTCCGGGTTGCAGAATATAGCCTTGGTCAGCAAGCTCAGGCCAAGGCAAATCGTTGGATAGCCCATTCTGAGAAGGCTTGCCAACTCGCCGCTGCCATCTTGAATCTGGCTACGGCTATATCGTACACGTAATCCTGTTCCTTTCTGGAAAAAAGCACTGGGCTGATGGATCTAGCAG
>JAJPKC010000577.1 GCA_021323955.1 Oscillatoriales cyanobacterium Centralia_MAG_596 | reverse complement strand
TAAGGCACCTGATGGCGGACCAAAACGTCTTCAAGCGCACGTGATTGGGCATTAGTGCGATAGAGAATGGCAAACTTGCCCCAGTGCAGTTCGGGGTGCTTGGCCTCCAGGGTGCGGATCTGCTGCACAACAAATTCGGCTTCTGCCGTCTCATCGTCGGCGCGGTAGCAAAAGATCGCTTCACCACTGCCCCGCGTCGGCTTCAGCACTTTGTCGATGCGCTCGGTGTTGTTTTCGATGAGCTGATTGGCAACGTCGAGAATGTTTTCGGTGGAGCGGTAGTTTTCCTCCAGCTTGACCATTGTGCGAGTGTCATCATCGGGCAGGCAATCGCCAAAGTCTCGCTGAAAGCCCATCAGAATCGTAAAGTCTGCCGCCCGGAATGAGTAGATCGACTGATCGGCATCGCCTACCACAAAGACCGATCGATACTCCCAGTCCGTGAACGATTGGGTATCGTCGCCGTTGGTCACCAGTAGACGAATCAGGTCGTACTGAGTCCGGTTCGTGTCCTGATATTCGTCTACAAGCACATGTCGGAAGCGCTTGTGCCAGTATGCCCGCACCTGTTCATTCTGCCGAAACAACTTCACGGGCATGAGAATCAGGTCATCAAAATCGAGCGCGTTGTTTGCCACCAGCGCATCCTGATACATGGCATAGACGTTGGCGATGACGCGGCCCCGATAGTTGGGTTGTTCCCGTTCCAGATCTTGGGGCGACCAGCTCTGGTTCTTGGCATTGCTGATGGCAAACCGGACGGAACGGGGATCAAACTTCTTGTCATCCAGGTTGAGCCGGTTGGTCACGATGTCCTTTACCAGGCTTTGCGCGTCCGATTCATCGAAGATCGAGAAACTGCGGTTCCAGCGCCGCCCTTTTTCATCCTGAAACTTTTCAATATCAAATCGGAGAATGCGCGAGCACAGGGCATGAAAGGTGCCAATCCACAGGTCTTTGGTAATTGTTTTGTAGACTTTCGATTTGAGCTTTGTTTGCTCATAGGACGGCAGTGACTCGAAAGACTTCCCAAACTGACTGTGGGCTTCGCGATCGGCAAACAGCTTCTCAATCCGCTCTTTCATTTCTCTGGCCGCTTTGTTCGTAAACGTCACCGCCAGAATATTTTCGGGATCAACCCGGTGGGTGAGTACCAGATTGGCAATGCGATAGGTCAGCGCGCGCGTTTTACCAGAGCCTGCACCCGCCACGACTAGCAAGGGGCCACAGTAGTGCTCTACAGCCTGCCGCTGGGATGGATTGAGATGGCTGAGAAAATCTGTCGGTTGTGTCATGCAGCGATGCGCGATCGGCAGTAGTTTTGAATGTGAGGGCTTCCAGTCCAGCGTATCGCATCTTTAATGCGTAGCGGAGAAGAAGAGGGCGCAGAAGAGTGCGGAGGGAACAGCGGCGGCACCCGTGACCCAGGCTACTGGCTCGGTTGCCCTGCCGTCCTTGCCTCTCCTATCGAATATCTTGCAAGATCCAATGGAAGACTCCAGGTAAGAAAGCTATTATCAACGAATAACGTCCCCAGTAATCTGAATTGAGTCTTGCCTGAAGGCATCTTGTAATTTTGTTTATACCTTCCTACTTGTTGACTGCCACCGATCTCGGTCCGCTCCTGGGCGATGTTCGGCTCGATCTGGCAGTGCTGGTGCTGATGCTGTTACTGTCTGCCTTTTTTTCTGGTTCAGAAACAGCGATTACGGCATTGGATAACCTCAAGCTGCGAGCATTAATTAAAGAGCAGGGCGACCCCACCCGCCTCTTTACGCTGGTACTCAACAATCGGCGACGGTTTATTACTACGCTGCTGGTTGGCAACACGCTGGTCAACAACTTTTCGGCGATCCTGACCAGCAACCTGTTTAGCCTCTGGTTGGGAAATCAGACGATCGGCATCGCAACGTTTGTGATTACCTTTTTGACGCTGACGTTTGGTGAGATCGTACCCAAATCGCTGGCCATTAACAATGTGATGCCAATCTTTACGCTGGTCGTGCGCCCAATCTATTGGCTCTCGCAGCTACTATCGCTGTTTGGCATCATCTGGCTATTTGAGACGATTACGCAGTTTGCGATCCACAAGTTTCAGAGTGAGGTTGTGCCGGAAGGTGAATCGCTCCAGGACTTGGAGCTGATGATCGAAATTTTGGGTGGTAAAGGACAGCTTGATCTGGATCAGCACCAGATGTTGAACAAGGCACTGATGCTCGATCGCCTCAGTGTGCGTGAAGTTGTCAAGCCCCGAATTGAAATGCGCACCATTTCCCGTGAAGCGACCCTGCAAGACCTGGTTGCTCTATGCCTTGAAACTGGCTACTCCCGGATCCCCGTCCAGGAAGAATCCAAGGATGAGATCGTGGGGATCGTTAACCTGAAACGGGCGCTTCAACAGCTCAGCCATCTCCGCAATGACGGGCAAAGTAACGGTCTGGTCACGCTGGCAATGGATCCACCGTTCTATGTACCCGATACCAAGCGTGTGGCTGACATGCTGAAAGAAATGCTGCGCCAGCGATTGCACATTGCGATCGTGGTCGATGAGTACGGCGGTACGGTGGGGTTGGTGACGCTGGAGGACATTCTGGAAGAACTGGTGGGCGAAATTTACGACGAAAGCGATTTTCCCAGCCGTGGCAACCTGAACCGCAGTACCGCCCAGAGCCGTGAACGCATGAGTCAGATCTCTCGCTAGAGTCACTGTGGATTACCGAATCTTGTGGCGGCGAGCCGCGGTTTTGCGATCGCGCTCGATCCACTCGGCTTCAGTAAGGTGGGGCGTTGTTTGCAGCCGCGCGATCGCCCAACCGTTGTACTCTGGATTGACATCGCAACCCAGCCATCTGCGACCGGACTGTTCCGCGACAACCAGTGTTGTGCCCGACCCCGAAAAGGGATCCACCACGACGTCGCCCACATCAGACGCCGCAAACACCAGCTTGCGAATGAGTTCCTCGGGCTTCTGCGTCGGGTGGGGCGTCTTTTCGAGCATCCCATTACAGGTTGTGGGAATTTCCATCACGTCTTTTGGCTTCGCGCCGAGGGGATGCGGTGTCCACTGGTCGCGGGGCTTGCCGTCGCCATAGTGGCTAGTCACCGCCTGGGGATGGAGCGGGTACTTCAGCGTGTGGTGGCCGTAGGGAATGCGGATACGGTCAATATTCATCTTGGCGCAGGTCGTTTTTCGCAGCAGCAAGATGCTTTCGTGCGATCGCCCCCAGTCTTTGCCCAGATTGGCTTTATTTTTGTAGTGCCACACCAGCCAGCGACAGGCTTGAAAATACTGGAGTGATGGGCGCTTGAGATCGGCCAGGATCTCTGAAAAGCCCATAATATAGAGCGAACCAGATGGTTTCAGGATTCTGGCCGCGTGCTGAATCCATTGCAACGACCAGGCGATATACGCATCCTGGGATGCAAAGGTGTCCCAATCGGCCTTCTTCAAGTTGTAGGGCGGATCGGCAACCACCAGATCAATGGATTCATCCTCCAGCGTGGCTAGCCACTGGAGGGAATCGCCACAAAACAGCGTGCCGCCGCCCGTCTGGTGGGCGATCGAAACGGGTTGGATTCCTGTCGTGGAATGAATCTTGAACAAAACGATTGACGGCAAGTTGATGGTTCTCCAGAATAGCCGCGATCGCCCCTGATCACGCAACTATTTGAAGCGACGTGAACGGCTCCAGGCCATCCCGGCTGCCCACGCGGGCAACCCAGAACGACGATCGCACAATTGGGGCGTCCGAAATGGTGGGGGGATTAATTGTGTCTCGGATGCTAAAATTAAAAACCCGGGTGACTAGCGCAACGGTAGCGCATCGGACTCTTAATCCGCTGGTTCTGGGTTCGAATCCCAGGTCACCCATGACTGATCACCAGGCTGGTTGAGCAGTCCCCGCCAAAACTGTATTCCTTCGGTTGGGGTGACTGGTGGGGAAAATGCTCACTACCCTGTTCCAGGCAATAGCATTATGTTTCCAGCATCTGTAGCTGGTAAAGGCTGGCGTAGAGTCCACCCTGACTGAGCAGTTCTTCATGGCTACCAGATTCCACCAGTTGACCGCGTTTAAGTACCAGAATGCGATCGCAGTTACGAATGGTTGATAGCCGGTGAGCAATGATAATCGCGGTGCGGTTTTCCAGTAAATGATCCAGGGCTTCTTGAATCAGCGCCTCCGTGCCCACATCCAGACTTGCAGTCGCTTCATCCAGCACCAGAATGCGCGGTTCGCGCACCGCTGCGCGAGCGAAGGCCAGTAGCTGCTTTTGGCCGCCTGAAAGGTTAGTGCCCCGTTCGCGTAAAGGGGTGGCGTATCCTTGCGGCAATTGCTCAATCAGTCGATCGACATTGGTGCTCCGGGCCGCGGCCTGAACCGCCTCCAATGAATACGTTTCTCCCAGTGTGATATTGCTCTTCACATCACCCGCAAACACAAAGCCATCCTGTAAAATCACGCCCATGTGCTTTCGCAGTTCGGTTTGAGGCAAATCACGAATATCGATGCCATCCACCAGAATGCGCCCCTGCGTCGTTTCATACAGTCGGCTTAGCAGGCGAATGATCGAGCTTTTGCCTGCCCCGGTCGGCCCGACGAGGGCGACTTTTTCACCAGGATGAATCGTGAAATCCAGGTCTTGCAGCACGTATTCACCAGATTTGTAAGCAAACCAGACGTGTTCAAAGCGAATTTCGCCCGTTTTGCGGCTGCTGTCAGCATCTAAGGTCTTCGGGTTTTCCGGGTCGCGGATATCGATCGGCTCATTGAAAATGTCACTCACGCGCTCAACGGCTGTAAAGCCTGCCTGAATTGCCGTGAACTTTTCGGCAAACTGACGTAGCGGGTCAAACAGACGTTGGGCAAACAGGATAAAGGTTGAGAGTTGGCCTAGATTGAGCGTTTTACCGAGCACAAACTGGCCACCCACCCACAGCACCGCCGCGATCGCGGCCAGCGAGATCCATTCCAGTGTGGCCGAAATGGCTGAATCGTGAAAGATGGTGCGATCAACCTCTTTGATGTAGCGCTTGTTGACCGTGCGAAACATATCGGCGTTAAAGGCTTCGCGGCGGAATAACTGCACCACGTTGATGCCGACAATGTTCTCTTGCAGGATGGAGTTCAGTGTCGATAGTTCTTCTCTGGCTTTGTAGTTGGCTTTGCGGTATTGCTGCTGAAAGTAAATGATAAGAACGGTCGCGGGGATCAGCATCACGGTCAGCAAGAGCGCTAACTGCCACTGCTGCCAGAACATCGCGATCGCCAGCACCACAATGGAAAAGAAATCGCCCAGGATGCCGATCGCCCCGGTTGAAAACACATCGCCCAGCGCTTCCACATCGCTAGTCAATCGCGTAATCAGTCGCCCAACCGGCGTGCGGTCAAAAAAGCGCATTGCCAGCGAGGTGACATGGTGAAACAGATCTTCCCGAATGTCTGCGGTAATGCGCTGCCCCATTTTTTGCACGAGGAAGCTCTGTCGCGAATCAAAAAACGTCCGCAGCACCAGCGTTAGCAGGAGCAACCCGGCCAGGATGTTGATGCCAGTGGTCAAAGGTACCTGTCGCAAAATTGCCCAACTGGTTGGCTCCTGACGAATGAGCGAAATCGCTTCCCCGACCAGGATGGGCTGTAAGGCACCCGCGATCGCAGTCGGTACGAGGAGCACAAATGACCACACCAATAGCCGCTTGTCCCGCAGCCCATAGGTTGCCAGTCGCAAAAACAGTCGCCAGTCAGTCTCACGCACACGGCGATCGGAATTTTTGGAGGCGGCGATCGAGCCAGTCATAGGTCAGTGCCAGGTTAAACAAAGATGCTTTCCAACTGTAACGCAGTCGTTTATACCCGATCCTGGTAGTCGATGTACCATCAGCGACACCATGCTCACTGAAACGAATCAAACCGAGGCGATCGCTCCATTGAACTTCAGAGTGCATGGCGATTCTAGCCGCCGCCATTTAACGTGGGGCCGCAGCGAGTCAGACAGCCAACCCAGATTCGGTGATTGACCAATTGGCGAGGGCATCGATCGCGGTTTACACTCCAGGCTTTGAGCGTAAAACGGCCAGACTGAGCGACCAGGACTGATGACCATGAAGCGGCTCAGTCAGGGCAATGAGAAACCGGGCATCCAGGTAAATCTGGATGCCCAAGTCGCATCTGTCTGTGCCGAACTCCGGTTCCCTTTTGATCTAAGACGGTTTATGCGGCTACAGGCTCAGCCATGATGTCCTGGCAGTAGGTTTCGTAGACCCCATCCAGGAATTGCCAGAGTGCATCAGTCGCTGTTTCGGCAACTGCCAGCACGACGGCTTGCTTTTCGGGCGTGTCGGCGTATTGCTCAATCAGCGTTTGTTCAGCCGCGGTGTGCCATTCATCAGCCTGCTGGTGGACTGTGAAAAACTCATAGTCGGCCGCGTTGTCCATGCCGTAGAACTGCCTCAGTCCATCAATTTTGACGGCTGCAATGGCGGGAATTTGTGACTCATAGGCATACAGGGCTGCCAGTCCCGCGTAAAAGGGCGAGGTCAGGCAGAGGTGCCGGAACGTCTCAACTAAAGCCGTCGTTGTCGCTAGCGCGGCTGTCTCGGACAGTTCTGCTTCGGTTGCACCCAGCGCCAGGGCAAAGCGTCGCCATAGAGCCGGGTGGTTGTTCTCACCCCGTTCTTCTTCGATCAGGTTTTCGAGAATCTCCTGGCGAGCGACGATCGCATTGTCAAAATGGGGCGTGTTGAAATGGACTGCGCTCAAATAGGTGGGAAACGCCAATACATTCTGAAAGTATTGGATGGCGTAGTGCTTCAGGTGTGTACGGGTGAGTTTGCCTTCCGTCCAGGCGATGTAGAAGGGGTGGGTCAACAGGTGCTTGCGATCGACGATCGCCTTCAGGTCTTCACAAAATGCCATAAAACTTCCACCAGGTAGAATCATGACAGGAGTTTACCTTACTCGGCTGTCATTTTGGGCCACCTGAGCACCGAATTTCCAAACACCGATTTATGAGTTAACGCCAATAAGATCTACGCGATAAAGGGCCAGCAATGGGCTTCTGCGTGATGAGCTTCTGCGTGATGGGCTTTAAAGCAGACCCGTTGTGCCATTTTTGGGGACGACTCCCCGGAACGCGCCTGCCTCAACCTAAAAATGAGGGGATTTTGGTAACGACCATACATCGCACCCATCGTTCGTTGTGTCATTATCAGTTTCGTTGTTTTTTGCGCTCGTGCTGACGGTCAATTTTTTACACTAAGGTAAGCAAAATGGCTGCGAGTTATACATCTCAAGAATTATCGATAATTGCTGAGGCAGCCGTGCTCACAGGTCTGGCCGTGTCGCTGGTTGATCTGGGTCTGATTTCGTCACTGACCGAAGCGGCTGCCCTGTCGTCAGTCCTGGCAACGTCAGCCCAAAAGTATCCCGACAATTCAATTATTCAATCGGTGTTTTCAGAGACTGCAATTAGAAGTGGGGCCGTGAAACTGGCCAAGCCGGACATCAAGCCCGAAGAGATTCAATCTGGTTCTGTTGTGGATCGCGCGATCGCGGCGATCAACACGGCACTGGATGCGTTGAACGGCAAAGCGACACCCGACGAAATTCGTGAGTACAAGGAATTCATCTTTTCTGCGGCTGAAGCTGTTGCGAATGCGGCTGGCAGCGGTTTGTTTGGCACCGGCGCAAAAGTCAGCGACAAAGAGGCCGTCGCGCTGGCAAAACTTAAAACAGCTCTCGCGGTATAGTACGGCTGGGGGGCAATTCTGGTAAGAATGAGAAACCACACCGTTCATGCAACGTTAACCAAGCGATCGCCAGTACGGCCGGTTTACGATTGTCAGTCTGACCTTGAAAACTCCCAACTGCGCGTTTAGCCATCCCAGGAGAGCATTATGATTTTCACGCGTTGGCTTCGAGGGCTATTTCCCCTTTGTCTCAGCCTCCTGTTATTGATCACAGCCTGTACCCCCAGAGACGCGTCTCCTTATGCCAAGGCGCAGCAAGAATCCACGCGTCGTGGTGCTCCGGCTGCCGTTGTGAAAGCCGCCGAGCAGGGTGGAACCTTTAACCAGTTCTTTCCGGGATCTCAGGGTAGCTACACGGTGATCCCGGCCCAGGAAAAGAAAGGTTTTGCCGAATACAAGCTGAACAAGGACGGTAACACGCTGGCGATGCTTTCGATCAGCGATACCACCAGCATTCCGTCGGCAGCGGCCAAGTACCGCAGTGCGCTCTCAACCATTGCAGGCTACCCCACGGTTGAGCAAGGCGCGACCGCGACCGGTCTACTGGTCAACGATCGCTACCAGGTAAAGGTGCTTTCGCGCGATCCCTCCTTCACTCAGGACGATCGGATTGCCTGGTTACAGAAGTTTGATCTGCGAGGACTGGCAACATTAGAACCCGCCCTCACGGCCAAAGCCTCACCGACCCAACCCGCGGCTCCCACACCATCGAAACCAACGGCTCTGCCCAACGCAATTGCGCCACCGGCACAATCACCAGCCGTTCAGACCGCTCCGCCTGTCCCCCAGCTTCAGCCTGCTGCTTAGGGGTGAAACTGGCTCCATCCAATTCGTGGCATGAGGGTAGCGCCACTGGACTCCCGACATCTTGCCCTTCTCATGTCCCATCCTTCACCACAAACCCCTGGCGTGCCTGCTGCGTTTGCTTGAGGCAATGTTCAATTTCGTTCCAGTTAGCCTGCTCAACTTGCCGAATGAGTTGGTCAAGGGCGTTGCGGTAGGTGTGGAGCGATCGCACCAGGGCAGTTTGGTTGTACTGAGCCATCATGACGCCCAGTTCGGGGTTGCCTCCGCCAACGCGGCTGGTGTCGCGAAAGCCAGAACTGGCGAGGGCCTGCGCTAAGTTCAAAACGGTTTCATCTGGTTCGCTAATGCAAGCCGCAATGAGGCTGGCGCTGGTCATGACCGGCAGGTGAGAGATCCACGCAACCGCGCGATCGTGTTCGTCCGGTTGGCAGTGGTAAATGCGGGTTTGCAGTGACCTGGCCAGTGCTTCTACCTGTTGCACCGCAGCGACGGGGGTGGTTGGGGTTGGCGTCAGGACATAGGCCGCACCCACAAACAAATCGTGCTGGGCTGCTTCAATGCCGCTCTCGGCAGTACCGGCCATCGGATGCCCACCCACAAAGTTTGGCCACAGAGGCGCGATCGTTTCGACGACCCATCCCTTCACCGAACCCACATCAGTCAGTACCGTGGTGGGTGCCAAATGCGGAATTAAGGCGACGACCGTTGCCTGCATGGCGGCCAGTGGTGTACAGATAAAGACTACATCTGCCGTTTGCATTAAAGTCAGGCTAACGCCAGCGTCATCCACGGCACCGCGGTCAATGGCACGCTGACAGGTCTGCGCGCTGCGGCTAACGCCCCAAACGGTATGTCCGCGCGATCGCAGGTCCAGTCCCAGTGACCCCCCAATCAATCCCAGCCCAACAATGCCAATATTCATAGCGCCCTTCCATCGGGGTGGATGTTTGCGGCTAGCCCCCCGTTCCTAGACTATCTGGTAGCGCCGCCGATGGCCATTCACGGTACGGTTCGCGACTGATCGCTCTACTCCCTGCTGCGTTGGCATTCACTGACGACCAGGTAATTCTGGTTTCCAATGCGGGCATTCTAGCCTTGAGTTCTAGCAGATCGTCATTTGAGATATGGTTGACGAATAATGCAAGAAGTCAGGCATTTGGGAGGGGACTTCGGTGCAACCTGGAGATCGTGCGAAAGGAAATCTTGATGAAAGCTGAGGATGTTCTAAAACGATATGCCGCTGGTGAGCGCACCTTCACTGCTGTCAACCTCAATGAGGTTAACCTGAGCGGAGCCGACCTGAGCAGTGCTGACTTTAACGGCGTCAATTTGAGTGTGGCCAATCTAAGTGGGGCGAACTTAAGTGAAAGCAACCTGAGCCGAGCCAAACTCAACGTTGCGAAACTCAGCGGTGCCAATCTCACCAAAGCCATCCTCAATGAAGCGATCCTCAACGTTGCCAACCTGACGCTGGCTGATTTAACGGGTGCAGAGTTGAACCAGGCATCGCTTGTGCGGGCGGAACTTGCCAGAGCCGACCTCAGCAATGCTAACCTCAGTCGTGCCAATCTGAGCGGGGCCGACTTGAAAGACGCCAAACTCAGGAATGCCAATCTCACAAGCGCTAATTTGAGCCGTGCCGACCTGAAATGGACAACCTTCACCGGTGCCAACCTGGCTGATGCCAACCTTCACGGTACCGATCTCAGCAGCGCTGATTGCAGCGGAGCTAACCTGAGCAACACCGAATTGCGTCAGTCAAATTTGAGTCGTGCCAACCTGCGTGGCGTTAATCTCAGTGGCTCTAACCTGCGATGGGCCGATTTGAGTGGGGCTGACCTGAGTGGGGCCGATTTGAGTGGGGCCAAGCTGAGTGGAGCAAATATGACGGGAGCCAACCTCAGCAATGCCAACCTGATCGGTACAACACTGGTACATGTTGATCTCACGCGGGCCAATCTAATTGGCGCGGATTGGGTCGGTGCCGATCTCAGTGGTGCAACGCTTACGGGCGCAAAGCTGTACGATGTGCCGCGCTTTGGTGTCAAGACAGACGGCATTATCTGTGAGTGGGTAGACCTGAGCCCGATCGGCGATCAGAGCCATATCTACCGCTTTACGTCTGACGATACAACCCCCTTTTTTCATGCGGCACCCCCTACCGTTCGGTTGGTTATCGATGACACCTTCAATCAAGACGCCCACTATGCTCTGGCTGTCACCTATCGTCAGGTGGCGCAGCACTGTGGCCTGGCGGTCAATCCACCGAATATTCAAGTTGGTCGTCGTCGAACAACGCTCACGTTTGAGCTCGATCGCGATGAACAACTCTTCTTCGTCTGCTGTGTGGCCATTCTTCCCTTCAAAGATGCACCTGCGGTTCAGGCCACGCTGACGGCGCTCATCAAACTGCTGCTGTCGGCTGAAATGGCCGACCGTTTTAGCATCCTGGAATGGTTTCAGTCCCTTAAAACGGCTTTGACGCAAACCTTGACGCAGGTCAATGGCCTTAAACTATCCGAAACGACCCTCAATACTTTGAGCAAGGTGCCGTTCTTCCAGGCACCGACTAAGCTCACGCTGGTCAATTCCAGTAACCAGAATCTTAATCTGCACAGCCACCCATTGTTTGGTAAACGCGTCATGGCCAATCTTGACCCGACCGTGGCTCCGATCGCCCAGCCCAATCATGCCGCTTATCATCTTCCACCCATCATCGGGTTGGTCAATTTTATTCGTGGGTTTCATATTGAAAATTAGCCGCGCGTTGTTGGTGCTCGGAATCCTGGAGTGAATGCCTGTTTGGGTCAGACTGATGGTGAGCATACCGGAATTAAGGCGATCGCGTTGGTCAAACCGCTTCGGCCAAAGTCAGGTAAACCATCGGATTCGAGTCGGCTTTCTGGTGCGTCTCTGCTGCACCCCAAACGGTGATGCTCGTGAACGGCTAACGGCTGAAGGTTAAAGCACCAACTAAAGCACCAACCACCGCTGTAAAGCCGCCGAGCCAGGACAAGACGCACCATCGCGTGATGTGCAGGGCGCGATCGATCGTGGCGGGCGTGATGGGGGTAATCGCCTCACCCAGCAGTGGTTTTGGCCTTGCCACCCCTCGATACCAGTTAACACCCCCCACCTGGACATTAAGCGCAGCCGCATAGGCGCATTCACTCCAACCAGAGTTGGGGCTGGGGTCCTGTGGTGCATCGCGTCGGCAAATGCGCCAGACGTGCTGAGGGCTGCCAGATATCAGGGCAACACTCACAACTACCAATCGGCAGGGCAACCATGTCAACACATCATCGGTTCTGGCGCTAAACCAACCCAGATGGGTGTAGGGCGCATCGCGGTATCCCACCATCGAATCGAGCGTGCTGGCGGCTTTGTAGGCCAGGGCTAAAGGCACACTGCCGATGTCTGGTAGCGCCGCACCCAAAAGTGCATAAAACAGGGGTGCCAGAACGCCATCGGTCGCGTTCTCAGTGACTGTCTCAAATACCGCCCGGAGCAAGTCTGGCTCGGTCAAATGCTCTGTGTCACGACCAACGTACTGACGCAAACGGACGCGAGCATTGACTAATTCGCCTCGGACCAAGGGTCGCAGCACGTCCATAGCCGCAGCTCTGAGGCTTCTGGCGGCGAAACAGCTGGCGAGTAAGACACTGGCGATCGCGATGCCCAAGAGCGGGTGAATCTGGTGTGCGATCGCCACTAACAGCCAACCGACCAGTCCACTACCAACCGTTAACCCCAGCGTGAGCGCGACGCCAGCACTGCGTAACGCCCAGGGCGATCGCAGGCGATCAAGCGCCAGAGACGCGTAATGAGTGATGACCCACCCCATTCCCTGAACCGGATGCCACCATCCTTTCGGGTCACCAATGCCGTAATCCAGCAGCGCCGCCAGGCTAAGAATGCTAATTGTTTGCAGAAATATGCTAAAGGACAGATGCCCGTAACCCCCTGTTCACATGAGGACAATATTACAAACTATTACATCCAATCAAGGACAGTGAACGCAATGCCGCAGAATTAACTACGGAAGGTAACTGAGTCTGAGCGCCTAATCAATCTGCTTGCTCGTGATAGCACTCACTGCTTATACGAGTGGTCAGGGGCGATAGGCTAGGGCAGCGTGAGCGGCTGCTGAATTTTCTAGACCGACTGGAACCGATGGCATGGCCTGCTCAAGCCTGATCGAACGGTTTCAAGCCAGATCCAACGGCGATTCATGCGCTGCAGCTCTGGTGCTTCAGTCGGTTCTGAATGGACTTAACATACCCATCTGGGTAGCCTCCCCTTCAACACACGACCAGTAACATAATCGGTTACATTCTTCTGGAGGAATCCATCAATGAGTATTGTCACGAAGTCAATCGTGAATGCAGATGCCGAGGCTCGCTACCTCAGCCCCGGTGAATTGGATCGGATCAAGAGCTTCGTCACCACTGGCGAGCGCAGACTGCGGATTGCCCAAACGCTGACTGATTCTCGTGAGCGCATCGTGAAGCAAGCTGGCGATCGTCTGTTCCAAAAGCGCCCTGACGTTGTTTCCCCCGGTGGCAACGCATATGGTGAAGAGCTGACCGCTACCTGCCTGCGTGACCTGGACTACTACCTGCGTCTTGTGACCTACGGTGTGGTTGCTGGTGATGTTACCCCCATCGAAGAAATCGGTATCGTGGGCGTTCGCGAAATGTACAAGTCTCTGGGTACCCCCATCGAGGCTGTTTCGGCTGGTGTTAATGAACTGAAGAACGTTGCGGCTTCGCTACTGTCTGGTGAAGATGCGGCTGAAGCTAACGCATACTTCGATTACGTTGTCGGCTCACTCCAGTAAGGGCGATGAGCGATCGGCTGGCGATCCGCATCGAAAGACGTATTCGCTGTTAGCCTCTACCGCTTTAAACCGTTTTACTTCTAGCTCGACACATAACGACCCTTTTAAGGAATCAAAATCATGGCACAAGACGCAATTACCGCTGTTATTAATTCCTCCGACGTTCAAGGTCGCTACCTGGACACTTCGGCTTTGGAAAAATTGAAGGCTTATTTCTCAACCGGCGAACTGCGCGTTCGGGCTGCAACCACGATCGCGGCTAACTCCTCGGCCATCATCAGAGAAGCTGTGGCGAAGTCCCTGCTGTACTCCGACATCACCCGTCCCGGTGGCAACATGTACACCACCCGTCGCTATGCTGCTTGCATCCGCGACCTCGACTACTACCTGCGCTACGCTACCTATGCGATGCTGGCTGGCGATCCTTCCATCCTGGATGAGCGCGTGCTCAACGGTTTGAAGGAAACCTACAACTCCCTGGGTGTACCCGTTGGCGCAACCATCCAAGCAATCCAGGCTGTTAAAGAAGTGGCAGCAGGCTTGGTTGGCAGTGATGCTGGTAAAGAACTGGGCGTTTACCTCGACTACATCTCCTCTGGATTGAGCTAACTCCAACAACAGTTGTGAATGATGAGTGTAAGTATTGAGTTGATCCAACTCAAGGCTTGAAGCTCAAAATTCAAAACGATCTACGAGGTTTGGAAGTCTGAAGTGAGTGTTAGCGCACCAAAGGCTAATTGGGATTTACCACTCTGCTTTAGTGTTTTAATATTGACTTTCGACTTCCAACCTTGTTCTGAGGCAATGCGCAGCTTAACTTGTGGCTTAATTCATTGAAGGCTTCGTCGTAAGATATTTAGTTGTTAAAGCAGCTGAATCAATCCAACCATTACTGGCTTTCATTCAGATCTAAAATTTCTTCACTCCGTCACGCTTTTATCCAGGAGAAATCACCCATGCGCTTCTTCAAAGTTACTGCTTGTGTTCCCAGCCAGACCCGCATTCGGACTCAGCGGGAACTGCAAAACACCTATTTCACCAAGCTGGTGCCCTACGAAAACTGGTTTCGTGAACAGCAACGCATTCAAAAGCAAGGCGGCAAAATCGTTAAGGTTGAACTGGCAACAGGTAAGCCGGGCACAAACACTGGCCTGCTTTAGTGCAGCCACACTGGCGATCGCCAGACTGAATTTTGTAAATTTAATAGGTTCAATAAAAAAGAGGTCAGATCTGACCTCTTTTTTATTGAACCTATTAAATTTA
>JAJPKC010000333.1 GCA_021323955.1 Oscillatoriales cyanobacterium Centralia_MAG_596 | reverse complement strand
TGCCCACAATACCTATCGGAAGCAGGCAACCGAACTCGCTCAGGGATTGATTGAGCTCAAAGACCAGCAGTTTCAGGGGCGATCGGACGCGGATCTTTATCAGTTCGTACAACACCTCTTGAGCCAATCCGACGAGCCACGGTAACTCCTGGGGAATGCCTGCAGGAATCTGAGTCAGAAGTCGCTATTTCGATGCATCAGTGCCAAGAACCGTCAACTCATTCATCAACGTGGGGTAAGGCAGTGTGGCTGCAACCAGGCCCACAACCGTAATACAAATCAAGGTGGGTAAAAGTTTTGGTTGAGCGGTTTTCATAAGACTCGTTTACTAAGAGAATGTGGCGTGTCAATATTTGTAAATTTTAGAGCGTCTGCGTCTCAAAACCTGTATTCTTGCTCGCAGTTGTTCTAAGTTTCACAAATCCTGGTGGTACAGGAGTAATCTACAGGCCCACTCCGTGTGATTACGCAAATGCCAATGCGATCGCGCCCCTGCCGCACCGGGATGGGAGATGTGGGGCAGGCAAATTTTGTCGGTTAGCCGTCAGCCAGTCAGCTCTATGACGTTTTGGGACGATTCAGACAGATTCCAACGGATTGCCTCACCGAAATAGTCTGGTCATCGCTCAGAGTATGGCGTTTAATCCCTGCACCAGTCGCCCGATACCTGCGATCGCGGTTTCCTGCTGGAGGGCACCGTAGGCAACCCGCAAGTAGCACCCTGTTTCCAGGCCAAACGTGGTGCCTGGGATGGTCGCGACACCATACTCCCGAATTAAGCGTTCAACCAATTCCAGGGCGTTGAGCCGACTCTGAACCTGAAGCAGAAAGTAGAACGCGCCTTTGCTGGGGGGAATGGTGCAGCGATCGCGAACGGTCTGCAATTCCTGGAGCACCTGCTGGCGCACAGCGGCAATTGCGCCTGCCTTCTCGCGGCAGTAACGCCTTCCAGCCTGTAACGCACCCAGGGCGGCATACTGAGCGACAACAGCCGGACAGATCACGTTCGTATCTTGAATTTTCATCACGGCGGCCATCAGATGTGACGGGATGACCATATAGCCGATCCGCCAACTGGCAAACCCATACGCCTTTGAAAGAGAGTACAGCGAAATGGTGTATTCACTGCTGTCCGGGATGGAACCGGGTGAGAAATGCTGGGCATCCTCATAGGTGAAGTATTCGTAGGCTTCGTCATTGATGTGGTAAAGGCCCCGATCGCGGCAGATCTCATTGACCGCTCGCAGTGTGGCCTCGGTGTAAACAACGCCGGTTGGATTGTTCGGTGAGATCGTGACAATCGCCCGTGTGCGTTCTGTAATCGCCTGCCGAATGGCATCTGGACGCAACTGGTATTGCTCATCGGTTGGCACCAAAATGGGGCGACAACCAGCGATCGTGATGGCCATCTCATGGTTGAAATAGTACGGCGTCTGCAAAATGATTTCATCACCAGGATTGGTAATGGCCAGTACGGCATTCAGAAAGCCCATGTTGCTTCCAGCCGTAACAACGACCCGGCAGCGATCGCCCACCGCGATCCCGTTCTCTGCTGCCAACTTGAGCGCAATCTGCGCGATCAGCGCTGGAATTCCCTCAACCGCCTGATATTTGTGCTGCTCTGGATCGGCGAGAAACGTCGTAATTTGGGCGATCGCTTCCGGCGGCGGACCATAGTACACCACGCCTTGCCCAAGGGAAATCGTTCCCGGATGTTGCTGAATCATCGCTGCCACCGTCGGAATGATCGGTGACTGTACAGCCTCCATCCGGGAAGAGTTAAGCCGAAACCGACCAGAATCAGGTGAATCTGGCTGGTTTTGTTGATTGGTCATCAAGTTAGTTGATCGGAACTAATTTCAGGACTATAGCAATCTGAAACGAATTGTGAAAAGCATTCTGGTGAGAGCGATCAGCAAACAGAAAAAGATCGATCGCTGACCGCTTAACCAGCAAAGCGTGCTCACAGGTAATTCAGAAGGCTGTAGACCGCAGTTATTTCATCAGTTGTTCTTGCTTCTCCCGCTCCAATAAACGCTGTTTCAGTTTTCTTCGTAGTCGATGCAATGCACGTTTACCAATCAGTGATAGAAGGTAATTCGCGGCAACGGTGGGAGTTTTAAAAAATCCTAGCGTTACCAATTCATTCACTAACGCGGCATTTTCAGGGTCTAACTCTACTCGCTGTCTGGACATGTGCGCCTGGTGTTTTCTCAAAACGTACGTATTTTCTGCTTCTGGTAGAGCCCTTTAACCTTCGACTTTCGACATTAAATGAAGCCCCTGATTGTTCCAAGTCTTTTGCTGCCAGTTTTATTTTTGGCAACGGCATCATCGCCATGGTCTGCTTGCTCACTGGCCACAATCAGCGAGTTGATCGATCGCTCACGGTTACTTTGAGGGGAGTGGGGCGATGCTCAAAATCTTCCTGAAAGTGAAATATGGCGACTGGTCGCTGATAGAGACTGCGACAACGGCTACTTCACATGAGTTTCACAAATCGCATGTCTGATTTTACAGAAACTTTAAAGAAGCTGTCATGGGAACATTTACGGAGACGGTGTCCAGGTAATAGCTACCAGTTGTCAGGGTGTCTACTCCGGCTCTGGGGCGTTTAGTCCACTGCGAGCGGAACGATCCGGCAAAATTGTTAGATTTAGAGCCGTCGCCATCCATCCTGTAGCAGAGGCGCGAGCGTTCTGCTCCCTGCTCGATCCGGGCGTCCAGTTTCACGGCATCGTTCAATTCGGAATCGCAAAGGCATTAGCAAATCCCGATCGTCACTTCAGCCTTGGCCAGAATCGCGCCACGCGCCAGTGGACGAATTTACCTGTACAGGTGCAGCATTGGATAGCGAGACTCGCAACCAGTAGCGCGCTCGCGACTGAAAACCTTTATCGTTACTGGCTGACCTTCTCAGATTTTGGCAACGGAGAGGGGGGGATTCGAACCCCCGTCGGCTTGCACCGAACCTGATTTCGAGTCAGGCGCATTCGACCACTCTGCCACCTCTCCAGGGTCTACACACGTAAGTATTGAGTGATGAGTAAAGCAGCTTGCTAACTCGGTTGCACACAATTCTAAACTTTAAACTATTCTACAGGGCAGTTGGAGCGTTTTCCCTAGAATCCAAAGTTGTCTTGAAGCCGTCGCTGGGAGTCCACTGGAGTGCGCCATCGCGATCGATCGCGTAGATCTGGCTTCCCAGCTGGCGCAGTTGGGCTTCGGTTTCGGGGTGAGGGGACGTTGCCGCGATCGCCACGTCCGGTCGCAACGTAGCCACAATTTCTGGCAGCAGGCGTTTGCCAGACCACCACAAAACCTGGGTTGCGGTTAGCGTGTTGGTCTGGTGCAGTGTGCTTTGTTGGTCTGGTGAAAGGCTGCCTAACCACGTCCATATCTGGTTCCGCAGGTGTAACTCGGCCACCAGAGGGTCTGCACTCACCAGCTTGAACTGACTGGAGCCAATCAGGGTCGATTGCCCGACCGTCAGGGATTGGGATGGCATTGTTGGGAGCGATCGCAGCGTTGTGGCTTCCCCAACCGTTTGGAGACGCTTAATTGGTAAATGTGCCGCAATCGTGTGCCAGCCCTCCTGGATATTTGGCTGTAGACTGGGCGCGATCGCCCACTGGATTTCATTCACCCCGGCTTTTTGCAGGAAGGGCAGCACCGCCGCGCTGACGGTGGCCGTGTCACCGCTGTTGATCAGTGCCGTGGTTCCCCGGTCTTGAATGACCATCACAGGCTGCTTGGGCGAGGCCAGTAGTGTTATCCGAAACAGATCGTTCTGGGCTTGCCAGACGGGGATGACGACCAACCCAAGACCCACCAGCAGGGGCAGCCACCACCGTCTGCGCCACCAGGGATGCAGCCAGGCAAGCGCGAGTAAACTGTAGAGAACGATAGCGGTTAGCGCCGAAATTGTCCCAATCGCGTAGGCGTTGCCGGGTAACTGGCTGAATCTGTCCACCACAAAGATCAGCATTTGTGCCGGGTACTTGAGTAGCCAGGCCAGGGCACTCCCCCCTGGTGCCCAGATTAGCGCGGCTAATGCACTCACCATGCCGCCAATACTGAGAATCGAGATGAGGGGAGTGGTAATCAGGTTTACAGGAATGCTGTAAGGCGACAAGACGCCAAACGCCGCCAGTTGGAGTGGTAATGTCCACAGGTAGGCCGCAATTGGTACGGAGATTAGCGGCGCGATCGCGCTGGGCAGCCAGTCTAACCGCTCTGTCAAGGATGGTACCGTTACCATCAGACCCAGCGTGGCTAAAAAGCTGAGCTGAAAGCCCAAATTCCAGATCCAGAGTGGGTTCAACAGCAGCAGCAGGACACCCGTTACCAGCAAAGCGCCCAGGGGCTTAACCTTGCGCTCTAGCAGCAAAGCCACCAGTCCGCCGAACCCCATAACGGCAGCTCTGAGCACAGCGGGCTGCACGCCTGTAAGACCGACAAAGACAAGTAGGGCCATGACACCAACCACAAACCGCACTTTTGCGGCCAGGCGACCTGTCAATGCCAGCACTACTCCCAAAATCAGCGATGACTGAAAGCCGGATGCCGCCAGCGCATGGGCCAGGCCCACTCGCATAAACTGATCCTTCAGGTCAAACGGCAGGTCAACGCCGCGATTGCCCAACACCATCGCGCTCACAAGTGGCCCGGCTGGGCTATCGAGCCAGCGAATTTGCGATCGCACAATCCGTTGTCGCACCTGCCACCAACCCCAGCGCGATCGAGACTGTACGATCTCAACCTGCTGTCCGTTCATACCGGCAAAACAGTCTTCCTGCCGGAGATACTCCCGAAAGTCAAATCCACCAGGATTGGTCGCTGGCTGGGGACGGTAGAGCGAACCCGTTACTTTAATGATCTGTCCGGGATACAGCCCGGTTGCCTGCAGGAGTGGTGTGGTGAGATACAAATTTCCGGTTGGTGGTTTTTCATTGATGTACTGCACCTCGCCCGTGACCGAATTGACCTGCTTCACATCCAGCCAAATCTGGGCCTTTTGGCTCCGGGTTTGTTGCGGCACGCTATCGACTTCACCGATCACGACCCATTCTTGCTTGGGCGTTGACGCTGGCGGAATCAAGTAACTGATATCTGTTGCGGTCGGTGCCGGTATGCGGCACTGGAAGTAGACATTTGCCAGCAGTCCCAGCAGTCCAGCAATTAGCCAGATTGGTGGCCTGGGGGCCGATCGCCAAACGCATTTGACACTGAGTGCACATCCAACACCCAGCCCCAGCACGCCATAACCGCCGTAGGGGACTTTGGTTAACAGTAGCCCCAGGACGTATGCCAAACTCAAAACCACTACATCCGCTGCACCCATCTGCACCCAATCGCCGTTCATCAAACGTCACATTCAGGGTGCCCATTTACAGTCGCTTTTTGACTTAAAGGTAGAAAAAATATCGTCCCGGATGACGGCAGCGAAACAGCCAGCGGGATGCAAGTACGAGAACCAGCAACCGAAAGATGAATGACGGGATGAACGGTTGAAGATTTGGAAGATTAATTGTGGCCCTGGATCAACACCGCCCTACGGCAGCCAGCAGCAGGAGTACGCAGGCGTTAATGCCGCTCAAAGTCCAGTTCAACTGACGCATCAAAGCCAAAATGCCGATTGCCGCTCCCGTTATTGCTTAGATCGACAGTCCCAGCTTAACGCCGAGAATAGTGTGAACAATTAATAGACCGAAGACGACCGTTCCAACGTAAGCGTGCAGTATCCGCAGGCCTGATTTGTCACCCCAAAAGCCAGCGAGCGAAAGGATGCTGTTCACAGTTAATAGCCCGATCGCCGCCGTGCCTGTCCAGAAGTGAGGGCTTTCCAGAATCGGCTTTTGCTGCATTACCAGCGACAGCACCCCACCTGTATAGCCCAGCGCCAGGAAGAGGAACATCAGCGGTGCGAGTTTACGATGGTCTGCCCGATTCTTGGCCGCAACGTCTTTATCAGCCGCCAGCCGTCCACGCCATCCAGCGACAGCCACGTAGCTGCCCAATACAAAAATGACAATTCCCATCATCACGGGATGCCCCCAATGAGTAACGGGTTCTGGAATGCCCAAACTGCGAAACCAGCCCGCGATCGGCTCAAGCATTTCACTCAAACGTGTCATAGGTACTCATCCAATGTCTGAATCTGCCAGAATGCTGTTTTACATTACTTTACAATTCCGCCGTCTGGCAATAGTGCGGTTCCGAATTCACAGGCTGAATCATCAGGGGCAGCGATACCGCTGGTAAGGAACGCCGCGTCGGTGGTAGCCCGCTTTATCAATTTGACAGTTAATGGTCGTTTTGGTTGACGCCAGCAGTTTCAGACTGGCCGGATAGCCATCTCTCATAAGGCCAGGACTCACCATCCAGAAATCGAGCGGCGCGGTTAGTGGTGGCTTCAGGATGGACAAGTTTCGCCAGACGTTCTCATAGCTGAGCTGTGCAGCGGGGCGATCGCTGGCTTTTGGCATCAGCAAAGTGTCCAGTGGAAATTGTGGGACAAACGCAAAGTCGTGACGGGCACTGATCCCCACCGACTCACGGGTTTGATCATGCAGCGCCAGTCCAAAACTCAGCCCTAACGCCACTTCTTGCCAGTTACCATACGCCATCCCCATTAGCAGGGAGCGATCGGCAACGGGACGAACGTCTCTGGCCACCTGGTCAGGCTGATACGGTTTCAAAAATGCTTGATTGGAAACGACCAGAACACTACTGAGTAAGCCGACTAGCAGCACAGCCCACGTCACGCTACCGAGCGTTTGCGATCGCCATTCGCCTGTGGTTTTGCCTCTCGACTGTGCCAAACAGGCACCCACTAGAGCACAAACCGCCGGGAAATAGAGGAAGTTATAGCGGGGAACCGAGGTAATGTCCTTACCTAAACCAAAAATGATCACCAGAAATTCCAGCAGCACCCACAGTGTAAACACCGTCAACATCCGGGTTGCCAAATGCGTTTCAGGCGTGCTCCAGAGTTGCCCGAAACGACCGGATAGCCGCCATAGTAGCCACACCGTAAACAGCAGCATTAGCAACACCATTGCAATGGCTACTGGCTGCGGCTGATTTTCGACTGGAAGGGCGATCGTCATCAGAATCCAGCCCATTGGGAACTGATAGAGCGGTGCAATTTGATCGATCCAATCTGGATTAGACGGCTTCATCCAGTCGGTTTCTGGTCGGCTAATATGGCTTAAAAAGGTGGGTAACCAGGGGAGATAGGTCAGGCAAATGCCGGTGGTTGCCAGCGCAACAGCGATGAGGGCGCGGCGGGGATGGAGGGTGTAGGGTGTAGGGTGCAGCGTTGGGAGGGATGTAAAGGTCAGGATATTGACCACAAGTGTGGCAACCTGCGCAAAGAAGGCCAGCAAGAAGAAATAGTGAACGTAAAATCCCAGACTGTTGGTAATTACCCAACCAAACCAGACGTCCGGACGAAGTTGTTGCCGGTACAAATCGGTCTGGATTTGGTAAAGCCCCAGTAGCGCCAGGATCACCAGCAGCATAGGCAATGTATAGTGTCTGGCTTCCTGGGAAAGGTAGACCGCAAAGGGAGATACGGCCATCACGATTGCACCGGTCAACCCAGCTCTCGACGAAAATGCGAGGCGATTGAACTGATAAAGTGCGGCGATCGCCACGACTCCAATGAATGCAGGCAGTGCTCGGAGCTTCCAGATCCATGAGGCTGGTAGTGCGTTCACCCAGCGCATCCAATCATGCATCCAGCAAAAAAACAGCGGTGGGTGGACTGACTGACTGGAAACCGTCTGTGCAATTTGGGCACAGCTTGTCTGTGGATTTAGCGTAAACACCTTTTCCAGTGCTGATAGCGAGAATGCTTCATTGAGCGGGACATCATAATAGTTGCGTCCCAAACTAAACAGCGCTGTAATGACTTCATCCAGCCAAACGGGCTTCAAATCCAGGTTCCAGAACCGCAAGATGGCTCCCAGGAACAAAACCCCGATCAGGCTCAAGTAATGTCGAGACAGTTTCATGGTGTTATTCAATCACACCTGACGCATTATCGCTTGGGTCAAAAGCTCAGGACAGAACTGACTACTCAAATGCGGGACTTGTGAAAGGCTTCCTGATTAGCCGTTGCCATACGTCCCATGGCGACGGTTATAGCCGTGCGTGATGCCAGATTTAAGACTCTCTCCCCCTGACTCCGCAACCCTCATTCTGCTCTCCTGCACAGATGCCAGGACACTGAAAGTCAAAGTTCTTGAGCATGTCCAGGAACGCAAAGACAGCCGGCGTGTGGAGCGCATCCGACAGCGCCGCCACCCCAATCACTCGCTTTAACGGTGCTGGCAGTGGATAAACGCGTAGTTCTTTCGGAATGGGTTCAGCTGCAAGGCGAGGGAGAATCGCCGCCCCCAACCCCTGCATCACCATGCTGACAATGGTTGAGTCTTCTTGAATGTCGCTGGCGGTAGGCATTGGAGGAGCCGCGATCGCTAAATGCTTGTGGAGAATACGTCCGCACGGCAGGCACGGTAATAACACTAATGAATGTGCAGCTAAGTCATCCCAGGTCAGGTGGGTGCTGCTGCGGACACTGGATTTGGGTGGCAGTAATGCAACGTAATCGTCGCGTATCAGCTCCCACACCTCAAATTCAGCGCTGGTGGGCAAATAGGTAATGCCAATATCTGCACGCCCATCCCGCAACGTTTGTTCGATATCCACGTAATCAGGACGCTCAATAATGGTGATCCCCACATTGGGGAAGCGATCGCGAAAATGAGCGATTACTTTAGGCAGCAGATGGGTTGCCACACTGCGAAAGGATGCAATCCGCACCTGTCCACCCTCTAAGCCCTTGTGAAGATTGGCCTCTTTCTGCATCAGTTCCAGATGCTGGAGTGCCTGACGCGCATGAGCGACAATTTGCTCTCCAGCAGTAGTCAGCACAGCGCCTCGACGACCTCTGGCAAAAAGGGACACGCCCAGTTCCGCTTCGAGGGTGGCGATCGCGTGGCTGATGGCTGGCTGCGAAAGGTTTAACTCCAATGCGGCTTCGCTGAAATTACCGTAATCTGCCACCGCCACGATCGCGCGCAATTGTGAAAGCTTCATCATCTACCGTCTCATCCACCCTTCACGCCTTACTCTCATCCATCCCTGCCAGCGTTACACGATGCTTTCCAAACTTCTATAAATTCTATCGATACAAACCATGCATCCCACCATTTGATTCCCCATATCGGCGCTGCTAGCTTATTCAGTATCAAGTTCATTCTAGGAAATTCGCCAATGAACAACTGTGAACGGTGTTTGAAATTAGACCCGCTGAGTCGGGTTGCGAACACAATCGAACCAGTTCTAAACCACGCCTGGTTAACCGCATCCGTTTGGCAGACGTACTGGCAACAGATGGTAAATGCCTTCAGGCGGAGCAACGAGCCACGGGTCTGGCAGCGGGTCGATCGCCTGGGTAACGTCTACTGGCAGGCCTACGATCCCGTAACAGGGCGATCGACGGCATCGGCATCCGAAGCCGAACTCCGTG
>JAJPKC010000491.1 GCA_021323955.1 Oscillatoriales cyanobacterium Centralia_MAG_596 | reverse complement strand
GAGTTTGACGGCTTTGCTCATAAAGGCGGCTAAAATCTGCTAGCAGCGCCTCAAACGCTCTGCGGTTCAAGCCAGTCAGTGCCCGCAACAGTCGGTCTTGGTTCAACACCCGTTCGATGTCCAGCATCTTCTTGTCTCTTCACTGCCCTCTATTCTCTCTTATTCCCCGACAGGTCTAATTTCTTGCCTAACGTGTCGTTTTTGGCTGGTGAACGTCTCAAGTAAAGGCAATACTTGACTCAGTATTTCAACGCTGGATCTTGAGTGATGGAACTACAAAACCTGCTCTCATATCTTCCACCGTTTTTGGGTGGTGTTGCAGGCTGGGGCTTATTCCTCCTGCGGCTGATTTGGGGCACCGTCATGGTGCTGTATGGGTTGCCCATGATCAAAAATCCCTTTCACTGGCTGGATTTAGGCGGCAAGCCTTCAGGGTTTCCTGGCTTTTTGCAAGCGATCGGTGCCGTCACTATTTTTACAGGTGGTTTTGCCATCATTGCCGGCTTGCTCACGCCTCTAGCCGCACTGGGCCTGGCAGGTGCAATGGCCGTTGCCCTGGGGATGCACCTGAAGAATGGGAACCCATTGATTAAGCGGATTCCCGATGCTCCGGGTGATTCCTATGAAGCGTCTCTGGTTTATTTAGCGATCGCGCTCCTCTTTCTGTTCGTGGGTCCAGGTAGCCTTTCGCTGGATTCGCTCTTGTTTCACTGATGGCTTCAGAGCTTGGCTTACAGAATTGACCTGATCCATTAAGGAGGAATTCCCGGTGGTAAGCGTGCCGCAAGCAAACAATCGCAATTCAACGATCGTAGCTGCAACGCCAGCAGACCTCAACCAGGCCATTGAGTTGGTGTTGACTGAGGATCGTCAGGTGTTAGAGAAAGTCAGTCAAACCACCGTTCTCCAATTGGTGCAGACCATTTTGCAGGTCAAGCGAATTTTTGTCTTGGGTGAAGGACGCAGTGGCCTAGTCATTCGCATGGTGGCAATGCGGCTCATGCATCTCGGCTTACAAGTCTATGTGGTGGGTGAAACGACAACGCCCTCAATTCAGCCAGAGGATTTGTTAATTGCCTGTTCTGGTTCGGGTAGTACAGGTATTGTTTCTGCTATTTCTATCAAAGCAAAGGATGTAGGGGCGATCGTGGTAGCCGTTACAACCAAGATGGAATCGACCTTAGCGCAGATCGCAAATCTCGTGATCAAGATTGACGCCCCTACCAAAGAGGGTCAGAACCATCAGCAGTCTCAGCAGTTTGCCGGTTCATTGTTTGAGCAAGCGACCTTGTTGCTATTTGATGCCCTCTTTTATGTTCTGTCCCAAGGCTTAAACAAAAGCGCAGATGCACTGTTGGCCTTACACACCAATCTGGAATGAGTGAAAAGAAATACGGCTTTTTCCTTTGCCTCTTCCTTTACCAATAATCAACCCCATGTGAGGTAAATAGATGAAATTACAAGTGTCGATCGATCTGCTGTCACTAGAACAGGCAATGAATCTCCTGAAAGAGGTTGCACCCTACATTGATGTAATCGAAGCAGGAACGCCGTTGATCAAGCAGGAAGGACTGAAGACCGTTGAGACTTTTAAGCAGCATTATCCTGACAAACTGGTCTTTGCGGACATGAAAACGATGGACGCCGGTGGGTTGGAGGCAGAAATGGCCTTCAAGGCAGGAGCCGACTTTACCACCGTTTTGGGAGCGTCTGGTGATGGGACGATCGAAGGAGCGGTTGCCGCCGCTCGGAAATATGGCAAGTATGTGACCGGAGATTTAATTGGCGTTCACGATCGCCTCAAACGGGCGCAGGAACTCCAAGCTTTGGGAGTCAACTATCTGGAATTGCACTGCGGACTCGACGAGCAGGCACATCATCTTTGTGCGTCGACCGTCGATGAATTGACATCATTACGTGAAAAGCTATCGATTGCTCTTTCAGCAGCAGGTGGCATTAATGAGAACACCATTCAAGCAGTCGAAGCGGCTGGAGCCGAAATTGCAGCAGTTGGAGCGGCTATCTATAGCGCAAAGTCCCCTGCTGATGCGGCACGGCGGATTCGAGCAAAAATGTCTCCAGTCGTCACTTAACAACTTTAGAACCTATTCTGAAGGTGATCGACGTGCGATCGCTTTTCATCGGTTCTTGCGTCAGGATGTTTCATGAAAATAATTGATCTTGGAGATCTGAGATGCCTGTTGTTAGTAAATTCAATGAATTGTTGGCTGAGTTTGCTGTCTTTCCAGTTAAACCTGAAAGCCAAGCGAACCTGGTAGAACGCGCTATTCAAAATATTGAGTCTACTCTCAAGCACAAGGAGGGGTTTTTCTCTGGTACAGTGCTCCGTAGCCGTGATGGGCTAAGGGTGACAAGCTATGTTCAATGGGCAGATCAAGAATCTTACCTAGCAACTCAACCTATGACAGAGTTTGCTGTTCCTGATGTTCATCTGTATGAAATCTTTGCCGAAGAACCTGAAGATAGCGAATTACACCTCTCGCCAAACATGGATGGACTGATTAATTTTGGCATTTTTAAGCTGAAGCAGCCTGAAAATCAGCCCCACTTTGCAGAATTGTTTCGTCAGGCGCTAAAAATGGTTTCAGGACAAGCCGGATTGATTTCTACTCATGCTCATCGCAGCCTCGATGGATGGCGTTGCATTAACTTTGGGCATTGGCGATCGCTGGAAGATTTTACGGCAATGGATTCCGATCGCCCTTTTTCTCCTCTTTTTGGAGAAATGCTTGACCTAGCAAATAACGAATACCAGAAGACGTTGCATGAAGTCGTCTTTACAACGTGATCAGGCGACCATGTTGAGACAAGGTCGCCTGATCACCGCATAACCTTCAATCAAGACAATTCAAAGCATGATTAGCACAAGCATTACTCGCCCGAATCAAACTCTTTGGCAGATTGTGCAAAGCTACTACCAATTAACAAAGCCGCGCATTATTCTGCTGTTATTGATGACCACTGCGAGTGGTATGTGGCTGGCAGCAGAAGGGACTGTCGATCCCCAGGCGGTTATTGGTGACGCTGTCGGCTGGTGGTTTAGCAGCAGCATCTGCCAATACGCTGAACTGCGTCTATGACCAGGATATTGATTATGAAATGGAGCGGACCCGGCATCGCCCATTGCCATCCGGTCGGGTACAGCCACGTCAGGCGGTGATCTTTGCGATCGCGCTGGCATCCCTCTCGTTTTTGCTGCTGGCAATTGGAGCAACCCTCCTGAGTGCGCTACTGGCGATGGCTGGCATTGGTTTTACGTGGTCATCTATACGCACTTACTCAAACGCCATACAGCTCAAAATATTGTGATTGGTGGGGCTGCGGGAGCCATTCCGCCGCTCGTTGGTTGGGCAGCGGTGACAGGGGATCTAAGCTGGACAGCCTGGATGCTGTTTGCGATCGTATTCTTATGGACACCGCCGCACTTTTGGGCACTGGCACTGCTGCTGAAGGATGGCTATGCTCACGTGGGAGTGCCCATGTTGCCAGTGGTGAGAGATGTTGCTACCACGCGTCGGATTTTTAGCTATACCCTGTTGTTAATTCCGGTGACGTTGCTGCTGGCATATCCACTGCATACGATGGGTAGTGTGTATGTAGCGATCGCCCTCTTGCTGGGAGCCATCTTAATTCAAAAGGCGTGGCTGCTGATGCAAGCCCCAGAGGAACAGGATCTGGCGCGATCGTTGTTCAAGTTCTCAATTCTTTACTTGATGCTACTGTGTGCCGGTATGTTGGTTGATACGTTGCTCAGAAGTTGAAGAATCGACTCCATTCTCCATCGTGCATGGAGCAAAATTGAGTCCAACATTGCATCCAATCAATCTGAATGGAAGGCTAATTTCTGAAGGCGGATAAGTAATTTTACAGATTAGCGATACCACGTTTGAGGGCGACCAGCACGGCTTGGGTACGATCGCTCACCTGCAATTTGCTCAGAATATTTGTGATGTGAAACTTGATGGTAGCTTCGCTGATGTATAACTCACT
>JAJPKC010000406.1 GCA_021323955.1 Oscillatoriales cyanobacterium Centralia_MAG_596 | reverse complement strand
CTGCCCCGATTCACAGGGGAAGTGTTCATCAAGCAAAGCAGGGATATCTGCGGCTGAAACGCGGCTATAGCGAGTTTTGTCTGGCATGACCACGATATTAGGGCCAGCTTTGCAGTGCTTCATACAGCCTGTACCTTGAATCCTGACCATATCTGCGAGATCGCGATCGCGCAGTCCATTTTGCAGCGCTTGACAAACGGCTTTGCCACCCCGCTTCATACAGTCAGACTTTTGACACACCAGAACGGTGGCTGCGGCTTTAGAAACCCCTGGAAGTTGTTGCGATTTTGCCGCCGTCAAAGCTGGTTCAGTCTGCCTGGGCGCAATGCGGCTGATTTTCTCGGCCTTCAGTTTAACCGCATCTGTTTTCGAGTTGATCGTCTGTTCGCCCCAGACCCGAATCCAGTCGCCTGGGGTCAGTACGCCCCTAACAGAGGCACGGGCGTCCTTTGATAGTTTAATTTCGCGTTCGCCCACAGCAGTCATGAGCCGTAGTCGCTTTAACTTGTAACCATCTTCAACCAGAAACCCCAAGAATCGACCCTCCAGACTAAAGGGCGTCGACCGCTGGTCTTTTTTACCCATTGCACAATTCCTCATATGACGACAAGCTTGCAAAAGCGAGTTTCAGAAGCAGGTGTAGCTATGTAAGCGCTCTAGCAGATAAAGCCAAGACACCTTAACGACTGAACAGCATTGACTATGGCTTAGTGTGCCAACAGCATTCCAACCAGCTGATTAAGTCAGATCGAGAAGCCGTTAACTGCTTGACAACGCTACTCAGTTGAGCCAGAGCAGTCGGGCTATTGATTTCAACCGCAACCCCACCATCGGGCGAGCAGTGGCAGGCAATATTAAGAGACTGCAACCTTTGATAAACCTGCCAGCGATCGCCGCGAGGGATCGTTTCAAGCTGGACAGTCAACGAACCGAGACTAGATGAATTCATGCTTTCCTACTAATGCAACTAATTCCTAAATAACTACAGACCAGTCCCCCAAAGCTACGGCTATAGCCACCTGACAACAGACGCGATTCGGCAAAACGGGCGAAAATCAGCGGCAGCGCAACCAAATTCAAGCAAATTCAAATATTCAGAGAACAGCGTCTCAGTCGCGCAATTCTAGTATTGACAATTGTTCGAATAACCTTTCAGCAATCATGCTGTTTGCGCCAACACAGAAGCAACAGCATTTTCAGCATCACTGGCAAAACTTCATATTTATTGCAAAAAATACTCAATACCATACGAACTAGCATACACCAGAACCCTATAGTTGCAACTCTTTTGCAATAAGGATCTCTGTTTTACCAGCAGATAACCGCCCCGACAATGCGCCGTACTAGCGGGTGAGCCACGTTCAAAATTGCTTGGCCGGCTGGCTGGAATGGTAGGCTGGTGGGATAGAAATCGTTTAGGCTATGTCAATTACCGACTCTGAAAATTTATCTCTGGAAGCCGCGCAGCAAATTTTGAAGCAGTTTGTCTGTCTGGAGCGATCGCCCAACATGCCTTTACCCGACAATGCTCTGGTACGGCAGGCGCTCCGATTAGTCGCTGAGCACTCGGACTATCAAATTTTCGGCATTTGCGCCGATACTGGTGATCAAGCAACCGTCGCTCTCAAAGCCTATTTGACAGCATTGGGATACACGACCATGCCAACAATTACGGCAGGCCATGATCCGGTCTATCTTAAGTTCAATCCCAAAACAGATCGCTGTCATGTAGCACCGTATACGGGCACCCATCGTGGCGTTCTGGTTTCTTGCCAGTCTGCGTATGATCAGGGCATAAATGAAACCTTTGGTCATTTACCACTGGATTTGTTTGAAGAAATGACATGATCAGCACGCAGCTCAGCGGCCAGAATAACTATCCACAGCCATTTTCAGCCTCTTGTCTTTCAGTAGGAATGTTTGACAATCGAGCATTGTGCTGCGCTCAATGACTGTTTCACACGCAGTCAGTCCTCACTCCTAACCGGCTTCTGTATCGTCTGCCCAAACCTCAAGGCGGCTCTGCCTACCATTGCCCATGCCCGTAAACTCTCCTTCGCATACTTCACTCCAGCAGCTTCGTGATGGATTGCGTCCCGGACAACAGGAGATCGCCGCCTGGACGGGAGGGCCGTTAGCAGTTTCAGCCGTGCCCGGTGCCGGAAAGTCCACCGGAATGGCTGTAGCAGCCACAATCGCGATCGCCTGCCATCAATTAAATGCGCGTCGGCAGCTAGTTGTTGTGACGTTTACACGCTCCGCGGCGGCAAATATCAAAGCCAAAATTCGGCAGAACCTGAAGGACATGGGGCTTCCCCCGGGCGGGTTTGTGGTGCAGACACTTCATGGGCTGGCCTGGGCGATCGCGCGGGCGCATCCGGATTTATCTGGCCTAAACCCAGATAGTGTATTGATCACCCCGAACCAGAACCACCGCTTAATTCGGACCTGCGTTGAGCAGTGGATTGCCGCCAACGCACGACATTATCAAATTTTGTTAGAAGGACGGCAGTTTGATGGCGAGGAAACAGAACGGTTACGCCGACAGTCGGTATTGCGAACAGAGGTACTGCCAGCATTAGCCTCTACCGTTATTCATGAGGCGAAAAGCTCCGGGCTGTTGCCGGACGATTTACGCACGCGGAGTGACGAAATCGCCGATCCTTATTCCGTGTTGGCGATCGCAGCAGGGCTATACGAGTTCTACCAGACACAACTTCGCTTCCGGAACCTGATCGACTACGACGAAATGATTCTGGCGGCATTGCGCGTCTTAGACAACGCTGCTGTACGCCAGTCCTGGCAGGAGCAGGTGTTTGCAGTATTTGAGGATGAAGCACAAGACTCCAGCCCGCTGCAAACCCGACTGTTAGAAATCCTGGCCGCCGATCCGGTTGACCCGACTAACCGCGATCGCGATAATCTGATTCGTGTCGGCGATCCCAACCAGGCAATTAACTCCACGTTTACACCGGCTGACCCGATCTTTTTTCGCGAATTTTGTGAAGCCTGTCGGGTCAAAAATCGACTGGCTACAATGACCCAGGCAGGACGCAGTGCGCGTCCAATTATTAACGCTGCCAACTTTGTCCTGCAATGGGTGAACCAATCCCAACTGGCGGGTGTTGAACAACCGTTTCGCGCCCAGATGATTCACCCAGTCGCGCCGGGTGATCCCCAGCCAAACGCGAACCCAGCCCCAGAGGGGGAAGGATTGGAGCTACACACGCCAGAAGATGTGTACCAAACAGTTGAACGGATCGGTCAACGGACGTTGAAGTTGTTGAAGCATCACCCAGACGGACGGACGGCAGTGCTGGTACGGACAAACGAGCAAGGCCGCTTTGTAGCACGCGAACTCTATCGCTGGTATGCCGACAAACTGCCAATCTACGAGGTTGGACAGCGCGATCGCCAATCGCACGTTCCAGCCGAAATGTTGACGCTGCTGCAATTTCTCGATCGCCCGCATTCGCCCGACAATCTGAAAGCAGCACTCGCCACTCTAGTTGAACGCAAACGCATTCCAACTCAGGATCTCAACGCACTAATTAGTTTTCCCGAACAGTTTCTTTACCCCGGCCCACTTGATCCACCCCAAACAGACCCCGTTGTCCAAGCGCGCCAATACTGCAACAGCCTCCTCAATGCCCGCTTGCAGATTCCCCCCACCCAACTCATCCCTTTTTTGGCGCTGATTCTGGACTACGACCAGACTGAATTGGCAACAGCCGATAAACTAACCGATCGCATTGCTCAGTCAACGGTTGGCCAGAATACCCTCTCAGCCATTCTTGATGTTTTGGGTGAGATTGTAGCGTCAGAGCAGTTTGAAGCCGTCGAAACCGACGATACGGAAGAACGATACACCCGTCCGGGGCAGTTGACAATCATTACAATGCACAAGGCAAAAGGACTGGATTGGGACTATGTGTTTATCCCGTTTCTGCACGAGCAGACCATTCCAGGCAGCCAATGGATACCACCGCAGGCACAATTTTTAGGAGACTTCACCCTAGCGGCGATCGCTCGCGCTCAAATTCGTGCCAGTCTACACAACCAGTTCCCGCTGCCGACGCTGAATGTGGCCTGGGATCGCGCCAAAGACTTGAAAACGGCTGAAGAGTTTCGTCTGCTGTATGTGGCAATGACTCGGGCCAAACGGCTACTGTGGCTATCGGCGGCACAGAAGGCACCCTTTACCTGGAATAAGCCGGAGAACCTGCAGGACCGTGAACCCTGTCCCGTCTTACCTGCCTTAATGGAGCAGTTCCCGGCATCCGTCATGGACTGATGCGGCCTATTGAACGGGAATACAAGCATCTAACGCCGCTTCGCCGTTCTGTAGGCGGGGGGCGGGGGCGGTTGCATGATCTGTTGCCCTTTCATCGTATTCATCTTCTGGTTGAGTTCACGAATTCGGCGTGAAAGCAGGCGAATAATGTTGACAGCAATGCCAGGCGTTTCGTCAATCGCCTCGTAAAGCTGCTGTTGGGTTAAAACCAGACACTCACAAGGAGCAAGCGTCGTCACGGAAGCAGAGCGTGGTTCGGCATCAAACAGGGACATCTCGCCAAAACAGGTGCCCTGCTCCAGTTGCACAATTTCCTGATTGCCGATGTGAACGCTGACCCGACCCGAAACAACAACGTACAATGACCGCCCTTCCTGCCCTTCGGTAAAGATCGTGTGATTAGTAGGAAACGATAACTCATCCATAATGGACGCCAAACGTACCAGAAAGTCATCCCGCAGCTCTTTGAAGATGGGGA
Source organism: Oscillatoriales cyanobacterium Centralia_MAG_596 (assembly GCA_021323955.1). GTDB lineage: Bacteria > Cyanobacteriota > Cyanobacteriia > Leptolyngbyales > Leptolyngbyaceae > Stenomitos. The sequence goes on along the minus strand of JAJPKC010000406.1, from coordinate 8,354 downwards.
CTTGTCGAACAAACAATAATCGATCGACGCTAGTTAACATAAACCGATGGCGCACACTTGAACGGAGGCAGAAAGAATGAACCTTAGACAGTAGACAATGGCTACTTTTTCGCCTTCAACGGAACATTGAATGCGTGTGATGCACTACGTACGTTCGTTCGTCAGCGCGACAGCAAATTCAAAGCTCTTCATAGAATTCCCACTATGCTCACCGAAACGTTCCCGAACCTCCCTAAATCGTCTCAAATCCAGTCCGATTTGGAAAATTAATCACATTATTGCCTCGTTTAGGCGTCTGGTTACCTGCTTTTGCCGCATTCGCTGCAAATTCCTGCATAATTTTCTGCGCCTGGTCGGCAACCAGTGGATCGGGGTCATTTTTTAACATGGGCAGTAACTTCATCAAAGCACGAGGCGACGCCATTTTGAGATACGCCAGGACGGATTCGCGCACAAATCCGCGAGGATGGCGAAGACAGGCGATTGTCTGTTCTGGCGTCAAACTCCAGCGAGCGTGACGTGCTAAGTGAAAACAGCAAGCCAGCGCCCAATCGGACAGAAAGTGTCTGAGGTCCAATAAATGCCGCAGGCGATCGCTGGGAATCATCGGTTCATAGCTCATTAACTCCGACAGGCTTTGCAGCTTTTCCAGATCAGAGTTGCGGTCGAGCAGAGTCAACAACGCTCGCTTACTGCGAATGTCCAGCGTATTGTCCAGAATTTCGAGTCCTCGCGCCATATTGCTGCGTGAACTTGATTGCAGATTAAATGCAGCGGCTTTGATCGACCCGATCGGGTAGAGAAATTTCATCAACAAGAATAGCCGCTCTTCTGCATCATGCTGTAAGTCGCGCAGAGAGCGCCGCAATAGGTCAGCCTCTCGTCCACCAACACGTTCTGGAGTGAGATCGAGCAGTGCCGCATACAGTTGACCCATGAACATGATTTCCTGATCAATCAGCCGTTCAATACCGCTTCGGCCCAGTCGATCGGAAACATTATCAATACCAATATCGCGTGGCATCTCCAGCAGGATCCGCAAAATGCTGCGGCGATCGAGTCCCCAAGCCGTCATCAAATGAGAAATCAGTGCATCCAGGGCTTCATTCGTCCCAATTTGCCCGATCGCCCGCCAAGCATGGAGCCTGACTAAATCAGGCTTATGCACATCCGCCGCCAGTTCTACCAGCATGGGAATGGCATCATTTTCCAGCCTCACCAGGGCTTGCATAGCCGCTTCGCGCGTGGATTTGTAGTACAGCCCCCGTAAGAGCGACGGATAAAACTCCTCCAGATGGGTGGCCGCGATCGCCTCCAACAACGCACAACGCACTCGCAGCGACTCATCCTGTAGTAGGTCGGGAATGTATAGCCGCAGTGCCTGCAGGTAGACAGCCTCTCCCAGCGCACGACAACCCATTACCCGTTCTTTTTCCTGTTTGTGCGTCAGCATGAACCGGAGCGTATTGGTGGCTTCTGCTTTCTGCGTTGGATTACCGCGTCGCATCATCAAGGATGCCGCTGTGCCCCGCACAACCGAATCAACTTCTGGTCTGAGATAAGGACGTAATTGGCGAATATCCGGCTCTTCTTCCGTGAGCCAGACGTAGCGTAATGCAACGGCCAGCACCTCTGGCGGCGGCGATCGGTCAATCAGCGATCGCACCTGTGTTAAGTAGGCAGCATTAGGATAGGCAAGCATTGCCTCTAGACTTTTACGCTGAAGACCGGGTGGCAACTTAACCAGCAGCGGCGCTAATACTTCACCGACATTTCTATGGTCGAGCTGGCTTAGCAGTTCAATGCACGACCCCTTATGCGCGTCAGTCCCTGGCTGATCCAGCGCTTCCACCACGGCCCGCTTTAGTTCACGCAGGTCAACATCACCGCTCAATTGCCCGCGCTCGGCGCTCATCACCAGCAGCCCGACATACTTGCCGCGCAGTAGCCAGATCGTCAATACCCAGACCAGCGTCAGTGCAACGATGACGGGCAGCAGCCAGTTGAGTCCCCCATCCCCAATGCTGGTGTTACGGGTAAGCCATACCAGCACGAGCAGAGCCAGGCCAGTTGCCCCCGTTGATAACGGTTCAGCGATGCCACGCACCACGGACTGAATACCGCTGCGAATACTGTCAGGGATTGGCTGAAACAGAACCGGCCCAATGCTGGCAAACAATGTGTAATGCAGTAGCTCATCCAGGAACTTGAGTGCCACTACGCTGACAAACAGCCCCATTGCCCATCCGATCGGCGCGATCGCCATCGCTACGGCCCCCAAAATGCCAATCATTCCAGGCAGCAGCATCGCTGTGGCAAAGACACCCATCCGCTCAATCACACGACTGGAAGCCAGCCATTGCATCGCCAGTTCGCAGATCCCCAGGACAGCACTAAACCAGCCTAAAAAGCTCGCAATCGCTTCATCCGCGTTTTGTTGGTCAAAGAACTGCGCGATCGCGCCCTCATTACTATGCTGCTGAAGCTGACGTAAAAATTGAAAGTCAACCAGAAGTAGCAATACCTGCGCCAACACAAAGAAGGTGAATAACAGCACAACGTAGCGTCGCAGTGGTCCTTGCAAGCGGCGACTAGCAAACTCCGTCAAACGATCTTCAGTAGAGCGTCGTAGCGAATCAGGAAACGCCTGCTGGTAGGACTGACTCAGATAAAACAAAATGCCTGCACCCACAAGCATCATCAGACAGGCCAGCGCCACCACATTTCTGAGACCAACCCAGGCAATCAGAATCGTCAGCGAGAAACCGCTGATGACATCCGCTACCAGAATCCCACTGCTAATCAATGGATAGGTGCGCTTGATTTCGCGGATATTAAAGAGCTGATTTGCGGTAATAGACGTGTTGAGGTCATTGAGAACATAAACAGCTTCCAACCACAGCCGCATCAAAAAAATTGTGACAGCAAGAACAGTCGCCCCCCAGAGGGGAGTCTGGTTATCTAACCCAAACCAGAAGAGCAGTAGCGGCATTGCCATCAGCAAGGCCGTTAGCACCAAGACCCGACGTAACGGCAACACCTTTTGCAGCTGCGAGTAGATAAAACCCAGCCCAGAGCCAATCCCAGCGCTGGCAATATAGATCCAGGGCAACCCGTCCTCAGCTTTATACTCTTGCAGGAACAGCGCTACAGTACTGGCTTCGAACCACACTAAACCCACTGAAGTTGTGGTGTAGAAGGCAAACATGAGGAAGGTGCGCTCGCTTTCCTCCGGACGGAGATTAACCCACCGCAAAAATCGTTGCTTCAGACTATTCTTAGCAGGCCAACGGTGATTGAGTTCCATTCCACGTCTGCGTTTTGGGTTCCTAGCCAGTCCTAAATGCGCTGATCAACAAACAACGTTGGGGTAAATCCCAGATCGGGGCCACAATGGGTCTGAGCGATCGATTGCACTGAACCGCTGTGTATGTTAACAGCATGCCCTGAATGGGTTCCATTGTAGATAGGTGCTACCAATTCATTGCAAAAATCATCGCCAAACCAATGCATGAACGAAAAAGACACTCCAGGATTCCCCTGAGTGTCTCCGTTAAGCAACGTTAAGACGTGCCGCTCGCTACACTGGCTGACTACTTCTTAGGAGCCAGCAACATCATCATGTTGCGCCCTTCGCGTTTAGGAGCCTGCTGTACTTCAGCCAGTTCCTGCAGATCACCTGCCATTCGCTTGAGCAGATCTTCGGCGATATCGCTATGCTGAATTTCCCGTCCACGAAACATAATGGTTGCTTTAACTTTGTCGCCATCCTTTAAGAAGCGCTTTGCCTGACTGATGCGCACATTGTAATCATGCTCCTCAATCTTGTACCGCATCTTCACTTCCTTGACGTCAACGGTATGCTGCTTCTTCTTGGCTTCCCGCGCCTTTTTTTCCTGCTCAAACTTAAATTTGCCATAGTCCATGATCCGACAGACAGGAGGATCTGCCTTGTCGCTCACCAGGACTAGATCCAGATCCTTCTCTTCGGCAATTTGCAGCGCTTCGCGAGGAACCATAATTCCCAATTGCGCACCGTCTGAATCAATTACCCGAATACTCGGAAATCGAATTCGTTCGTTAATTGCTGGTAAATCTCGGTTTGGTCGTCTTTCGATTCGTTCAATCACAGGCATTGGTATGGTTAGCAGAATAAAAGTTGACAACTGTAAATCAGCCTTGGAGATGCCTGGAACAGCACCCGTACGTTCTCGTCAGACTGGCTGACAGGTCGTCAATTGCCGGAAAACACGTGAAACAGATAAATGAGCGTTAACTCGATACGGACTTCATATCTGCTATTTTACTCAGTCCGTTTAAATTTCTGCTTGATTGTTACGTAAATTCCAAGTTTGCCCTGTGAGAGGCGATCGCACCCTAGCAGTAATGGCTGATATCTTCGCCACACTCGTCTGCAAGGTAGCAAAGCGCTCGAAACCGTAAGCCAACGACCTGTTCGTACAGCGGATTGAGTTTACACAGCGGGGGAATGTGGAAGAGCGTGTGGCCAAAGAGTTTGACTGTGCGTTCAAAAGGACATTGGGCTGGGATCACCTGACACAGGGCTTTAGCGGTGCTGATGCTGTGAATTTCAACACTGTCCAGCCATTGGCGAAGCGGCTGGAGTGGAGCGAACCGCACCGCAGACTGGGGTTGGTGGGATTTGGTCATATCGAGAGACACTTCTCTAGCGACCCAAACCAAATGACTGGAACTAGATTTAAGTGATGCGAACTGAGAACGATTCATTTTTTCCTCTCTTGGATGAGGCGTGAGGAGTCATGACGGTATCTACAGCAATTGCATGGACTGTTCTGGACGCTGGCAGCAAGGTTGTCATGTGTCATATGGCAAGAGGGGCAGGCGCTGCTGAGCGTTAGTGGTGTCGATACCGTGCTTTGTCAGACCCATAGTGCCCGGACTTTAAAGAAATCTTAATAGGCAGAATCACTGAAATTCTGTTGCCTGGATTGCAAGTTTCAGCGACTTTACTCAGGAAAGCAGCGGCATCAGGCCAAAAATGCAGATCTAAAGAGATAACCAGTTCGAAATCTCGATGACTGATCCCGCTTGCCGCGCGTCGGGCAACCGTCGCTTCTATCCAACCGATTTAATGGGCCTTTGATCCCAAACAGGTGGGCAAATCTGTAATGATCTATGACACTTCTACCAATTTTGCGAGTTTGCAATAGAGAATAGCGACTAATCTGGCTATCTCTCCAACGTCTATGCGACTCTCCCATCGTCCGCTACCGTCTGAAACTGAGACGCGAACTCGCATTTTAAAGTCGGCGCTACGGCTGTTTGCCCGACAAGGGTATGACGGCACAACTACGCGAGATTTAGCGGAAGCCGCAGGCGTTGCTGAGGGAACGTTGTTTCGCCATTTTCCCAATAAAAAAGCCATCTTAATTGAGGTGGCCACCCAGGGCTGGGTCGAAATTTTGACAGACCTCCTGACGGAGTTGAGCGAAATGGGCAGCTATAAGGCGGTTGCTCAGGTTATGCGGCGGCGAATGCTGAATTTGCACAAAAACGCCGATATGCTCAAAGTCTGTTTTATGGAGGCACAGTTTCACCCGGAACTGCGCGATCGCATTCAGGTTGAAGTCATCACAAAGATGACTGACGTGGCCGAGGTCTTCTTTCAATCAGCCATGGATCAGGGTATCTATCGCCGCATGAATCCCAAGATTGTAGCGCGGGTGTTTTTGGGGATGTTCGCCGTTGCCGGCTTTAGCCAGGACACAATAATGGGGCCAGAGTCTTCACCCGCTGCCATGCAAGAAATGGCAGAAGGGTTAGCGGATATCTTTCTGAACGGAGTTTTGGTGAGGGATGAGAGCTAACGGATGCTGTTTGCTGCCGCTTCAGCATGAGGGATTACGATTTTGAGTGGCGTGCTGCCATGCCATGACGTTAGCGAGTTTTGAGTCCAGTTGAGCTATTACCGTCAACAGTCTGATGTATTTTCGATCGACTACCTCCAGAAATTGCGGGGAGCCGTGTTGTCATGTCCCTATTTCTCTGTTAACAATCTGAACCGCGATTTTGTGGGCACGAAAGGGTTTTCGGTCGTGTTTCGGCGTTCAAGTTTAGATACCGTCGGCGAAACGTTCCCGTTCTTTGTGCCGTATCTCAATCGCGCTTTGGAAGCGACCTGCAACGCCTTCTACCTCAATCCGCTCTGGCTTCAGGAGGGGTCACGCGTGGATCCGCACATTGACCGATCGCTGCGTTCTTACTGCAAAACCGTGGATCCACCCGCGATCGTCAGCGTGTTGTACATTCAGGTGCCCCCCAACCTCCAGGGTGGCGAGTTGGTGCTGCGCAATCATCGACAGCAAGTGGGACAGATCAAACCACAAGTCAATACATTGGTGCATTTTCAGGGTGATCTAATCCATTCAGTGAATCCTGTGAGCGCTGACGGGGCGCGGTTAAGTTTGGTCTGCGAACAGTACAGCCTGGATCCCATTGAGTTGCAGGCCATTCCTGACTTTACGATCGAGTCGCGCGTCATAAAACCAAAACGCCTGCCTACGCGAAGATGACACAATAAGGTATGCCATTTCGGATAGAACTCCAGCGCCATGCCAACTATTGCTCACAGCGTTTCGTTGATCGAATCCCTCAAAGCTCGACGAACCAAGTTAGCCGCTCTGGTCGATTTCCCTGTCATCTTCTGGTCTGGTCAGAGCAGTGCGCGGAACTTTCCAGCCAATACGTATCCGTTTCGTACCAGCAGTCATTTTCTCTACTTTGCCGGGTTGCCATTGGAGAAAGCAGCGATTCGCTTAGACGGGAGCAAGCTCACGTTGTTTATGGATGAGGCAAGTCCTGCGAGTGCTCTGTGGCATGGAGCATCGCCCACCCGTGACGACGTGGCAGAGATGATCGGGGCGAATGATGCGCGTCCGCTGGCCGACCTGCTGGCGCAGTCAGACCATGCCGCCACGATCGCGGTACAAGATCAGGTGACGCAATTCCAGCAGTCACGCGTACTCAATCGTGCAGTCACGCCTGCTCATGATCCTCACGGAATTGATCGGCAACTGGCACAAGCGATCGTCTCACTGCGGCTGACCCACGACGAACTTGCCTTAACGGAACTGCGAAACGCTGCAGCGGTCAGCATTGCCGCTCATAAGGCAGGCATGGCTGCAACCCGCGCTGCCAGCACGGAAGCAGAAATCCGAGCCGCGATGGAAGGGGTCATTCTCGCCAACAACATGACGTGTGCATACGCCAGCATCGTTACCATACATGGCGAAGTGCTCCACAACAATCACTATCACCACGCCTTGCAACCGGGAGATTTGCTGTTAGCAGACGTGGGTGCCGAAGCTGTGTCTGGCTGGGCATCGGACATTACGCGAACTTGGGCTGTGTCAGGCAAATTTTCGTCAACCCAACGGGCCGTTTACGACATTGTACTGGCTGCCCATGATGCCTGTATCGCCGCCGTGCGGCCGGGCGTGGAGTATCGGGATATTCATTTGCTGGCAGCGAAGACGATCGCGGCTGGACTAGTCGATCTGGGCATTCTGCGTGGACAGGTAGACGACCTGGTAGAACAAGACGCCCATGCGCTGTTCTTTCCGCATGGGGTCGGACATTTGCTAGGTTTGGACGTACATGATATGGAAGACTTAGGTGATCTAGCTGGGTATGCCGTTGGCAGGAGCCGTAGCGATCGCTTTGGGCTGAATTACCTGCGGTGCGATCGTCCACTGCAGACAGGAATGGTTGTAACGATTGAACCCGGCTTTTATCAAGTCCCAGCAATCTTAAACGACCGCGATCGACGAGCAAAGTACCAACATGCGGTGAATTGGGATCGTCTTACTCAGTTTGCCGATGTGCGCGGGATTCGAATTGAGGATGATGTACTGGTTACCGAAACCGGAGTAGAGGTTTTGACGGCAGCGCTGCCAACCAGTGCCGAAGCAATTGAACAATTCGTTTAAGCCTTAACGCCGTAGCAGTGTCGTGCAGCGTTGTAGCCCTGGTAGCACATTTGTTCGAGCGGCTCTGTGGCTTTAGAAAGAGGATAGCCAGCAGCAATATATCTACCATAGTTGCCACACGCCGAACATGCATAAGGAATCGCGGACTATGGCTCATATTGTTGACAAAATTGACCGTTCTAACACCAATCCCAGAGATCCCAGAAATCGAGAAGTCGTTCACGCTGCCTGGGGTGACTCCCAAATTGGCAACCTGGAAACGCCAATTAACGCCTCCGGCATCACACGTGCCTTTATTAACAACCTGCCGGCTTATCGTAAAGGGCTATCGCCCCTGCGACGGGGCGTTGAGGTTGGTTTGGCCCATGGCTACTGGCTTCTTGG
>JAJPKC010000553.1 GCA_021323955.1 Oscillatoriales cyanobacterium Centralia_MAG_596 | reverse complement strand
TCGGATGATGAAGGCATCTCCCGCGTTGACCTGAGCCACGAATACCAGTTAGCCGTCCTCCGGTATGGCCTGAAGTACGGCGATCTGAAGCGGCTGGCGCGGAACAGTCTGGAGTACAGCTTTTTGGCCGGACAAAGCCTCTGGCAATCCCCAAAATTCGCGACCATTACGGCTGCTTGCAGGAACGATACTCCCGGGGCCGCGTCTGTGTCTCCAGACTGTGTGACATTGTTAAAGCAGAGCGATCGCGCACGGGCACAATGGCGACTGGAGGCTGATTTTGCTGAATTTGAAACCCTGCCCTGGCTGCACTAGATCGGCTTTCGCCGCTGTTGCGGTTGGTGGCAGATGAGAAGCAGACGTTGAATCGAACCTGACCGAATTGTATGGATATAGATCCCCTGGACCTGACCGAACCGGATGACGACTCGGACAATCATAAAGCGATTGACCACGAGCGGCGCAAGAGCCGCTTAAACACAGCCGTCGCGATCGCCGTTGCCTTGCTGGCGACGTTTATTGGCATTTGCAAAATCAAAGATGACAACATTGTGCAGGGTATGCAGCAGGCCCAGGCCAGCCGGATTGATGATTGGGCACTGTATCAGGCCCGCAATCTTCGGGCTGAAATCGCCAGGGCAACCGTGACCCAACTACAGCTACAGCTATTGTCGCAACCCGCCGCGAATCGATCGGCCTACCAAAAACAGATCGAGGCGTATCAAACGTTAGCCACGAAAGAGGATCAAAAGAAAGCACAGCAAAAAGCAGTGGCAGAAGCCGATCAGCAGACCTACGACCAGCTCAATTTTCACGACGACCAGTTTGACCTCTCCAACGCGGCCCTGTCGCTGGCAATCTCGTTACTGGCCATCACCTCGCTGTCTCAGAAGCGCTGGCTGTTTGGCGTGGCGATGCTCCCGACAATCTTTGGCGTTGTGATGGGACTGGCTGGACTGTTTGGCTGGAATTTGCACCCTGATCTTTTGATTAAGCCTCTGACTGAGCGATCGCCCGCGGCCACCTGGCAAATGGCCAGTCAGAAACCACTGAACGGCCGTGCTGGGTAGCGATCGCCATTCTGTCATTAATGATCCAATACCGCATCCAGCGTCGATGTCACCCCTATGGCTGCGGCTCGACTCTCAGCCCAAAGTACGTCAGCACCAGTTCGGTTGAGCCGGTGTTACAAATTTCGTGTTCTTCCTGGGCGGCAACGGCGATACAGGTGCCGCTGTGCAGGGGATGGATTGTGCCGTCAACGCAAATGCGGCCCTCCCCCGACTCGACGAAAAAAACCTCGCACATATCGGCGTGGGCATGAGCGCTAGAAATCTGTCCGGGTGCGAAACGAGCCTGGGAAAAGTTGGTCAGGTGGGGAAGATCGCCAAAGCGCAGCATGACCTTTTTCTTGATCTCTGGATTGTGGGAAACGTGCTCTTCAGGCAGAGTGGATAAAGATGTGAGTTTCATGAGAATGCTCGCGATCGCACAATACTACTCTCTACCTTAACCCTGACGTCTACTCGCGTCGAACGCTGCTCAACCATCACACAATGCCAAAACAACGTTCTCAGCTTAAAATCCTCCTGCTCCAAATTCGTGAAGATGCGGTGACCTGCCAAGAAGAGCTGGATGAGTTTGTGCGCTACAGCCGTTTGGAGGCAACGCAGTTTGCTGTGCTGAATGCATTTCAGTCTCCTCACTTTGAGGGTAGCTGCATGGATGGATACGATGCGTTGTTTGTTGGTGGTTCCAGCGATGCATCTGTGACGCAGCCGGAGCGCTATCCGTTTGTGGAGGCAACCAAACGATTGCTCATCCATTGCTTGAATGAAACTATTCCCGTGTTTGCATCGTGCTTTGGGTTTCAGGCTGCGGTTGAGGCCCTGGGAGGAACGGTCGTTGTGGATGCTGCCAATATGGAAATGGGCACCTACCCCCTGCAACTGACGCCTGCTGCCGCGACTGATTGCCTCTTTCATGATGTGCCCGATGGATTCTGGGCTGTTTCGGGCCACAAAGAGCGGGCAATTTCGCTGCCGGAACGTGCGGTCTTGCTCGCATATTCTGCTCGTTGCCCTTACCACGCGTTTCGGATTGTGGATCAGCCTTTCTATGGCTTTCAGTTCCATCCAGAAGTAGATCCAACCGATCTCGTTGCGCGGATCACCCGTTACCAGCAACGCTATTTAGACAATGATGATGCGCTCTCACAAATCATTCAGAACTTACAAGAAACGCCGATCGCCAACCAGTTGATTGCAAAATTTGTTGATCGCATTTTGCTGGAGGATTTCTGATTACCGATAGAGCCATATGCGGAGCAGGGACAATAGTTGTTCTGTATCCACGGGTTTTGTAATGTAATCGGAGGCTCCCGCTTCCAGGCATTTTTCGCGATCGCCCTGCATGGCTTTTGCCGTGAGCGCAATGATGGGGAGCGATCGAAATGCCGCAATGCGCCGAATCGCACGGGTTGTCTCGTAGCCGTCCATCATGGGCATCATCACATCCATCAAGACCACGTCCACATCAGGGTGCCGTTGCAAGGTTGCCATTCCATCAATGCCATTTTCAGCGTAAAACACCTGCATTTGATAGCGTTCCAACAGACTTGTGAGGGCAAAAATATTGCGGACATCATCATCAACGATGAGCACCTTTTTATGAGCTAATACGGCCTCAGACTGTTGCAGTTGCTCTAGCATTTGCTGTTTCGATGCCGGTAGCTTCGCCTGCACTCGGTGCAGAAAGAGGGCCGTTTCGTCCAGCAGCCGTTCAGGCGATCGTACATCTTTAACAATGATGGTTTCGGCCAGACGCCGGAGCTGCGTTTCTTGCTGCGGTGTGAGTTCTCGACCGGTGTAGACCACAATTGGTAGTCGGGCAAACTCTGTCTGCTGCTTGATTTGCTCGATCAGGTCAAACCCCGACATATCCGGCAAACCAAGATCCAACACGACACAGTCAAATACACCAGTATTCAAGATGGACAATGCCTCCGCTCCGGTGGCGACAATCGTGATTGCCACATCCTCATCGCCAATCAGTTCCCGAATGCTCTGTGCCTGCACTGAGTCATCTTCTACAACCAGTAGATTTTTGACCTGCCGCTCGATGAAGCCCTTAATGTCAAGCAGGGCTTGCGTCAACGCCTCTGGCGAAACTGGTTTTTGCAGATAGGCGATCGCGCCCAACTGGAAGCTGCGCTGCTGTTCATCATCCGCAGACAGAATGTGGACGGGAATGTGGCGTGTCTCTGGATCATGCTTCAGGCGATCGAGCACCGTCCACCCATCCATATCGGGCAGACGAATATCTAGCATGATGGCGTCGGGCTTATAGGCGAGCGCCAGCGCCAGTCCAGTCTGACTATGGAGTGATGCCAGTACCCTGAAACCCTCTTTGCGCGCCATTTCCATCAAAATTTGGCTAAAGTTAATATCATCTTCGATGATTAACAGCACGCGGTCGTCTGGCTGGATCAGCGCGCGATCGTCCTCTAACTCGTTGAGTAGTGTCGCCGCCGCAGGTAAAGGTGTTGCTGTGGGACTCGATGGCGTGGGTTGCCCGAACGGCGGACGACTGATTCCCGGTTCCTGATTCCCGGTTCCTGGCTCCTGGTTCTTGACCTCCGGTTCCTGTTGCATCTCCAGTGGCAACACCAGCGTAAATGTGCTGCCCTGACCGGGGTGACTGATGAGATCCAGACGACCGCCCAAAAGCTGGGCCAACTCGCGGCTAATGGACAGGCCCAGGCCAGTTCCACCGTAGCGGCGACTGGTCGTTCCATCTGCTTGTTGAAAGGCTTCAAAGATGATGGCCTGCTTTTCTGGCAGAATGCCGATTCCTGTGTCGGTAACGGCAAAGGTAACCATTGGCGTCTGCCTGATGGCTGCAAGTGATGGATCTGGTGGTACAGGCGCAATCCGCACGGTTACACCACCGCGATCGGTAAATTTGAACGCATTTGCCAGCAGGTTTTTGAGAATTTGCTGGAGCCGTCTTGGATCGGTCAGCATGGATGGCGGTAGGGTCTGATCAAGTTCCACCCGAAACGTCAGTCCGGCGTCTTGAGCAACTTGCTGGAAGGTGCGCTCCACAAACTGCTTTAAGTCTGCAAAGCGTAAACGCTCAAGATTGACCGACATGGTGCCCGACTCAATTTTTGCCAGGTCGAGAATTTCGTTGATCAACTCCAATAAATCGGTTCCCGCCGTATAAATCGTCCGGCTGTACTCAACCTGCTTCTGGGTCAGATTACCGTCTCCGTTTTCACTGAGTAACCGTGCCAGAATCAACAAACTGTTGAGTGGTGTCCGGAGCTCATGGGACATGTTGGCAAGAAATTCGGACTTGTAGCGTGAGCTGAGGGCAAGCTGGGCGGCTTTTTCTTCGATCGCCTGCTTCGCTGCTTCAATCTCTAGATTCTTGCGATCGCTCTCCTGCTTTTGTTCGGTTAATAGCTGCGCTTTTTCTTCAAGCTCCTCATTGAGCTGGTTCAGCTCCTCATTGTTCTGCTGCATCTCTTCTTGCTGTTCCTGCAGCCGTGCTTCCGAGGCTCGTAGCGTGGCGGTTTGCTCTTCCAGCAGGCGATTGCTCTCATTCAGCTCGTCTTGCTGCTGCTGCAACTCTTCGGCTAAGGCCTGGGCTTCGTGCAGCAGTTCGTTGGTTCGGATCGTGGCGGCGATCGTGTGGATCACGATGCCAATCCCCTCGCTGACTTCATCCAGTAAGTTGAGCTGAATCGCGGTGAAGGGTTGCAGCGAGGCGAGTTCCAGCACAGCATTCACCTGTTGTTCAAACAGAATGGGCAGGATCACGATGTGACGGGGTGCCGCGTCCCCCAGCCCGGAGCTGATGCGAATGTAGTCAGCGGGTACTTCGGTAAGTAAAATGCGCTGTTTTTCCAGTGCACATTGCCCCACCAGTCCCTCTCCGAGGCGAAACTGCTGGGGTCGGTGCTGATGCTCCTGGTACGCATAGCTGCTCAGCCGCTTGAGGACGGGTGGATTGTCATTGGTATCCATCAGGTAGAACATCCCGTGCTGTGCGCCGATCAGCGGTGCCAGTTTGGATAGAATTTGACGCGCGACGGCTTCGTGGTCACGCTGTCCCTGCAGCATCCGTCCAATGTCAGCTAGATTCGATTTGAGCCAGGTTTGCTCGTCACTGCGCTGGTTGGTGTCGCGCAGGCTGGTAATCATCTGGTTGAAGGTGCGGGTCAGCATTCCAATTTCATCCTGGCGATCGCTGCTGGGCACGCTGACGCTTAAATTGCCCTCCCCAATGTTATTCGCCACTTCGGCAATCTTTTGTAGCGGTCGCGAAATATGACGTGACAACGCCAGACCGATGAGAACCAGCAGGATCGCATACACCGGCATGCCGTATATCACACTGTCCAGTGTTTGTCGGGCCGCGAGTTGGGCGGCCTGCGATCGCTGCTGCAATAAACGCCGCTCATCGGCCTCCATCGCTGACAGCACACTGCGAATATTGTCCATTAGCTGCTTGCCGCGATCAGTCGCCACTACCGCTTGTGCGGCTGCCAGACCTTTCTGCTGCCGTAGCTCAACGGTCTGGTTCAGCTCCGCTAGTTTGGCTCTAATCAACGGATCAAGCGTGTCTAAACGCCGCTGCTGCACCGGATTATCTTTTGTGAGTTCGCGTAGTTCTGATCGCGTTTGGCCATCCAGTGTACTCACCGCTTCGGTATAAGGCTGCAAATAGCTGTCCTTCCCCGTCAGAATATAGCCCCGCTGGCCTGTCTCGGCATCTTTCAGGCGGGACCGAAGCTTCTCGATCAGTCCAATTACTTGATAGGTATGCGCTTCAAGCTTGGATGTATTAATCAACTGATTGGTGCTGCGGTAAGCAATCGCGGCTAGTGCGACCAAAAAAGCTAACCCCAGCGCAAAGCTAGCCCCAATCTTGGTCCCAATCCTTAAACGATTTAGCATACAAGAAACCGATTCATCACAACTAAAACCGCTAGCACCCGAATCTGGGTTGTGGGCGCAAAAATGAGTTCTTCAATGGTAGAGGATGTTTGGAATCGATCGAAGCCAGGATGCGGTTAGCCAAAGGTGGTGCGCTGATGGGTGGATTGAGCACCAGACTACACCATGCGGTTGTCATCACTATCCAGCCCCGGACGTTGGCCTCCATACGGTGTGCAGCGAACCGTTAGGATGGCAGCAGGTGGAAAAACCTGCCTTAAGGTAGAATGTATCTCTATCTTTTGGGTTAGTACTGTTCATCAGTATTTTGGTTTGCCAGCACCCGGGGCGTTGCCTGGGACACTACCCTAATCTTAGGGATGCGCGTATGATGCTCTCTCAATCTTCCCCACTGCCCAATCTCAGCCAGGTACTGATTGAGCGATCGCCGATCATCACTGAGCGATGGGTTGAGGCCGTGTTCCAGGATCACCAGATTAAAAGTGCGGATGGCTTGTCACCAACGGCCATTCGTGACCATATTCCACGTATTCTGGGGGCTCTGGCCACCGTTCTGGAACAGGCCCAGGAAAATGATGTGGAAACGATTATCAAGGCCAGCCTCCAGCATGGTGCGCTGCGGGCAGGGCAGGGATTTGATCCAACTGAGATTGCCCGTGAGTATCATTTGCTGCGATCGCAAATTATTACCGTACTCCGGGTCGAACTGTTGCAGCAAACGACAGAAGAAGTGCTGCGGGCAATATCGCTGATCAATGCCGTGGTGGACGGCGCGATCGCCCAGTGCTTTAAGAGCTATGTCAGCGAACGGTTGCAGGAGTTGGACAAACTCCAGACTCAACTGAGTCTGACGAGCCAGGAACTGAATCGGTTGGCGTTTTCGAGCCAGGAAAACCTTTCAACGCTCGCCCACGAGCTAAAAACCCCCCTGACATCCATCATTGGCTATTCCGAGCTATTCCTGCGCCAGCAACGACAGC
>JAJPKC010000409.1 GCA_021323955.1 Oscillatoriales cyanobacterium Centralia_MAG_596 | reverse complement strand
TTATTACAACGCGTCTTAAGTTACTCAAGCTGCCATCCGACATTCAGACTGCCCTGAAGGCGGGGCAGCTTGAGTATACCAAGGCCTTGGCAATTGCTCGTGTGCCGGAGTCCCAACGGCAGGCACTTCTGACTTTAGCCATTACGGACAGACTGTCGTTGTCGGAAATCAACGCAAAAGTCAAGGCGCTGAATGGAGCCGATCAATCGACAACTGATCGTATATCGAAGCTGGTCAAACCGATTCAGCAGATCAAAACGGAAGGGCTTTCACAGAGCGATTTAATTGCACTGCAAAGTGCCTTAAAGCAAAAACTGAAAGCAATCAGCGTTGCAATCCGAAACGGTTAGTGAAGAAGCTGAAGCTCAATCGCCACTCCAGTGGCAAATTGGCCGCTATTCGTGTTACTTTTGTTTTGATCGCTATGTAACACGAATAGCATGCTACTTACTGATCTGCAGAAACAGTTGGCATCCCTGGAAACGGAGCTGGAGAACGCTAAAAGCAGCGGCAATTACCTGATCGGTGTCCGAATCGAGCGATCGCCTGCTGGTGGCTCAGCGTCCAAAGGGGCCAAAGAATCTTGTAAATATGCTCGATTACGCGCTGGCAGAGGCAAACTCCTCCAAAATGGGAAAAAGAGCCTTTACATTCCAATTGAGAAAATCGCTGAATATCAGGCAGCCTGCGATCGCGGTAAGCAAATACAGCAGCTAGAACGACAGATTGAACGCATCAAAACTCAAATTGGAATGTCTCAGCGATCCCAGTATCGTCGCTGGACAGAGAAGAATCACCAGCAACACAAGGCCCCCAAGTTTCCCCGTCCTGTAACGCTGGACAATGCCGAGGTCAGTACGGTTGACCCACCGATCGCGCCGGCTACATCAGCAGCAATTCTCGTTCTATACCGCCAATCGCCGCATTCGCCTGTCCATGCCGTAGCCGCAGAGATCTGGCAGGGCAATCAGAAAGTTGTTGAGGTTAAGCCAATGCATTGCATGGGCATGAGAGCCGATAAAGTAACTGACTATATCAAGGTGTTATTGGTGGACTTAAACCGACGGTACTCTGTCCTTCGCTTTGAAGATGTTGTTAGAGAAATTCCAGTTCAGCAATGTCCACTCATTCCATGCCCACTGAAGCACAGCTGACGCCACTATAATAAAGTTGCCGTTGTACGGGTTCTAAAAACAGTCTCTCAAACTGTCAAGATTAATATCTGAGAAATCGATGAAAGTTTAATAGCGTCTCTAAGTGCGCTTTGAGGTTAATAGAGTGCACTAAGCTCAACTCACCATTGCTGGAGCTACGGCATTACTTTAACAACCGCTTCATTCATATCAAAACGTAGCCGTCGGGCATCAAAATGCAGGCAAAACGGTCCAAACAAGATTTAGAACTGGCTATTCGTTCCGCGATCGCCTCACCTTGTTCTGCTAATCTTCAGCAATTGCTGAATGAACTGGATGCGCTATTGCTGCAAATACCACCACAGTTACACTTAAAGCTTGCAGGTGACTTTCTTGCGCAGCTAACTGACGTGCTGTTAGCTCGTGCCGATCTGTTACTTGCAGAATGGGAAGAGAAGCATAATCCAGTTCACACTGAACCAGTATTAACAGCGGCGATGCTTCAAGAAGTTTTGCGGCAGACCATGGCGCTTGAGCTGGAAGAAGTTTTGGCAGCATCTCCCTTTGGGCAGTCACCCTCTTTGGCTTCTGATTCAATAATTGGTACAGTTGCAAAAAATAACCTGTTGATGTTTTTAGAACAGCTCGATCAGGAGCAAATTAAGCAAGCATCGATCGCGATCGCTCATGATGAAGACATCACAGCTTGGGTAGAAGCCATTGGGCATTGGCGGCAAGAACATCGCTTCCAAACAGTTTCGTTGCTAGAGCTACAGCGATCGCTCCAAATGCCACTCGTGAAGATTTGGCTGGCACTGCTACAGGGTGGATTCTCAATTGAACAGCGAGGAGAGTTTTATCAGACGGATAGTATTTGGATTGCAGGCGATCATGGAACACAGTAACCGCTTGCAGTGCTGGTTGACTGACAAAGCTTTTGCATTATTGCTCAAACCACCATCACCCCAGGCTGTGTCTTAAACCACTTCATTAGTCCGCGCTAAAAGCGGCCGCCTCTTCAGGTAGTCCTGTTTCTTCGATGACTGCAAGGCTTCAGGGCTTCAATCTCCCAATTCTGAGGGGCTGAAGCACGGGCTTTGCAGCGCCAGGATGCTTGACTGGCAAGAGTTTTCAACCACGCCTAGTGCGGCGGACGGTATTTGCTGAACGCTCTAGCTTTTCTCGCTGTTAAGCCATAGCTGGACATTCGTAAAATATCACGAGTGCTAAAGCCGATTCGGTTGAGCGCATCGCCATATTGAACCAGAAACTCCTCAATCAGAGACTGCTTGTTCATCCCGATCACGCGGGTATCAGACTCAACCTGGTTGAGCATGCACCAGATAATCGGCAAAACGGTCTGGTTAGCTGTTTCTAATTCATTTTTGACATCCTGAAAATGCAGTTTGAGCCAGGTTTCGCCAAAATTAAGGTGGTGATACTCATCGGCAACCACCGCTTCCGTCACTCTGCGGGCAAAACCATCGGCGACAGGAATATAGTTATTGTAAGCGGCGATCGCAAAACACTCAATTGCAAGTGCCTGAATCAAGAAACAGGTTGCAGTTCGGTAAGCTGCAGCCGCTTCATCAAACGCCTGTCGTAAATCCGCAAACAATTGCTGCGCAAACACCAGATTCGGAGTCACCTTCAAATTGCGTCCACATGCTTCAAAACTCTTTCTGTGACGAAGTTCCATCTTTCCAAGATAGATGAGCGCTTCTTTGGATTCAGGCAACAGCTCAGCTAAACGAAGAAAATTATCGTACGCCTCCTGCTCTCCCTCAATGACAACTCCGTTAATGCGGCTGAAAGCGTCGCGATAAGCGTCACTGTAAAAGTCGATCGTCTGATTTGGCTGGTTTTGAGACATGGAGTATATTACCTCGCCGTATGCGTAAGATAACTTTATAAGCTATAAATTTTATAAGCTATATAGTTATATAAGCACACATAAAAAATTTTGTTATATTTAAAGGGATTATGAAAGAATTCAAAGAGAATCACGATTCCCCTTTAGCGACTGGGTATGATCGACTAAGTCTTCTTGCGGCGCATTGCTGTTGGCTATCGGGATAGAGCGACTATGGACGCTGGAGACATTTCCCATGCACCCCGTGGATCTCAGCTACAGCCAATGATTCCACCACAACCGCTGCCCTTGCTACCGGCTGCGAGTTGTCTCGTTACAGCATGTGCGAGCTGGATTGCAGAATGCTGTCAGTGGTTGGGCTTGCACCATGTTTGGGGGCAATTGTCAGCGGATGTTTTGCAAGCGCTGGCTCAGTCATTCTGTTGCTTTAAAGTAGACCCTCAAACGCTGATTTACCAGGAGGGCCAAACTTCTACTGGGCTTTATCTGCTCAAGCAGGGGACGGTGGAAATCTTTCGGCAATCACCGCTGGGTAAGTTGGTGATCCGGGAGCGGCAGGCAGGCGATTTGTTTGGCTACACCCTGGTTGCCAATGTGGCTGAGAGGACGTATCAAGCCAATGCGATCGCCCTCACTGCTTGCGAGATCTGGTTTCTGCCACAAGCCGCCTTTCAAGTGCTTGTCGCTGCATACCCTTCGATGCAACAGGTGATGCATGACCTGCTCGCTCAAGATCTGGAAGACTATGCCGCTCGCATTGCCTGGGAAGAGGTGCGGATGCAATGCTTACAGTCCTATATTCAGCCCGTGCCCAGTGAGACAGGCATTTTGGGTCATAGTAAAGCGGCACAAAAGCTCACGGAGCAGATCAAGCAGGCAACCGTGAATCTGAACCCTGTGATCGTTCAAGCACCCGCGGGCACGGGTAAGACCTTCCTGGCCGGACTCATCCATGCCCGTTCCAGCCTGTCATCCCAACCCTTTGCGGAACTAAACTGTGCCAAATTACCGCGTGCAGAGGATGGTCGGATCAATACCGATGCTCTGTTTGGTCGCGTCGGCGGACGATCGGGCGTTCTTGAATTGTTAGAGCGGGGAACGCTGCTGCTGGATCAGGTGCAGGTACTCAGTGAGGGCGATCGAGCGCGCGTGATCCATTACCTTAAAACGGGATTCATTCTGCCCAATCACGGCATTACGGGCAATAACGATCTTGCGACAGATCCACCACAGCCGAGGCGATCGTCAGTCCGTCTGATTCTGGCAGCGCCCAATAAATTGGAGATTCGGGGCGTTGAAGCAATTATCATCAAATTGTTTACCCTGCCGCAACGCAAGGCAGATATCCCGGACTTTGCCCGCTATTTCTTAACGCAGTTCTGCCAATGCCAGAATCGCCCTTTATTACATCTGGATCAATCTGATCTGCGCCGGTTGCTGAGTTACGACTACCCCGGCAACCTGGCAGAATTGGCAGAGATTTTGCATCGAGCCGTAATCATGACCCCATCAGGGCACACAATCATTCCAGAGCAAACCTTGTGGTCAGTGCAGTCCACCAGAAATGCGTTTCGGCTGGATCTTCTGACGCATGTTCCCTGGCTACGACGGGTCTTGTTGAGCGACTGGTATCCCAAGAGACTCTGGGTTGTGATGATGGCAGCGTTTGTACTGATTACCATTCTGGGCTTCATTGGTCCGCAAACGCGCGATAGTAGTGTCACTTTAAATCTTTTCTGGGCCTGGTGGTGGCCGGGCTATCTCTTTCTATTCGCCTTTGTGGGACGGCTTTGGTGTGCAATCTGTCCGTTTATGATCACTGGGGAGTGGCTCCGTCGACTATCCCTCGGGCTCTTTCCCCGTCAGCAACGCGCCTGGAATACTCAGTGGCTTAACCGTTGGGGAGGGTGGGTGATGTTTGGTGGTTTTGCGGTCATTTACCTGTGGGAAAAACTCTGGGATCTCCCGCACCATGCTTATCTGTCTTCCTGGTTGCTGGTGGCCATTGCGGCTGGAGCCGTGATTTTTAGCCTGCTCTATGAGCGACGCCTGTGGTGTCGCTATCTATGTCCCATTGGTGGTATGAACGGCATGTTTGCCAAGCTGTCGATGCTGGAGTTGCGATCGACCCAGCAGGTTTGCGGTAGTCAGTGCCATACATTTGGTTGCTACAGAGGCAGTGGCGGCACGGTGGTTACGTTTGCTGATGCGTTGCCCAGTGAAGGGCAGGCAACAGAGGGCTGTCCCCTCTACACCCATCCAGCACAGTTACAGGACAACCGGGACTGCGTGTTGTGTATGAGTTGTCTCAAAGCCTGTCCAAATCGGTCGGTTCAGTTAAATTTGCGGTTCCCGGCTGCCGATCTGCTGGACAACCATCAGGGCTTCTGGGCAGAAGTCGCTCTCTTGCTGTTGCTGTTTGGGGGTGTATTCATGCACCATGCACAGACGATTCTGGAATGGTTGGGATTCGGGATGATTCCTGTGGATGCCGATCACCTGCTGCTTAGCTTGCCGATCGCCCTC
>JAJPKC010000021.1 GCA_021323955.1 Oscillatoriales cyanobacterium Centralia_MAG_596 | reverse complement strand
GTTTCCAAAGGCTATGGGGGACAGCAACGTTGCCATCCCCCACAAAAATGGTTACAAGTTGTCAGCGCTGCGCTTGACGCCGTCTTTCAAGTCCTCCTTGGCGTTGCGTGCGTGTGCTTCCGCTTGTTTTGCCTTACCTTCAATTTGATCTTCAGGATCGCCAGTTACTTTACCAGCAGCATCTTGAACTTTGCCTTCAACGTTTTTAGCAGCAGCTTTAGCGCGTTCTTCCAAACTCATTTTCTTACTCCGTTTCTAAAGAATCGTTTGACAGATAGGAGTTGCAAAACTGCGTCCTATCAATGATCCCAGAATACGAAGTTTCAGAAAGCAGGCCATCTCTCAGAAGATGCATTAGCAAGAACAAACAACCTCTGGCTTCTATGCATAGCGAACGATATTGGACGAGCCACTCAATTTCCAGAAGCCTAACAATTCAACTAACTCTTGTGGGCGTCAGTCGTACTAAAGCTCTGAAGACTTTGCCACACTGCGTGCCGTACGAATCCATTTAGTTTGAGGCTTAACGAGAAACGCTAAATAGAGGGGCACTTTCCAGAGTACGTATAGTGGCACTGACAATAGAGTACCTAGTGGTAATGTGTGGCGGGCAAATCTGGCCCAGGCAACCGTAATCGAAATTAGAATTAGTAGCCCTTGAAAAGCGAGCAGAATCAGAGATCCGTAGGTTTTAAAGAAAAGGCTATCGGCGATCGCTGCCACCATAGTCGCCGCCCACAACATCACCAATAAGGATAGAGGCGGCACACACAGATCGAGCGCTAGTGCCAGCACATCAAAACGCTTTTGGCTAATCCCAACTTTTAGCAGGCGTGGCACTTGGCTGAACAGTGTCTGCAGATGTCCGTGCTCCCAACGTGTCCGTTGGCTCTCTGCTGCCTGCTTATGCTCTGGAAGAGAACCCGTAACTTCGGCATCAGCACAAAATACCGAAGGATAACCTGTAACTAGCAGATCAAGCGTGAGCTGCATATCCTCTACAATATTGCTGCTTGCCAGAGAAACTTGATGAATTACAGACCAGGGAAATGCCATCCCGGTGCCTGTCAGCAGGCAGGGCAACCGGAGTTGATAGAGCCCAAACGGACGCACTAAGTTCTTGACCGTAAAGGCAAGAATAGATACCGCTGCTTCTGGTTTAGGGCTATTTGATTGAGTGAGTAGGTAATTTGCTTGAACTGGTTTCTGCTCTGCAGCAGCTAAACACGAAATCTTAGCGATCGCGCCATCAGTAACAATGCAATCTGCATCTACCATCACCACAACGTCTGGCGGATCGACGGCAAGAAACTTCAATCCATAATCCAATGCGTATCCTTTTCCTAAATTTTGCGCGTCCTGTCGCTCAATGACCGTTGCACCATGCATTCTAGCGATAGCTGCCGTTTCATCAGTACAGTTGTCAGCAATCACAATCAGACGATCGCCATCCAGCATCTGTGGCAATAGTCGCTCCAGGGTTGCACCAATTCCGATCGCTTCATCGTGGGCCGGCACCAACACGGCAATTCTTGGTCGAGCCGGCACCTGCGCTGCAGCAGTTCGTCGACGTAGTACGACTGCCGCAATGCATTCAATAAAAAGGACAAGGATTGGAACGAGTAAGAGAAACGAGATGACTAGTAGAAGACCCTCAAGCAGCAAAATTATGAGTTGACCCATTGCGAACACTCTAAAACTCTCACTCATCCAGATTGTTTGTTTAATTAATCAGCTAGCCAGTGGTCTCTGCACCAAATTGCAGCTTGCGTGGCCCAATCTAATCGCTCCATAGCTGCGCTCACGCAAGTAGAAATCAGTTGCCTATCGCAAAACATCCCCAGAACGCTTGGCTGATTGTGAACCACCAGGCTTAAGAATTTTGAGAGTCTCTAGAAGTGTCGTCTTTCCGCCATAACTCTGCCCGTATTGACCAGGCTGGTCATAAGCACTAGCAGCACTCTTACCCGGATGATTAGGAACAACGCCTAGTACAGGCAGGCGGAACTTGTTTAGATCAGCAAGCACTTGAGCTAGTACTGATCGCTTTGTCTTCGTAACACCAGCCACCATCAATAAGCCATTGACTGAAGCCGTTAAGAAATTAGCGTCGGAAAACTCTGCCAGCGCTGAAGAATCATAAATTACCAGGTCAAACCGATCGTGGAGCTTGTTCATTAAGTTCTGCATTTCGGTTGAAGCCAGTAATCGACTTGAGTCTGCTAGAGACTGGCCAGATGTCAATACAGAGAGGTTAGATTCTGCTGGGGATCGCTGAATAACCTGATCTAAGTCTGCCTTACTAGAAAGTAGTTCGCTCAATCCTGTCGCGTTGGGCATGCTCAGTAAGGTGTGGAGACTGGGGAAGCGTAAATTTGCATCTACCAACAACACTCGCTGTCCCATAGATGCCGCTTCAAGAGCTAGATACAAGGCAACAGTCGTTTTGCCATCACCCGGTTCGGCAGAACTGATCACTAAAGAACGGACTGGTGACTTGGAGTTCAAAAAGCGAATGTTCGTGTAAAGAGAACTGAACGCTTTTGAAAAAGCATCCGTAGGTGAAATAGCCGGAGAGCCTACAGCCCGGCTCAAACCCTCTTTGAAAGGAATGCTACCCAGGAGGGGCAGATTGAGTGAACCCTCCATATCCTCTGTGCTGTAGAAGAGGTTCCGATACTTTTCCTTCATCAAGGCAGCGATGAGCCCGAGCAGTAAGCAAGCGACTAACCCAGCAACCAAGAACTTGGGGTCAATGCTGGCCGATGGAACTGGATTATTCTTACCGTCTCGGTCGATCGTTGGTGCCGAGACAATTTCCCATGGAACTTCTTTTTGTGCCGCTTCAATTCGCAGCGTCTCACGCTGAGTCAAAAACTGATTCAGCGTTGTTCTCGCAATCTCTAGACGCTGGTTGAGATCAGTGTACTGACGGACAACGACTGGAAACTCTTGTAACTTTTGGTTTAGAAACGCCTGGGTCTGGGCTACAGCCTGCTTCCGAACTTGCAGTTGTTGGGCAGTATTTGCAGCCGTCACCAATTCTTTGATGAGGTCTACCCGTAAAGCACCTTGAAACGCAATGATTC
>JAJPKC010000510.1 GCA_021323955.1 Oscillatoriales cyanobacterium Centralia_MAG_596 | reverse complement strand
TACGCCCCCGGAAACACCGCCTACCGATCCACTCTGGTACATGGATGTTTTGGAGCGCGCTTGTATCGGGAAGTGGGTGTTGACCAGTGGTGAACTCCATAAATTGATCGGCGTGCAGCCAACCTGTCCCCGAGGTAGTGACTCCTTTCAACGAGGTTGCTGGGTGTTTGTCAAAGCGGGTAAGTTAGGCAGCCAAACAGCCTGGCGTGTGGCCAAAGAGGCGTAAGAACATTTTGGCTGCTGCTCGAATCCGACTAAAATCAATCTAAAGCAATTTCGACTATTCCGCTTACCATCAACACGATACCAGTCAGTGCATAAATGGAACTTTCGCCTGTAGCAGGATCGCACCTGAGATCGGTGACGTCGTGACAGTTAGACCAATCACAATAGGTTACGCAACCGATACGTTGAATCGTCCTAACACAAGGATGTAAAAGATGGTACTCATCCCATAGTTCGAGCTGCCACCGATAAGCGCTAATCTTCTAGCCTCACGCTGTCAATTCAGGCAAGAATATTTTGCTGCTTGAGTAACAAGATGGTTAATGTTGTCAATACCCAAGCAATTACCGTCAGCAAGATTGGTCGATCGCTCAACAAAATTTCTTCTGGCCGCTCTGTCTTACCACCCACTTCATCTCCCAGATTATCGAAACGAGAAATCTGTTGTGGATCACTCAGAAACTGATAGCGAAATATTCCATAAAGTACTAACGGTAATGTCAATAACATCCAACGTGTTGAAGCACCGTCCAAGCGTGGACCTGAGCTCCAAAGAGCATAAGTTATAAAGACTCCAGTTGTTACAATACCTTCCATTCGATCCAACAGAGATAGAGAGTAACGCCGTAGGACGGCTCGAACGGGTTTGCTTTGAGCTTGAGCCAAGCGAAGCTCTGCTTTGCGCTTTTCAATAGCCAAAAAAAGCGCAAGCATGGCCGTGCACAGCAGAAACCAGGACGACAGAGTAACATTACTGATAGCCGCTCCAGCATAAGCTCGCAACACAAATCCGGTCGCGATCGCAATCACATCTAAAATAACCGTGCGTTTTAATCTGAAGTTATAAGCTATTTGCAAAATAGCATAACCTGTTATAGCTGCACCTAATCCAGGTTTGATCAACCAGGATACTAATAGGGCACTACTGAGTAAACCCACAGCCATCGCCACGGCAACTGGTATACCAATCAACCCTGCTGCAATTGGACGTTTACATTTAATTGGATGGCACCGATCAGCTTTGACATCAATGATGTCATTGATCAGATAGAAACTGCTAGAAGCTGCGCAGAACAAAGAGAAAGCCAGAGTACTATTCAGAAGTGTCAATAAATTAATATTTAGGGCAAACAATGGAGCCGCAAATACAATTAAATTTTTTGTCCACTGTCTTACTCGCAGTGCTGCAAGAAGCGGACTCTTTAACGGCGCTCGCACATCTTGCCACCATTTAGCTACAATTGATTTTTGCCGCCAAGCATTATTCATTAATCTGCTCCAGTTTGATCTAAATTAAAATTGTTTTACTTTGGCGTAAAACTCTGATTCACTCGATATCTTCCTTTAAATTGAGCATCGAGCAAGCAAATAACTGCCGAAGCTCCTAATATTCCAATCATTGGAATACTAGGGAAATGATATCGGTCTTGCGAAACTATCACCGCATGAATGGCTGCAAAATAGCCCCAAAATAAGACGGTAGGATGTATGAGTAACTGCCCCGCCCCGATCTTTATTCCTAAAAGAATGGTGCCGCTTATTCCTAGTACTAGCATTCCAACCCAATATATTTGATTGATAACTTTGAGCGGGAGAAGTAACCATGTACCATAGCATTTAGTCAAGCTTGCTTCGTTCCACAGGACACCAATACTTTCACGACTATAGGTGTCAATCGTTCGTTGAATAGCGCGGGTAACAAATAGATTTGGTTTTGCTTTGATATAGGCCTCTGCCAGCAGTTTTAAGTAGCGATCTCGTTGGGCTTCATTAAGCCTAGAAACCCCCTGCGGCAACTCCATGAAGCCACCTGTGGAATCAGGATTATTACCCATCCAAAGATTCGCACCTCCATTTGTTGAGATGATTACGAACTGTCCAAATGCCTCGGTGTTTCGGATAGACCAAGGTGCGATCAATAATGCCATCAACAAAAACATCCCGAGTATGGCGGCGATATTTCGACGCACTTCATAGGTCTGTACGAAGCGTAAAATTAGCAGTAATACTGGAATCAGTAGAGCCGTTGGTCGGACATAACTATCAGCAGCCAATATAACACCAACCAGGCCGACTCTCAGCCAAAGATTAAGACGTTCATTTAACCAAATGACTAATCCTGCCATTGTTAATGCTACAAAAAGCTGCTCACTGGCTAACACAGTCGTGAATTGAATTTGACTAGGCCAGAGTGCTAAAAAGCACCCGCTCAATGCTGCTACGCGCCGCCCAAACAGTTTTTCAGCAAGGCATATCGATAGCCAAACTGTGCCTATATCAAGAACTAGATTGCTGACAACAATAGGCCAGTATACGTGGCCAAAAACTCGATATAGCAGCGAATATACAAACGATGTTCCAACGGGCCAGTAGGCTGTTGGTGTATGACAATCCCATCCGTAGTTACGGCAGTTTGCAAGATTTTGTGCGAATGTATCGTAAGCGATACTATCTGAGACTGGTTGAACAGGAACAAGTAGTGCCCAAACAATACGCAGCAGTAGCCCTAACAAGCCTATCCAAAGATAGTAACGACGTTTTGTAAAACAACGAAATAAACAATGCGTGTAAGGTGGTTGCATGATGAAATAGAATTAAAAGTTTTGAATCGCAATACAAACGATCTTTAGCTAGATTGACTGGGCGATTTTTAAGATTTTTGGGTGTAAATGATCGAATTTAAATTTTCAAACTTTGGAAACCCAAGGAGCTTATGGCCTCAGGCCTAATACCAGGAAATCAAGTTAGTAAAGCTACCATTTTCTATATCGATAGCTCCTAGAAGTGAATCTTCTGTTTTAAGCAAATAGGAAAATAATGTCTACAAGGTAGAAACTAACCCTTTAGATGCTTCAAATGTCTGCTGAACAGATACCTGTTGAACAAGAAATATACATTTCTATGCAAATTGTAGAATGCATGCAGTAGAACTTCTTTTTCAAAGCTCTACTGTTTCACAGCGATTGGGCTAGGTTATAGCCTGACAGATTCAAGATGGTAAGTACCGGCTTGACGCGGATGTAGTGAGACGTAGGACAGTAGATAAGTGGCCGGAGTATCGGCAGAAAAGCCACTAATTCACTGCTGATGCTTACCCTTCTTTTCTTTAGTTATTTTTTAGGATTACTTCCTATCTATCTAATCATTCTCCCTTATAAGGAAAATGTGCAACCATGTAATCCTTAAATTCATCAAATCTTTAAGTGGTAGTATTACGCAAGTAATGATGCCTGGTAATGATGGATCAAGTATCAAATCGCACCAATGTAATTCTTCAAGGATTTGGAAAAGGGCAAGGTTTTTCGGACGCCGGGACTACATTCATTGCCTAAAGGGGTTTTTGAATCGCTTAATATGGCTGTTTCTTCCATTCTCTTTGTCCACGACTCGATAGCCCTTGCTCGGTAGCACAGCGGTATTCACTGCCCAAAAGTCAGTAAATGACCACAATTCACTCATGTGGATTGCCAGCTACTCCTCGTTTTGGGTACCATCTATACCTGCCGGGACACCCTGGACATATTGCTTTTTGACAGTTGAGTCGAGACGTAATCACGATGTCAAAACATGATGTAAATTACAGCCGAATAAAAGACCGTTTTTGTACCTAAAAGACCTAATGCAAGCGGCGATGTACTACTGACAGGGTAATATCCAAAATGGCTGTTCTATTGCATAGTAAAAAGATGAAATTAGGACTGACGCTAATGAAGTCTAAAGTTATGCTATTTTTCATAGTTTGAGGTGGACTTTATTGCATCATTAGTTGGATTTTCGTCTGAAATCCTGACTACAAAGATTGTGTCAATCAGGACTTCTAGCCGACGATCGATGCTGTATCAGAGTTTGAGGTCTTCACTCAAGAAAGCCGTTTGAGCTCGAGTGCACCCCGCTTCTACGATGAGTATAAGTGCTTAGTTTCAGGTTTTACCGACAGCGCTAAACTTTGAGCATTAAAGTTTTATCTGAGCACACCAATGGACGCTGAGAAAAAGGCCCAAATCCAAGGCATGGTCGTAAGCGTAAGCAGCAACGGGTCGATGGCTACAAGCGCCATTTACTGAGTGACTTGGATTGCAGATTGATCTGCGCCGTTAGGGTGACTCCCGCCAATCGTTCCAAAAGCCAGTGTGACCGATACCCTCAGCCTCGATCTCGAACAGCAACAAATTCAGTTGAGCGAACCCTACATTGACCTCGCCTATCTCAGCAGTTCCGGGGTCAAACACAGCCCCCTGAGTTGACCGTTTACTGTAAAGCTTGGCCGGTTCGGAGCGATACCAACCAATTCCCCAAAACCGCTTTTACATTGGACTGGCAGGCGGGGACACTGAGTTGCCCAAATCAAATTCAGATGCCTTGATGCCTGGGTAAAACCATTCGCTTTCCCAAAGCTCGTTGTGCGGCCTGCCCCCTCAAAGAGCAATGCACCAGTGGCAAACACGGGCGTAGCGTGTCTATTC
Source organism: Oscillatoriales cyanobacterium Centralia_MAG_596 (assembly GCA_021323955.1). Lineage (GTDB taxonomy): Bacteria > Cyanobacteriota > Cyanobacteriia > Leptolyngbyales > Leptolyngbyaceae > Stenomitos. Next base: position 4,077 of record JAJPKC010000510.1, on the reverse strand, counting down.
ATCCTGATAGACAGTTCCTCAACGAACGGCGACAACGCCAGTTATCCCCACAAGGAAGAGCCAAATTACGAGCACGAACGGCTCTTGAACATGCTCGAGCGCATATCGGGCATTGGCAAGGCGATCAGGCTCGTTGCATTGGGCTTCGAAGAAATCTCTTTGATTGACGACGCATGGCGATCATTCATCATCTCCATGTCATTGCCAGACTGGCTGATACTCCTCAATCCAAAGCAAGCTGACTTGGCGATCGCTGCTCTAGGGAGCACTTCGAGCCTGCTCTGGTTCGGCTTGTGGATTAAGTGCGTCGTCCGAGGATGCTGCTGATGCCGGTGGATCAGGCCGATCGCTGAGAAAGCGAGACTCCAAACTTTTAATCACCACATACAGTACAGGCACAACTAACAAACTCAAAAACGTTGCCACAAGCAATCCACCAAAAACCGCTGTTCCTAATGAGTGCCGGGCATTTGCACCTGCTCCCGACGCGGTAACCAGTGGGAAAAAGCCAACCAGTGCCGCAAATGCCGTCATGAGAATCGGTCGAAAGCGCTCTTCTGCTGCCGTCATTGCCGCTTTGACGATCGTACTGCCCTGCTCGCGCGCCTGGTTGGCAAATTCCACAATCAAAATCGCATTCTTGCTGGCAAGACCAATCAGCATCACTAGCGCAATATTGCAGTACACATCATTCGCCAGGGTCGGCTCGACAAACCGCCTTAGCGCAATGGCACTGAGCGCACCCAAAATTGCTAATGGCACTGTCAGCAGAATGATAATCGGGTCGATGTAGCTCTCATACTGAGCAGACAGCACCAGAAACACCATAATGATGCCAAACAAGAAGATCAGTGGCCCCAAACTTCCAGCCGCTACTTCCTGACGCGTTAAGTCGGCCCAGTCAAATTTGACGCCTGGCAGAGCATTCTCTTTATAGGCATTGTTGATGGTTTCGATCGCCTGCCCACTACTGTAACCATCGGCTTGAGCGCCTTGAAGCAAGATGGAACGGTAGCCGTTGAAATGCGAAATAATTGAAGGCCCTGTGTATGGTTTAATTGTCACCAGTTGGTCTAGCGAAATCATTGTATTGGTTGTGGAGCGGACATAGATCTGCTTAAGTGCTTGTGGGCTATTGCGATATTGACCGTCCAACTGGACATAAACCTGGTAATAGCGGGGACCTAAAACAAACTGCGTGACATAGGATGAACCAATGCTAGTGCCCAGGGTTGTGAGTGCATCGTTGAAGTTTACGTTCAATGCGCTGAGCTGATCACGGTTAATGTCGATTTCGTACTGCGGTGTGTTAGCCGCAAATTGTGTAAATGCACCCGGAGGTGAGAAAATGCCACTCTTATTGGCTTTTTGCAAAATGTCCTGGGCGTTGGCTGCAAACTCCTGAAACGTCAGCCGTCCGTTGGTGGTATCCTCCAACTGCATGTTAAAACCACCCAAGGGGCTAAATCCCGGAATTGGCGGGGGACTGGAACCGACTGCCGTTGCGCCCGTAATTTTGGTTGCCAGTTCCCCGTTCAGCTTTTTCAAAATGGCGCTAACGGCTTGATTGGCTTTCGGGCGATCGCCCCACGGTTTAAAGTGAGCAAAGAAGATTCCCTGATTAGCGGCATTTCCGTTAAACCCAGCACCGCTGATTTCAGCCGTCGATTCTACTTCCTCAATCTTGGCCAACGACTGATGGACCTGATCGAGAACATCGCGCGTGTATTGCAAAGAGGCATTATTAGGCCCCTGAACAAAACCTAAAGTAGACCCCTGGTCTTCTCCGGGGACAAAGCCCGACGGCACAGACTTAAAGACAATGACCGTGGCCGCCAGTCCCACCACGAACAGCGCAATCACTAAATAGCGCAACCCAATCAATCGACCAACGGTAGCCTTGTAGTGGTCAAGTACCCAGGCAAACCCACGATTGAATTTGTCAAAGAATGTACCCAGCGGCCCGCGTGCTTCTTGCGGTGGACGCAGCAAAATGGCCGCAATGCTGGGACTAAAGCTAAGGGCGTTAAAGGTAGAAACCGCGATCGAGAAGGCAATAATCAGCGCAAACTGACGGTAGAGCAGTCCTGTAGCACCGGGAAAAAATGCCACAGGCACAAATACCGCCATGAGTACAAGAGAGGTGGCGATCACAGCGCCCGTAAGCTCATTCATCACCGCATAGCTGGCTTGCCGTGCGGTCATGCCTTCGTGCTGGATCTTGGCCGCGATCGCTTCCACCACCAGAATGGCATCATCCACCACTAGGCCGGTTGCCAGCACCAGACCAAACATCGTCAAACTGTTGATGGAAAAGCCAAACAATTTGGCAAAAATCATTGCACCCACAAGCGAAACGGGAATGGCAATGGTCGGAATGATGGTAGCGCGCCAGTCTTGCAGGAAAATGAAAATAACCAGGACAACCAGCACGATCGCCTCAATCAGCGTAATGATGACCTCTTTATTGGATTCTTCAATAAAGCTCACCGTGTCATACACCAACTGAGTCGTCACGCCCGGTGGAAAGTTCTGCTTTAGCTCCTCCATCTTCGCGGCTACCTGCTTAGCCACGTCCAGCGCATTACTGCCCGGAAGCTGATAGACCCCCAGCGCAACCCCCGGCTTGCCGTTGATCTTTGCCGATGCACTATACGATTGCGCACCCAGTTCCGCTCTGCCGACATCGCGGAGCTTCGTCAACGTACCATTGCTGCCCACTTTGATCACGATATTTTCGGCATCGTTAACCGACTTAAATTGCCCCTGGAGCTTCAGCGGAATTTGATAGCGTTGCCCGCTGGGAGCAGGCTCTGACCCGATCGCGCCCCCACCAACGACCAGGTTTTGCGCCTGCACAGCGCTCACCACATCATTGATCGTGACACCACGACTGGCCAACGCATCCGGGTTTAACCAGAACCGCATCGCGTATTGGAGTTGCCCAAATACATTCACCTGCCCAACGCCTGGAATCCGAGCAATTTCATCTGTAATCGACAAATCAACAAAATTGCTGATAAACGTTGCGTCATATTCATCATTGGGTGAGTAAAACCCATAAACGACGAGCAGACTGGGCGACGCGGTTTTGACCGTAATCCCCTGCTGCTGCACCGATTCTGGCAGAAGCGGTACAGCCTGTTGCAGGTTGTTCTGCACGTTGACCTGGTCTTCGTTGGGGTTGGTGTTGACCCCAAAAAATGCCGAGATACTGCTGGTACCGGCCACACTCGTTGAACTGAAATACTGCATGTCACGGGTGCCATTCAGCTTGCGCTCGATTGGCGTCGTGACCGTGGTTTCGATTGTCTCTGGATCGGCCCCAACATAGCTCGCACTGACCTGCACCTGGATCGGTGCAATCTGCGGCACGTATTCGATCGGCAACAGTGGTAAGCTGACTGCCCCTAACAGCAAGATCACAATGGTGCAGACCGTAGTGAGTACAGGTCGCTTAATAAACGTATCCGCAATAGAAAGGATCACGCCTGTCTCCTAATAGAGTGAGCTGGAAGCGATCGCGACATTCACACGGGCAGCATTAGTAGCTTGAGGATTCACGACAGACCCTTCTCGCAATTTGAGAATGCCAGAGACAATCACCCGGTCACCCGGTTTGAGTCCTTTTACAATTTGATAGTCCTGTCCTTGAATCGATCCCAGCGTGACCGGAATCTGGTGCGCGATCGTCTGGGTCTTACCGTTGTCCGCTTTGTCTTCAGCGGTAAATACAAAGTTCTGGCCGCCGATCGTCGTCACGGCTGTCGCCGGTACCAGCACGCCCGGCTTCGTTTGCCAGATGACCCGCGCTTTGACATATTGAGCATCCCTTAAGTTGCCGCGTGTATTCGCAAACCGTGCCCTTGCCAGAATGGACTGCGCGGTTGAGTTTGCTTGAGACGCGACAAAATAAATTTTCCCCGAACTGAGTGCTTCGCCGGTATTGGGGTCCAGTAACTGAACGGATAGCCCTGTTTTTAGCTGGCTGGAACGGCTGATGGGGATGGGGATCTGGAGGTCAAACGCCTCATTCTGGTTGATGGTGGTTAGAACCTGGCCGGTCGTCACATAATC
>JAJPKC010000228.1 GCA_021323955.1 Oscillatoriales cyanobacterium Centralia_MAG_596 | reverse complement strand
GATTTGCTACCGATCCAGTATTGATTGCTGCCGGTTAGTGACACGCGATCGAGCTAATGCCGGGTGGATACCCGCTCACTGGTGGAAACAGCGGGTCGCAGTCAACGCGGGATGGTGGGAGACTGTCGAAGATCTTTTGCCGATCCTGCTCGGTTTCACGGGCGTGTTGATTGAGTTGCCGCAGTTCTTGCGCGATCGCGCGCCGCCGCAACTGTTCTTGCTGGGCGTTAGCAGCGGGTAGATGGGTGTTAATTGTTGCCGCCGGCAGTTTTTGTAGCTGACTGGCAGATGTACTGATTTGTGCGATCAAAATGAGCTGAAGCATGGAGCAGTCGTTGGGTTACGGATTTCACATTACTGCCCATTGTCGCTGAAAGGCCACTGCGATGCATCCGACTGCGGGGATCGGGAATCAGATATCTCTGTGAGCACCAAACCTCGACGGCGCTAACGGTCTGAATCAGGGTCGATCGGCAGATGCAACCCTCCGTCGAGGGGCTGTGACTGTAAACACGGCACGATCGCCGCCATCGTTGGTTGCGGTTGCAACGGCATAAATATCAAAAGGGCAGACTGACGTTCGCCGTTTTCATTGGAGTCTGGCGATCGCTTAACCTGCCCAGGGCAACCATCGTTGCATGGTCTGAGACAATCGAGACAAGCTATCAGTTGGCCCCACCACACGCCTGTAATCGGCTGTAGACCCAGCGATTGAGTCGAGGGTTGTCGTTGCCAATGAAGCAGAACGCTACTTTTTCGCCTTTGCTTTGGCCTTTGTGCCCTTATCGTCTTTTGCCGGTGCAACCTTCTCCTTGAACAACTTACCAGCCGAAAAGGCTGGCACCGTTGTTGCCGGGATTTTAATTGGTTTTCCCGTGCTGGGGTTGCGCCCTTCCCGTTCTTGGCGCTTGCGTGCTTCAAACGTACCAAAGCCAACCAACGTCACTTTGTCGCCTGAGGAGACCGCTTCGATAATGGCATCGACGGCTGCACTCAGGACGGCATCTGCATCTTTCTTGGTGATCGATGCCTTTGCCGCAATCGCGTCCACTAATTCACTTTTGTTCATGGCAGGAGCCTTTTGTACTGTTGATTCAAATGTGTGCCGTGATTATAGTTCAGCTATTTGCAGATGGAGCAATAAATCCATGTTCAATTATTGTTAATTTCACTGCTTTCTTGTTAACCGTACCGCAGCGTAAGATTTGCTGGCACGGTACCTCACAAAATTACATGGTAAAAATTAGGTGAATATTACCGTATATGAAGTGACATGTTTGCTTCACTGCACATGTAATTTCACTGTAAAAGGTGATGCAACCAGCGATCGTTTCGACTGGTTGAATGAAACTGAAGATCATTCTGGACTCGGAATGGCAGTGTGCTCACTCCGACTAAAAACCGCACGGGGAAGTCATTTCAGCCATCTGTGCTAATACCTGTTTGAGCATTTTTCATCACGATTGTCGTTTACGGTCACGATTCACCCATCGAACTAGCGTCCAGGAGCGTTCCGATCGTTCTGTCATTACACGGAGAAACGGCGCGATCGCACTGAGTAAAAACGTCCGTTAAAACCTGTCATACTACTGTCTGTTGGGCGATTCAGCAATCGCCTTTGTTAGAAATCTTAACTATTTTTGCGCCTGACCAACGACTTTGAAGCGTGAGTAATTCAGTGTATCGGTGGTTCAGAGATGGCTATCATGAGCAAGTATGTGCAGTGTTCTTGTCGTGCCCGCTTCGCCGAAGTATGCTGTGACCACTCATGAACCAATGGTACCCAGGTGGGTAATTGGAGGAGGCTAATGAATTTTGCAGAATATAGTTTTGGGCAGAAAGCTGAGGCAGCGCTAACTGCTCCCCTGCTGGCCCTGACCTGGTTTTTCTGACTCACCGTTGCCCTATTGCACCTGGCGGCGGTGAACCAGCACCACAAACCATTGTCCGATGCATTTGTGGTGCACTGCCGCATCTAGATAAGGAAGCACGCTCATGTCGCAACTAAAACTCACAGGGATCGCACGCAGCAAAACAACGACAACGAATGGGTTGGGTGGCCCGATCGAAATTAGGTTTGGTGAACAGAGGGTCTGGGGGCCTTATCAACTCCAACCGGGACAGTCGATTGACTTTGCCGCTCCGCCAGCCGGTGTCCCCTTACCCACGTCAGCAGGCCCCTTTAACGCACCCGACTACTTGCAACTGTTTGACGAGAATGTGCCAGAGCTACTGGGACTGCCGGCCGACGAAAACTTTCCGCTCGTCACGGATAGTACCCCCATTGGGGCATTACCGCTGGGGCCAGGGATGCCGCATCCACTGGTGTACCCCGATGAAACGACTATTTATACACTCACCTATGAAGTGACAGGAAATGTTGTGACGGCTACGGTGGCGTTTCTCCTGGGAACGGGTGGTGCGATTGTCACCTTCATCACGACGATCGCCTTGCTCGTTGTTAACTACGTCAGAAGTCTGCTATTTCTGGCGGGTCGATTGTTTACGCGTCCGGGTGTCACCAATTCAAGGCCAAACGATCTTGACCAATTAAAGTAGCGCTAAATCATGAACCACTGTGTCCGCTATCTCTGGATTGGCAACCTGGCACTGATCGGCTGGGCAATGGGTAGTAGTGCCTGGGCTCAAATTACGCCCGACCAGACCTTGCCCATCAACTCTAGCGTCGTGCCAGGATGCCAGTCCTGCAAGATTGATGGCGGCACTGTGCGCGATCGCAATTTGTTTCACAGTTTTGAGCAGTTTTCTGTCCCTCCAGGCGGCGAAGCCTGGTTTAACAATCCCGTTACGATTCGGAACATCTTCAGTCGGGTGACGGGTGCCGCCGCCTCTGTCATCGAGGGCAATCTCCGTGCCAACGGCACAGCCAATTTATTTTTTATCAACCCTAACGGTATTAGCTTTGGCAAAACAGCCAGACTCCAGATCGGCGGGTCTTTTCTTGCAACCACGGCCAATGGGATCCAGCTGGGCGATCGCGGCGTTTTTAGCGCCACCAATCCACAACCCCCCTCGTCATTGTTGACGGTTGATCCATCAGCACTGCTGCTGAACCAAATCGCTACCCGCCCGATCACCAGTCAGGCAACATTAACTGTGCCGAGCGGACGCAGTATTTTGTTGGTCGGTGGCGACATTTTACTCAATGGCGGACAACTGAATGCGCTGAGTGGACGGGTCGAACTGGCTGGCATCGCTGGTGTGGGTACTGTTGGAGTGGTGGTTGCGGACGATCGCACGGTCGCTTTGACCAGTGTTCCCGATGTGGCGGCTCGTGCGAATGTCTCACTCATTAATGGTGCTCAGATTAATCGGGGCATTCCAGGTACTCGGTTTGGCATCGGCGGCAACATTATCATCAATGCTCGGACTGTTGATCTTGCCCGAAGTAACCTGTTCAGCGGCCCACAGGGGACGTTAGCGGGTGGAACAATTGTGATCGATGCGGACGCGATCGCCCTGGATAACACCCAACTGACCAGCGCCACGTTGGGTAAAGGCAATGCCGGTGATATTACGTTGAGGGCGCGTGATGCGATTGTGCTCACCCGAGACAGCAGCGTTTCCAGCCAAACCCGCGGCGCAGGCAATGCGGGTAAGATCGACATTCAAGCGGGTGCTGGGGTGACGCTTGATCAAAGTCGCATCGTGAGCGCCACGGCAGGGCAGGGCAGCAGTGGCGATATTGGCATTGTGGCACCGACGCTGACCCTCAATAACAATGCGCAGGTTAGCGCTCAAACCTCAGGCGCAGGGGATGCCGGAAAGATCGTGGTTCAGGCTGATCGCGCGATCGCCATTACCAACAGCTCACTCTCCAGTGCATCCCAACTCAGTAGCGGGACATTAGGAAACAGCGGTGAAATTAATCTGCAAACGGGCACCTTGACCGTTACTGGCAGTAGTGCCGGACTATTCACCTCAACCGCGGGTGATAAAAATGCTGGAAATATTACAATTCATGCTCGCGATCGCGCGACCTTCACCGATAACAGTCAGATCTCCAGCGAAACGTTAGGACAGGGAAGGGGTGGCAATATTGCGATCGTCACCCCGTCGCTTGTCGTGACCGATAGCGCGATACGGACAGCGACAGGTGTAGGGGCGGGCGGAACTGCCGGAGATATTCAGCTGACGTTGGGAGACTCGCTTGTGGTCTCGAGGGTGAATCCGGTTAACTTCATCTTTCCGGTAGGATTGTCCACCAGCACTAATGGTTTCGGGCCAGGGGGAACGCTAATTGTGACGGCCGGCAACGCGATCGATCTGAGCGGTCGTGCCGATGGGAGTCGCACAGGACTATTCGCCGCTACGACCGGCACAGGCGCGGGCGGCAACATTGTAGTCCAGACACGTGAGCTGACCGCCCGCGATGGGGCACAGATCTCCGCGTCTACGTCCAACCGTGGTGCGGCGGGCGATATTCGCGCGACGGTGGGCGATCG
>JAJPKC010000341.1 GCA_021323955.1 Oscillatoriales cyanobacterium Centralia_MAG_596 | reverse complement strand
TGACTTTGACGTTACGGCAAACCCTAGGCTGGGTTCATCCTCAGATTCAAGGAGAACCCAAAATGAAAAAGCCTACAATCCTCGTTACGGGTGCAACCGGAAAGACTGGCGGCGCTGTCGTTACCCAACTGCTGGAGAAAGGTTATCCCGTACGTGCCGTTGTGCGATCGCAGGACACCCGGAGCCAAACGCTCAACCGACTAGGCGCAGAAACCGTGGTCGCTGATCTGTACGATCCTGAACAACTGCTACAAGCGATGCGCGGCATACAGCGCGCCTACTACCTGCCACCGATCCAGCCCTACATGATTCAGAGTGCTGCCGCCTTTGCGGTTGCCGCCCAGGAAGCCAAGCTGGAGTCAATTGTGCAAATGAGCCAATGGACCGCCAGCCCCACTCACCCCACCCCCATGACACGGCAGACATGGCTGGTTGATCGAATGTTTGCCAACATTCCAGGGGTTGCTCATACGATCGTGAATCCAGGCATGTTTGCTTACAACTACCTTGTCACGATGGATATGGCAGCACTGCTGGGGATCTTTCCAGTCTTGTTCGGCACGAGCCGCAGCGCACCCGTTTCTGATGAAGATATAGCGCGAGTTGTTGTGGCTGTCTTGACGGACAATCCTGCCAATCATGCGGGCAAACGCTATCGACCGACGGGTCCCAAACTGCTATCAGCCAAAGACATGGCGGCAACCATCCAAACCGTCGTGGGTCATCCTGTCCGTCCTGTTCAGTTGCCCTATTGGCTGTTTTTGAAAGTAGCCCGGATGCAAGGAGTTGATCCTTACCTGATTTACGTGCTTCGCTCCTACATGCAAGACCACAAGCAAGGAACTTTTGAATTTGAAGGCGGAGTCAGCAATGTGGTTGATGCATTGACCGGTAGCCCTGCTGAGAGCTTTGAGATGACGGTGAGACGTTATGCGGCTCTGCCCTTTGCCCGTCAGACGGTGGGCAATCGGTTACGTGCACTGATCAATTTCATGATTACACCCTTCTATCCTGGTTATGATCTGGCTCGCTTGGAGCGGGAACTTGGCTTTCCTATGCCACCCAAACCGCAACAATGTATGGAAAGCGAAACCTGGCAGGCTGAACATCGATTGACTTCAGCAGTTCAGCACGGCCAAACTGAGCGTGCCCCACAACTTCTGCACCAGCTTAACTGACAGCGGTGCCATCCTTAACCCTCGTCAACTCATAGCGATCGTCACACCACAAGGATTTGTCCAATGAAACTCTATAGTGCTCCAATCTCGCCGTTTGCCGCGCGTGTGCGCTTGTCAATTTACCGTAAGGGGCTAGACATTGACATCGTCCCACCCCCAACCGGTGGGTTGAAGAGCGATGCTTATCTGGCGTTAAACCCGATGGGACAGCTACCCACGCTGGTGTTGGACTCAGGTGAGGCGCTCCCAGAATCAGCCACGATCCTGGAATATCTAGAAGACATCTACCCGACCCCCTCCTTGCGCCCGCGCGATCCTTTCGATCTCGCCCGCGCTCGCTTGTTCCTGCGCCTCCCTGATTTTAATCTGCGACCCGCTATCTTTACCTTGAGGGACATGCGCGATCCTGCCAAGCGCGACGAAGCAATCATCAAGCTTGCCTTAGCAGACCTCAGCAAAGGGTTGTCCTACCTTGAGTCTTACCTGAGCGGTAATGTTTGGGCGGTGGGTGATCAACCGTCGATCGCCGATTGTGCCCTCGTGCCCGTGCTGACTATCGTCAGTTGGATGGCGTCATTTTTTGAACAACCGACTTTGATGCGTCCCTATCGCAAGCTGGATACCTATTGGCAAACGGCTCAGGCGGATGCTATTAACGCCAAAGTGATTGCGGAACAACTGTCTGCGATGCCCAAAGCTGAGTGACCAACGCGCTGATTCGCCAACATCAGGCTGCTTTTGTCTGATGCAACAAAACGGCTGACACACAAGAGGACAGACGATTCATGGCAGCGCAAAAATTTCTTGTGATCGGGGCCACTGGACACGTCGGCTCGAAAATCACGATTTTGTTGGCTGAGCGGGGCTACGACGTGACCGCCCTTGTCAGACAAGAGGGTTCGACGATCCGAGACCCACATCAGGGTGAGATTAAATACATTACTGGCGACTTGTCGGACGAGCAGTCAATCATGAAGGCTGTTAAGGGGATGGATGTTGTCCTCTCGACTGCCAACGGTATTATTCCGCAGAAGCAAGCAGATACCGTTCGCCGGGTGAATGCACAGGCCTTGAACCTCATTGCTCTCTGCGAGCGGGCGGGCGTCAAACGCTTCGTGCAGTCATCTGTACCGACCTATCAGCATGAGCAGCGGATCCCTGAGTTGCTGGGGAAACGGGGACTTGAGGAACGGCTGCTTGCATCATCGATGCAGTCAATCATTATTCGCAATGCCGCCTTCATGGATGTTTTTATCGTCATGGGGGGATTCAAGCAGGCAGCCGATCGCTCGGCTCATGCCACAACCAAGCGAAATTATGGGTTTACTAAATTGTGGACAGCAATGGTCGGCAACCTGGATGAAGGGTGGGGCTATTTCCTGGCTCCGGGTGGCGCTCATCACGGCACCCCCATCATTGCCACCAGGGATGTGGCCGAAATGATGGTCGGCGGCGCACTCTATGCTGGAAGCGAAAATCTCCTGATCGAGGCCGGTGGTCCGCAGTGGCTCACTTGGCGAGAGATCGCTGACCTGATTGCGGAGAAGACAGGGCGCAAGACGATCAAGATCATTCCAATCCCATCGTGGCTTGCACGACTAAATCAGCAATTGGTGCAGCCCTTTTCCGCTTCTGCGGCTAGTGTGTTCGCCCTGATCAGCTTCGTGGCGGAGTATCAACCACAGTGGGTTTCAACCGATGTCATTGAAAAGTTAAAGCTGCCACCGCAATTCACCTTGTCAGATTACTTAGAGCAGAACTATGTCATGAGGCAGCATGAACGTCCTCACGGCTAAAGACCGCCTTGGCAATGTTCCCTTCATGGGACGTTGCTTGTTAAGCACCAAGCAGCCTTTGTCTCAGCCCAAGTTTAACCGAGGCTGACAATCAGGAAACGGAACTGACACTTCGGCTGGATCACTTGCCTCGTTGCCTGATCGCCTGTAAGCGCAGCAGAAGTATCGATGTGACAGCGAACCAGTGGAACCCGATCGCCCTGCACCTCGCTAAACTAAGAACGAACAGTGCCGCTGCTGCAATAAGCATCAAGCGCGAGTTAGGCTAGCGTTTCAAGGGGAAGGGACAATGCCAGAGCCACTCACACCGCAGCACGAGGAACAAATAGCGAACCTGCAAGCTCAACTGGCGGCGTTGCAGCAAGAAAACGTTGACTTGCGATCGCAGCTTCAGTCTTGTGAACAAGCTCAGATCAAGCGGCAAGCAGATGAGCCGAATGCGACTCTAGAGCATCGTTTGTTAGTCGCGACAGCCATAGCTGTGGATGCTTTACAGTCGTTTGACGGTGTTGACGTAGCCGTCAATACAGTTCTGCAAGCGATTGGCGAAAGTTTAGAGGCTGATCGGGTGGGCGTGGTTGAAAATTTTGCGCCTTCACCCAATGCTGCGGCTGTAGGATGGCGGGTTTTATATGAGTGGACATCGCCTCATGCCATTTCTCAAATCAATCATCCTGCATTGTCAGTCGGCACATGGGAGGGCATGGAGCATTGGTATGAAAGGTTGAGTCAAGGGCAGGGCTTAAGCTATTTATTAGAGGAACTACCGGAACCATTCCGCAGCGGACAAGCAGAGCTGGGGGTGAAGGCGCTCCACGTGGTACCAATTTTTGTCGAAGGTGAGTATTGGGGAGCGGCGGCGTTTGATGACTGCCAGGTTGCAAGACACCGGAGTCCGGCTGAACTGACGGCGCTAAAAATTGCCGCAGGTTGTATTGGGACAGCAATTCAGTGTGATCGCACGCAACAAGCACTTTTGGCAGCCGAACGAGAACGGGCAGCGATCGCTTGTGAACAAGAACAAGCCGCTCAAGCACATGCGGCTGAATTAGCGCGCTCGAATGAGGCCTTGCAGCAGACGATCAACATACTTGCTTCTCTGAACAGCTTTGACGACTTCATTCCGGCGGTGCTGACGATCGTGGCGCAAACATTTAGTGCGACTGATTGCGGCTACTACGAACATACTCAAGGCGAAACGGTTTACCTGCGCTACTGGTTCAGTCAAGGAACCGTCTTGAACCCAACCGAACTGCAACTGCTCGATCCGCGACAACATGCTGTCTTGCTGCAACTTGCCAATGGCTTCACAGTGCCCCTCGAGCATTTGCATGGGACAACGGTTCGCGATCGCACCCGTCCAGTCATCATCGATCATACAACGGCTCAGACGTTGCCTGCCTTCCATACGTTTGCCGTCTCTCAAGGTTGGGCATTGGAACTCAACCAACCGCTCCTGGTCGATGGCAAAGCCGATGGGGCGCTGGTCATCTATCGCACGTTAAACCAGCCCTTCACAGAAGCGGAAATCATGCTGGCTGAAGCAATGGCGAAGCAACTAGCGTTGGCAATGCAAGCCAGTCGTTTAGCTGACCAGGCTCGCCATCAAGCGGTAGAAACCGCGATCGCCCGTGAACAAGAACAAGCCGCACAAGCACGCGCCACTGAACTGGCAAAAGCAAATCGGGCACTTAAGCAAGCTGTTGATGTTTTAGCCACGGAAACCGATCTCAATCACTTTATTGGTCATGTGCTCCGGCTGGCGGCTGAACAGTTTGAGTCACCCCTGGCTGAATATTGGCAAGTGACGAATCCGAATCTTGGCAGGATTATTGGTTGGTGGGGACGCAATCAAATGCACGGGTTTGGGCAAGACCACGAGCATCCAGCCTTGGAAACGGAGGTGGAGGTGCCGCCCTACATGCTTGAGCACAGACAATTTAGCGATCGCCGTCACCATTTTGTGGCTCCATTTGATCACTCAGTCGCTCCGGCTGAAGGGAAATTCATCAGCGATCCAGCCGCCTGGTATGCGTCGTTTGGTGTGAGTTGGCAGCTCAACTTGCCACTGCTGGTGGGAGAAACGTGTTTTGGCGTCCTTAACTTTTGGCAACCAAGCGATCGCCCTTTCACCGAGCAGCAGATTGAACTGGGCTATGCCCTGGCTCAACAAGTGACACTAGCCATTCGTTTCAGTCAATTAGCAGAGGAAGCGAAACAAGCGGCGATCGCCCGTGAACAAGAACAAGCCGCTCGAAAACATTCTGCCGAATTGACCAAGGTAAATGATGCGCTGCGCCGCAGTGTGGAGGGAGTCTCTCAAAGTCTGAGGCTCGATGCCATCCTTGAGAGCTTATTACTTGAATCAATGCACGTCGTAGCAGCAGCAGGCGGCGGCATTACGCTTTGGCAAAATGGCCAATATGCGGGACTTCAGTGCGTTGCACAGGATGGCATCATCGTCCCTCGTGAGCAATGGGAAACCGAGCCGATATTCCGCGAAGCTCCAGACGTGATTGGACAGGACGCAGATGGGTTTGCCTCCCGACTATTATCGGCTCCCTATACACGCGACACGTTGGAAGCAGCGATCGAATGGTGGCCCGCCGCCGCCGAGTATCATGGCTGTCGTGGGCATGTCGAGGTTTGGAATGTCCCCTGTCGTTTGCGTGGAGAGCTGGTGGCTCATTTGGGTCTTGCCTTCCGTGAACATAGAGAGCATGATCCAGTCATTGTCGACACGCTAACAGCATTGGCTCAGCAAATGTCCCTGGCTCTAGAAGTGACACGCCTTGTGGAAGCCGCAAGGGAAGCGGCGATCGCCCGCGAACAAGAACAAGCGGCTCAAGAACGCGCCGCAGAATATGGAAAAGCAAATGAGGCATTACGGGGAGCGATCGCGGGATTAGCTAGATTGGAAGATTTGGAGCAGTTTTTAGCGGAAATGCTGAGAGTGGCGCTGGACATGTCTGGAGCACATAGTGGTGCAGTCGTCTTAATTGAAGGAGATTTCCTGCGCCACGCGGTTATCTTCGATCAATGCGGCTTAGTAGATCCGCAAACGCAAAGAGAGCATGGCTTGCTGCTAACGCCTTTTTCGCCAGAAATACGCAAAATGGCTCACAGCATCCTTCAATCACCTGATGCTTGGGTCGCCCATCCCACCGATGCAAACATTCCATCTAAGTTCCAATCATTTCATGAGGAACAAAAGACGCGCTCGATTCGGCGTGTGCCGATGCAGGTTGGCGATCGCTTACTCGGCTGGATTGGCTTGGGCTTTGCCGAAGCAAATCCGCCACTGGGCAAAAACTTGGGGTTGCTGCAAGTGCTAGCCGAACAGATGACAATGGCAGTAGAAATGTTGCGCTTAGCAGAGGAAGCTCGTCAAACCGCGATCGCCCGTGAACAAGAACAAGCCGCACAAGCCCAAGCCGCAGAGCTAGCGAGAGCTAATAGCCTACTTCGGCATAGCCTCAGTCGCCTTTCCACCAACCCAAACCTTGATGATATTCTGGGGCATCTCCTAGTGGAACTGGTAAGCTATGCCGGTGCTTCCGTGGGGCATCTTTTCATCTATGATGCTGGTCAAGAGATGCTCAAGTTGAAAGCTCGCTGTCGCGATGGGCAGGCATTCTGTACCCCTGCTGCAGATGAACCCGCCCTCTTTCAAGCGCCTATTCCGATTGAAAAAACTCAAATTTTTGCTCAATTGCGTTCCCAACCGCGGCTAGCCGTGATGAACCAACACGAATTTGAGGGTCGTATGTGGCAGGGTGTTATGGAATGGTTTGAGGCAAAGGGCTATCGCGGCACCAGTAGCTGTATTCTCATGGTTGGCGATCGCCCCTTTGGGATGTTAGCAATGGCCTTTGCTCAACCGATTGCGTTCCGTGCAGTGGAAGAAGAGTTGATTTTGGCATTGGCTCAACAAATTGCTCTAGTCCTTCAACTCACTCTGCTCAGTGAAGCGGATAAACAGAACGCGATCGCCCGTGAGCAAGAACAAGCCGCTCAAGAACGGGCTGTGGAGTTAGAGCGGGTCAACACCTTACTGCGTGATAGCGTAGCTCAACTTTCACAGCAAGCGGATGTCAATACATTTCTTGGACAGGTGGCAGGCGAGATTTTGTATTACCTCAATGCCGCAAATATATTTATCTTGCGCTACTCGCCTGAGAATCACACACTTTGTTTATGTCTATTTCACGATGGCTCTCGGCTGCGCTGGGGCCCATCGGGAGAAGAGTTGGCGATCTTTGCGGCACCATTTTCAGCCGATATTACGCCTGCGTTTGAGATTATGTTTCGTGAACGCAGAATGTTTACGCCCTCAAACTATTCTTCTTTTATCTCAATTCCAATTGAAGAGTTTTCGCTTCCTGGTGGTTTAGAGTGGATGGAGCATATTAACACGTCAGATGCGGCGATTACGGCTCTGTTTGCGGGTGACACACCGATTGGCACAATTCATATTCATTTTACCAATGGCCAGCAAATGCGTCAGGAAGACGAAGCGTTTTTCCTGTCCCTGACCCAACAAGCCGCGATCGCGCTACGGATCGCTGACCTCGCAGAGAAGGCGAAACAGGTGGCGATTCTCGAGGAGCGCAACCGGATGGCACGCGACATTCACGATACGCTGGCGCAGTCTTTTACTGGCATTATCTTGCAGCTCGAAACGCTGAAAGGCAATGCACCCATCGCGCCTGATGACATTCAAACTCGCCTCGATCGCGTCAGCAATCTTGCTCGTCTTGGTTTAGCGGAAGCCCGTCGCTCCGTTCAGGCGCTGCGTCCACAGGCACTCGAGACCAGCAACGTTGTCGATGCGCTGCGTCAACTGCTGCACCAAATGACCCACGATATGCCAATGCGTGCCACTCTCAAGGTGGAAGGGATTCCCTGTCTGCTCTCACCCACGATCGAAGAGAATTTGCTCCGCATCGGTCAAGAGGCACTCACTAATGCCATTCGCCACGGTCACGCCCACACCTTAACGCTACAACTCCTGTTTGAACCTACGGTTGTTCACCTCCAAATCCGCGATGATGGCAATGGGTTTGATCCTCATCACATCACACCCTCCGGCTTTGGGTTAGTGGGTATGCAGGAGCGTGCCCTCCAGTTGAACGGACACTTCCACCTCATCAGCCATCCCGGACAGGGAACCGAGATTACTGTAACCGTACCTGCGGGAGCTTAAAGCATCATGCCGACCATCCGCCTGCTCATTGCTGAAGACCATGCCATCACCCGTGAAGGCATCGTCACAATCTTCAACCGCACGGCTGAAATGACGGTGGTTGCCGAAGCCGAAGATGGCGAACAAGCTGTGGTGCTGTTTCGCCAGCATCAACCTGATGTAGCACTGATTGACCTGCGGATGCCCAAACTGGAAGGTGTAGGGGCGATCGCCCAAATCCGGCAAGAATTTCCTCAAGCCTGCTTAATCATTCTCACCACCTATGACACGGATGAGGACATCTATCGCGGACTGAGCGCTGGGGCCAGAGGCTATCTGCTCAAAGACACCACCGCCCAGGAATTGGTCAATGCGGTGCAGACGGTCTACAAAGGGCAAAAATACATTCCTCCCGATGTGGCGACAAAATTGCTAGACCGTCTCAATAGCACCGAACTCACTGATCGCGAACTGGACGTACTGCACCTGCTCTCGAAAGGTAAAAGCAATGCTGATATTGGGTTACGGCTTTCCATTACTGAGGGAACAGTCAAATTTCACGTTAACAATATCTTGACGAAGCTGGGCGTGGGCGATCGGACGCAAGCCGTTATCACAGCGCTCCAGCGAGGCTTGGTGCGATTGCATTAATACCACAGAATAGATGTCACGATCTTCTTGCCACCGCTTCGATACTAGTGGGTCGTCTGCCTCGCTCATTGCCATTACTCGATCACTGGATACCGGATCATCAAGGCTACTAGCCTTTTTAAGAATGGCGATATTCATACCAAGTGACCCACTAGTAGACTTTGGCTGGAGTAGAGCTACCATTTAGGTGAGGTTGACCAATAAGGGTAAAACCATGCCTAGACTTGCTCCAAGCCCTTTGCATCTGGCTGAGACAGA
>JAJPKC010000300.1 GCA_021323955.1 Oscillatoriales cyanobacterium Centralia_MAG_596 | reverse complement strand
GGCGGATCCACTGGCAGAGGAACCGCTCAATCTCAATCGATCGATCCAGGACTGGCTCCGACCAGCCCGCTTTGTGCCGGAATACATGCTGCTGAGTGAGTTGTTGCCACTGATGCAGCGATCGCGGCAACCGATGGTCATTGTCGTGGATGAGTATGGCGGGACGGCAGGACTGGTGACGATCGAAGACCTGATTGCCGAAATTTTGGGCGACACGGTTGAACCAGCCAGCGAAGACGTGATGAGCATTCAAATTCTGGATGAGCAGACTTTCCTGGTACAGGCACAAATGGATCTGGAGGAAGTCAACGAACTGCTTAACCTGAATTTGCCGCTGACCGATGACTACCAGACACTAGGAGGGTTTCTGCTCTTCCAGTTGCAGAAAATTCCGCAACCTGGTGAGTCCTGGCGCTACAGCGATTCTGAGTTCACCGTCATTTCGGCTGAGGGGCCAAGGCTGCACCAAATCCAAATTCACCGTTTGGAGGCGGTTGAGACCAATCTGGATGCTGAGTTGACGTCGCCTGGAAGCACGCCCGAACCAGACGTGGACAATCGCCCCGCCAGCGATCACGCGCCAGAATCAAACAATTCCTCGTTGCTTTGAGCGATCGGCTGCACTCAATCGGTCGGCTACCGCTCAAGGGTTAACTGTCCCTGTTTGACCGCGAAAATTTGGGAGGAATAGAGCCATTGGGCATCAAAAGACCCGAGATGAGTCGTCGTAATCAGCGTTTGGTAGCGGTCTTGAATCGTCTCCAATAGCTGATTCTGACGGTCGAGGTCGAGTTCGGCCAGGACATCATCCAGCAACAGCAACGGGGGTTCACCAATAACCTCCTCAATCAGCTTCAGTTCCGCCAGCTTTAGAGCCAGTACCAGTGTGCGCTGCTGTCCCTGAGAGCCGTATTGGCGAGCGGATGTCTGGTTGATGGTAAATTCCACTTCATCACGGTGAGGGCCAACCAGCGTGGTGGTTTGATAGCGTTCGGCGATCGACCGTTCCCGAATCTTCTCCAAAAACGCCTGCTGAATTATACTCGGGTCATCCTGCTCCAACGGCACATTGGGCCTGTAGCAGACGTCTAGCATTTCGGTGCTGCCGCTAATTTCGTGGTGCCAGCGTTGCGCAAGTGGCGCTAAGCGATGCAGTACTCTGGCGCGTCGCCGGATCACCCGCGTTCCCGTTGCCGCAAGCTGAGCGTCCCAGAGGGCCAGTTCGTCGGCAGAGTGGGGGGGATAGGGTGTGGGGTGTGGCGGGTCGAGGCTCAAATTCTGGCTAATGCCTGTCCCCTCAGGCGCTAACGCCTGGCCGCCAGTAACATTAGCATCCGGCTCCTGACGCCGGACATCCGACTCCTGGCCTTTTCTCAATAAAGCGTTCCGCTGCCGCAACACCTGGTTGTATTGCTGCAAGATGTGAGCATAGACCGGTTCAAGCTGGATCAACAGGGAATCAAGCCAGTTTCGCCGCTGCTCCGGGCCACCTCTCACCAGATCCAGATCCAGACTGGAAAACTGCACCATGTTGAGAATGCCGAGAAAATCGAGCTGACGCCGCAGCGTTTCCCCATTCACGGCCACTGTCCGCCGACTGTTGAGCCGCAGCGTACAGGACAGGTCGCTCGCGCCAATGTCTCGTTCCAGTTGTGCCGTTACCTGCGCGATCGATGCCCCCGTATAGATCAAGTCACGATCGCGCGACGTCCGGTGCGATCGCAGCGTAGACAATAGCTCCACGGACTCCAGTAAGTTGGATTTGCCCTGGGCATTGTTGCCCACCAAAATCGTTTTGGGTGCGCCAAACGCCACCTGCTGATCCAGGTAGTTACGAAACTGTCGCAGGTGAAGCGTCTTCAAATACATGAATGAGATATTACGTTCTCGTCCTGACGTACCACCGATACACGAGCTTTTCTAGTTCAACCCAGACAAACATCAGCACACTCACCCCCAAACAGATGCCCAGTTCATACCCGTCGAGGTAGTGAGTATTGAAAAAATCGCGCAGGAACGGGACATACACCAGGGCCAATTGAAGCAGCGATGTGAGCGTTACAGCGGCCAGGACAAACGGATTTGAGAAGGGGTTGAGTTCGATCGTGAGGCGGGTGTTTGAGCGGATTGCCAACGCGTGCCCCATCTGGGCAATACACAGCGTTGTGAAGACCATTGTTTTCCAACGCTCGCCGGTGGGGTCTTCGACCGTTGGGTGCGCGTGGGTATAGCCATAAGACCAGGCCATCAGCCCGATCGCCAAAATTGCCAGCACGATCCCAATCCGGATCATATAAGCTCCCAGTCCCCGTGCGAAGATGCTCTCACCTGGATCGTGGGGAGGACGCTTCATCACATCTGGTTCGGCGGGTTCCACAGCGAGTGCCAGGGCCGGTAGTCCATCCGTCACCAGATTCATCCAGAGAATTTGTAGCGGTGACAGCGGGACGCCCCCTAACCCAATTAACGGTGCGGCTCCGATCGTCAGCAGCTCACCAATGTTGCTCCCTAAAATGTACTTGATGAAGCGTCGAATATTGGTGTAAACAACGCGTCCTTCCTCCGTTGCCGCAACGATCGTCGCAAAATTGTCATCTAGCAGCACCATATCGCTGGCATCCTTACTGACATCGGTGCCGGTGATCCCCATTGCAATACCGATATCTGCCTGTTTCAAGGCGGGGGCATCGTTAACACCGTCTCCGGTCATCGCGACAATGCGGTTTTTCTTTTGCAGTACCTGCACAATTCGGAGCTTGTGTTCAGGCGCAACACGCGCATAGACACTAACATAGTCCACCTGATTGCTTAATTCTTCCAGACTCAGTTTCTCCAGCTCACGCCCACTCAAGACGCGATCGCCCGCCTTGGCGATCCCCAGATCCTCGGCCACAGCCTGAGCGGTTAACTGATGATCCCCCGTGATCATAATGGGCCGGATGCCAGCCGATCGACAGCGTGCTACAGCCTCACGCACTTCGGGCCGGGGCGCATCCAGCATCGCCACTAAGCCCAACCAAACCAAGCCGCGTTCCGTCACCTCATCTGACCCTTCCGGCGGAATTTCGGTCAGGGGTTTGCAGGCAAAGCCCAGCACGCGCAAGCCGCGTCCCGCCATCTGATTATTCTGCGTCAAAATGGCCGTCCGTTGCTCGGTGGTCACCATTTGTGCGCCATCGCCCACCTGAATGTGAGTACAGCGCTCCAGGATTAGCTCGGGAGAGCCTTTCGTAAACATCATGTAATGAGCATTGTTAGTGAGAACTGGATTAGTGTCCTGCACTGCCGTAATGACGCTCATGCGTTTGCGTTCAGATGAGAACGGAAACTCGGCAACGCGCGGCAGTTTGCTTGACCACTGGTCTTTCTCAAAGCCTGCCTTGCCAGATACGGTGAGCAATGCCCCTTCGGTCGGATCACCCAAGATTACCCATTCCCCCTGATGCCGCTGCAACTCCGCATCATTACAGATCGTGCAGGCCGTCAGCAGGTTCAGCAGTTCGGGATGATCCTGGGGTGTGAGCGAGTCTGTCGTGGTCGCATCAACGGGCAGAAATGTTCCTGTCGGGCTGTACCCCTCGCCTGTGACGCGCAATGATGCACTGCTGGTATGGACAAGCTGCACGACCATCTTGTTCTGGGTGAGCGTCCCCGTTTTGTCAGAGCAAATGGTCGTCACCGAGCCCAGCGTTTCGACCGCAGGCAGCTTCCGAATGAGCGCCTGCCGTTTCACCATGCGCTGCGTTCCCAGGGCGAGGGTAACGGTGATCACCGCGGGCAGACCCTCCGGCACGATCGCCACCGCCATACTGAGAGAGACTTCTAAAAATTCTTTGCCAACTTCACTTAACGCAACATCCAGCACATTTTTGCCGCTCTGCCAGGCCGCATGCGCGATGCCCCCAAATACAACCAGTGCCACTAACGCCAGGGCACCTGCTACCAGTGCCTTGCTAAGCTGCTGCATCCGCTTTTGCAGCGGCGTTGCCTCGGTTTCTACTGACTGCAGCATTGTGGCAATGCGTCCCAGCTCCGTCTGCATCCCGGTATTGGTGACCACCGCCGTAGCCCGTCCCTGAAGGACTTCTGTTCCCTGATAGACGAGGTTGATGCGATCGCCCAGGGGCGTATCCGACGGCAGTTCGGGTTCAACCCGTTTATTGACGGCTTGCGCTTCCCCGGTTAACGCCGATTCTCGAATCTGCAAATTGGCCGCGTCCAGCAAACGACCATCAGCTGACACCTGCACCCCGGCTTCCAGCAGCATGACATCGCCCGGAACCAGCTCTTTTGAGTCAACTTCAATCGTTTTTCCATCACGAACAACGCGCACACGTGAAGCAGCCAACTTTTTCAAGGCCGCCAGATCTTTTTCGGCTTTGCTCTCCTGAAAATATCCCAGCAATCCGTTGAGAATAACGATCGCGAAGATGGCGATGGTGTCCTTAAACGGAATCTCACCCGGATCCAGCTTCCCGGCCCGCCAGTCCATGAAATCAAGGATTCCTGAAACCAGCGCCACCACAATCAGCAGAATCAGCATAATGTTGGTGAACTGATCCAGCAAAATTTCCCAGGTGCCGCGTCCACGGGTTTCCAGCAGTTCATTCGGCCCGTACCGCTCAAGTTGCGCGACGGCCTGCTGCGTGGTCAAGCCAGCGTGGCGATCGCTCTGCAATCGCTCCAGCGTTTGCACCGGGCCTAAGGTATGCCAGACGGCAGTAGCTGGCACAGAACTGGTGGAAGAAGAATTTACAGCCATAGTGAATGAAAGGTAGGGAATGCTATAACACCTACAGCACCTGATCATAGTGCCAAACGCCAGGATTTGGCACTATTAAATAGTGTGAATTCACTATCGTATCCATCAGCCAGACGTTTCCTCCCGTAATGAATCCGTTTACACCGCAGACCCTCATCGGTAGACAGTCAGAATTGCAGCAGGTCAGTCAAATCCTGGCAGCAGACGGTGATTTGCTGCTGGCGGGAGTGCCTGGTAGTGGTCGGTGCACGCTGCTGCGGTCTGCCGCACGCACCGTTGGTGCAAAAGTAATTGCGATCGACTGCTTACGGGCAACTGACAGCAATCGCTTCCTCCAGCTCCTCGCCGAAGGCATCACGAGCGCATTTCAATCGCCAGCAGAGCTAGCGTTAATTCAACAGTGGAGTCAGCAACAGCCTGTCACCCTTAAAACCGCCACAACCGGACAGTTGTGCCTTTTCTGGCATCCCACTCCCAAAAACGAATGGACGCTCTTTCAAAGCCTGCTGGCACTGCCTCAGGCAATGGCCGAATGGCTTGGGTGTCGCGTTGTGCTGGTCTTTCTAAATTTTGCACACATTCGCTCCTGGGATCGGTCTGAGAAATGGCAACGCTACCTGCGTCAAGAAATTCAGCAGCAAACCCGGGTAAGCTATGCGCTAATCGCCACCGTTGCGGAAAGCTGGGTGCAAGACAGTAATGTTCAAGTGATTGTGCTAGGCCCGTTGACCAACGCCGATTTACGCCCCTGGATCGTCTCAGCAATGGCCGCCGAAGGACTGCAGTTTGAACCGGAAAGTCAGGCGTTGGAGCTATTTCTGTCGTTTGTCCAGGGCCATGTGGGGGATGCGATCGCGCTGGCTCACCGGATCTGGCTCGATCATCGGGCGATGGAGGATGGGCGATCGAGCCCGGATACCGTGGCGTTAGAGCAACCGGAGGCGCTACACCCAAAGCCAGAGGCGGCCTCGCGATCAGGCCACCACAAATCTAAGCTCATTCACCCACATCAGATCTACCGCAGCACGTTGGCACTGGTGGACGATTTGTCGCTCACCTTTGAATCATTGATCTTGCTGTTACCACCCAGCCAGGTGCGTGTACTTGAGAGTCTGGCGCTGGATCCAACCGACAGTCCGCACTCACGCGACTACATTCAGAAACACCAGCTTTCTAGAGGCGGGGGACTTCAGGGCGCATTGGCCAGCCTGGAGCAAAAGGGATTGGTGTATGGATCGGAGTATGGCTATCGGCTGACAATGCCGTTGCTGGCATTCTGGCTCAAGCATCGTCTGGCCTGACACCCGCGCTCAATGAGGTTGACGGTAGCTCATCCTGGCAACGCCCGCGATCAGGTTTTAGCCGCGCTGCAAACACGGGATATGTCAGCCGCGATCGGTCAGTCATAATGCTGAGGACAGTGCCAGTGACGACAACACTCAGTCCAGGACGACGTTCTGACTCATCTTTGTCAGCCGATGGATAGCGACGACGATCTTGCCCACTGACAGCGAGACAGCTGCCAGGTGCGGTTTACCAGACTTTACTCAAAATTTACGGAACGCAGCAAGAATTTGAGTCTTTTGAAGGAAATTTAACACCAGCTTAAAGAATGGCCGCAACGGCATCCAACATGTGAAGGTTCTGACAAGTTGGTTTGCCTCACGGTTGTCATCACCTTTCACTCTGAGGTTTAGTCTACATAACTACTGCTGTATCACCCGTAAGGGGGAGTATTTGACCGACCAGCTACGCTAACAGCAAATCTCTGCTGCATAAGATTGATCAGGGTTTTGGAGTCAAATGACTCAAGCTTTAACTGTTACTGCAAAGAAGTTGTTTTTTCTAGATAGGAATATGTTGAATCTGAAGCCCTCCAGTGACTCTGATCGACGAGCTCTTATGTTTCTAGAGAAGAATCCTTCTCTTTCTCAATGTTTAATTGAAGACTGTGGCCCTAACCTGACTCAGGTTGCCACTATTATTGAACCTGTTTTAAATGCGTCCAGCCGATGTGAAATTAGCTCTTTCTACATCCAGGCGGTAACGACGGGCCGTACCGCTTTTTTAACAACTAACCTGCCGGACGATCGCGCAACGCACGTGACATCTGTGGGCACCAGTTGGCTGATTGGGCGTGCCCGCACCTGCGCGATCGCCATCCAAAACTCGTCGATTTCGCGTTGCCATGCTGTGATTGGCCATGCCCCCGATCGCGGTTTTTATATCATGGATGTTGGCAGCAGCAACGGAACCTTTGTTAACTGCCGTCGGCTCGTTGCGTTGGAACAGCGGTTTCTCAACGATGGCGACCTGGTCGAGTTGAGCCATACCCGCATTGAATTCTTTATCTCTGGTTTGGGCAAACTCCACCCAGCCTGCCAGGACACCCAGGTTTAACAAGCGACTCCTTTGCCTGAATCATACCTGCGTTAGGGGTTGGGACTACCAACCTCTTTTTTATGCGTTATTTTTATAGGCTGGCTGGCTTAGCCCTTCGTTTGGGCTTCCTGGTACATCATCTCTTGAAACTGAATAATGTCCTGGCGGGGATCGGCATGGCTGACTTTTAATTCCAGGCGATCGCCCGGTGTTACTGGCCGGGTAAAGCGCATAGGCAATTCAATGCCCAAATCTTCGAGCAGCACCAGCCCCAAATTTTCATGCTCCCGCAGCCAACGCAGCATCAGCGCATCCCAAATTTCATGGGCATTCCGGCGTAAGAATTCCAGTCCCCAGTAGCGATTAGTCTGGCGCTCCACCAGCACCGCTTCATACGCTGCCGTACTGATATTCATCGTCAGTTCCTTCATCGTTTCGGCTGAAAACGGCAGTGGGGCACCGCGCAGATGGGCCTTAATTTGAAAATGAGCCAGCAGATCACTATAGCGCCGGATCGGGGATGTGACCTGAGCGTAGGTGTCTAGCCCCAGACTGGCATGGCGCGACGGGGTAATGCTCAATTCGCTACGGGGCATACAGCGCCGGATGGCACAGGAACGTACGGGGCCAGATGGCAGCTGCAGTAGCTCTTCTTCTGAGGGGAGTTCGGGTTGAGGTTGGTGGCGAAAGGGAATCGGCAACTGATGTTCTTGCCCATACCGTGCCGCCACTTCTCCTGCCAGAATCATCATCTCGGCGACCAGTAGCCGTGCCAGCGAATCGTTGAGCACCTGAATAGTGATTTCATCGTCGTACACTTTGATGGACGATTCTGGCATGTGAATGCTGATGGCTCCCTGGGACTGTCGCCAGGTTTGGCGGCGCTTGGCCCACTGCCCGATCGCCTCTAGCTCGGACTCTGCCTGCACGCCCAGCTCCAGCATCTCATCAACATCATCGTAGGTGAGACGATAGGTGGCTTTAATTAAGCTGGCGTGAATGCTGTAATCCTGAATCGCGCCAGTGGGACTCAAAATCACGCCGAAGCTCAGTGCACAACAAACCTGGCCCTGAACCAAACTCATCGGCCCAGTCGCCAGTTCTGCCGGAAACATCGAAATCATTCCCGTGGGCAGGTACACCGTTGTGATCCGGCGGCGGGCTTCTAAATCAAGCTCATCCCCCGGTTGTAGCCACCGTGTTGGATCCGCAATATGAATCCACAGGCGTTGGGTTCCGTCGGCGAGATACTCCAGACTCAACCCATCGTCAATTTCAAGAGTGCTTTCATCGTCAATGGTATAGACCTTGAGATGAGTCAGATCGAGGCGATCGGCATTGAGGTCAGGAGGCGGGGAGTTGAGACAATGATTTGCCACTTCCAATACCTTAGGAGGAAAGTGAACCGGGATCTGACTACGCCGCAAAAACAGGTTTTCGTGAGGGCTCCACAGCCCCAAGTCAACCAGCAGCTGAAAAGCCGCCTGGGAGGTTTCAGGCCGCTTCAAGTGTAACAGGGTTTCTACCGCCGGTGCCCGATGGGTCGCTTCCTCTCCTAATGTCGCAAAGCGTTCGAGC
>JAJPKC010000151.1 GCA_021323955.1 Oscillatoriales cyanobacterium Centralia_MAG_596 | reverse complement strand
TGCAAGAAGGGGTGCTCAGCCCGAATCAGGGACTGGGGCTATTGAAGCGCCGAGGCGTGCATGCCAAGCAAAATATCACGTGCAATCCCTCTCTAACTGCCGCCTGTCACACCACAATTGGCAGCGGTTCTACCACTTCCCATACAGATGTCGTCGCCAACACATTCAGCCTGGTGACCAGTCCTCTGACCAGTACAATCAGCGGATTTAGCGCCCCGATTGGGGGTTATGCCACAAACGGCCCCGTTCCCGCGACCAATCCAACCGCTGAACCGATCTGGGTCAAACTGCTGGCCAGTGGCAAGAAAGTTGTAACGGCCACCTTCCCCGGCAGCGATGGCATTGACGTCACGGTTCCTGGGATTGCCAACAGTCCGGTGATCCAGCCAGCATCACGGCGAACCGTTAGCTACACCGTTCCCTTTGGTGCAACAGCGGGTGTTTTCGAGAAAGGTTTCAGCTTGAACGCGGCTAATTTTAACAACGCACCCGATACGTTGGTGAGTCAATTGAACGCCGCTGGCAAACCATCCTATAGCCCTGTGAAGGTGGCAACCCTGGAAACCATCTCCAAAATCACCGGCGGCGGTGGGCCCTACAGCCTTCAGGTTGCGGCCCTCGATACCACCAACGATCGCAGCATCAACTACGACACGCTTGCGTTTTTCGATGCGAATCAGGGAATTCAACCGGGGCCTTTTAGCCTGCCATCAACCGGCCCAGCCTATGTCACCATTGGCCGCGACTCCCAGCCATTTTTCTTTGAAGGCACACCAAACAAAGTTGGGGCCAGATTTTACGTCACGCTGCTGGCACCCGACCTGTCCACCGTGCACATTGCGCGTTCCAGCCTGACCTACATTCCGCGCAATACACCCGTCTTAGCCAGCGTGGATGACATTAACAACAACGTTGGCTTCTGGCAGCCACAGTCCGATTACTACTTTGTTGAACGCCTTGCCAGCGGCATCGACACGTTCTCAGACGAGGAACTGGAGCGCATCTACGACGATCAGGTGCGCAATTTTGTCGATTACCAGACGCGCGTCGCCCTGCGAGCCATTACCCAGAATCCTGATGCCGATCTGGTCATGGTTTATATTGAGGAGCCGGATGGTTCAGAACACCAGTTTCTCCTGACCGATCCACGGCAGGCCAGCAACCCCCGCAATCCCAACTCCATTGGTGCGGGACAGGATCCTGCCAAAGTCGATCGCTATAAAACGTACGTCCGGACAGCGTATCAGGTAGCCGATCGCGCCGTACAGCGAATTATTAAGTCAGTAGGCACCGAGCGCAACGGCAAACCCAGGAGCAACATCATCGTGGTTTCTGATCATGGGTTTACCACTTTCCACACAGCCGTTAACCTGAATGCCTATCTTAAGAGCAAAGGCTTCGACTCAAGCCAGGTAAGAGCCGTCACCTCTGGACCTGCCGCCAATATCTACATTAACTTACAGGGTCGAGAACTCAATGGAACGGTCGATCGAGAAACCTACAAAACGTTGCAGTCAAAACTGGTGCAGGCGCTACGAGATTTGCAAGAGACGAACTCAACCTACACAGGCGGTGCGGTTGGCGGGCCAATTTTTGACCAGATTTACGCGCGTCCCCTGCCGGGCGACACCACTGACCCCAACTTTGGGCTAAGTACCAGTAAATTCATCGCTCAAGATTCTGGCGATGTGTTTGCGACACTGGTAGAAGGATACAACTTTGATGGCACCCAGAACCCGCCAGTCAGCCGTTTGGGGGATGATCCAACCGTCAGCCAGTACCTCTCCGTGCCGAATTTTTATGGCGCACATGGCTACAAACCGACAACCCAGGAAATGAGCGCGAGCTTTTTTGCTGCCGGTCCTGATATTGGTCACGGTACGCTCGATCGCATTCGCAATATTGACATTGCCCCCACGATTAACCGTCTCCTGGGTGTTGAATCCGCACCCACAGTACAGGGCAAACCCATCAACCTCAAACCTTAATGTCATGGCTGATCGCCCCGTTACGATCACGACCCACCCCCAACGTCCGACGACCCGAATTTCGTGAGGGCAGCGTTTTCACCAGCTTTACCTCGATCGTAATTGGGGCATCACCCACCCGCTGAGTAGAGTTACTGCTGCTGGCTTTGTGCGCGATCGTGCTTGCCAGCAGCGATAGCACCAACCCAACCTTGATAAACCAGATCACACTGTCAAACACTGCAAACGTGCGCGATTCCATAACCGATTTGACTCAACATACAGAGAGTCATTCATCGGATGGAAATCCACCTATGCGGGCATTTTGCACCCCAGACGCCATAGACGGACAAATTCAGGCTGATGGCCTAATGGCACCAAACCTTAATGGATTCTTGTTTTCAGGATTTACCAGACCGTTTTACCTGTGATTTTCATCACGCCCGTCAGCGGCATAGCGCACACGCCATCAACCCAAAAATCACACCGTGAACCATATGGCTACTGCCAGATCCGAATCGTCCCGTCCCAACTGCTGCTGACCAGCGTTGTGTTGTCAGCAGACACCACGATCGCCGAAACCAGCGCTGTATGACCATTGAGCGTCGCAATT
>JAJPKC010000549.1 GCA_021323955.1 Oscillatoriales cyanobacterium Centralia_MAG_596 | reverse complement strand
GTGACGGGTTCGTTCCATCTCAAAATCAATATCCTGGTCGTAGACACAGTTGAAGACATTGGCAGAAGCCACGGCCAAAGTACCGCCGAGCAGTGTACTCCACAGTAAGTATAAATCTGGATTTCCATCTGCAGCTAACCACATGCTGCTGGCCGTCGTAATCAGCAGTAGCGGAATAATGCGTGGTTTGGTCAGTTGCCCGTAGCTGTGAATAACCTGGAGAACCGTTTGTTTTGGATCAGTGCCACTGGTACCAATCATAATCGTTGTCTTTCCTCGATGACTATTCGCGACTGAGCGATCGCCTGCAGTATGGTTAGAGCAATCCCTGGCATTTTCTCCTCGATATAACCAAAAAATGATGAAAATCTAGCTATACAGGTGAAGTAATTTTGGCTCGTATGCGACGCGCGGCCTCACGGGTGTTTCGCACTATAGATTGCGGCACCAACCGCTGCCACCTTTGCGCCTGCAGCTTCTACTTGCTGAATCGTTGTTTCGTTTGGGCATCAATCCATCTGCTTTACCGTTAATAAGTCAATCCATTGATTAACATCACAAAGCAGCAAAGCATCTAGCAGCGAATCATCAGTTTAATGCAAAGAGATCGGTTGGCTGTTTGACTGGTGCATCTGACTGTAAATTGCCATGATATTCAGCACATTGCTGGATGAGTTTTGCTACCAGCCCTGTCCAGCCCAATTGGTGACTGGCCCCAATACCGGCACCATTGTCACCATGAAAATACTCATGGAAAAGTATCAGGTCATGCCAGTGAGGATTGGTCTGAAAGGTTTCGATGCCGCCAAACACAGGACGGCGATCGTTGGCATCGTTCAAAAATGTTCGAACTAATCGCTGTGACAACTCTGTTGCAACTTGCCACAATGTCATCATTTGACCAGATCCAGTTGGACATTCAACCTTAAACTCATCGCCTAAATAATGGTGATACTTTTGCAGTGACTCAATAATCAAATAATTCATTGGAAACCATATGGGGCCACGCCAGTTGGAATTACCGCCAAACAAGCCTGTCGTCGATTCTGCTGGTTCGTAATCGATGCGGTACTCATTGCCATGAATCTGTAAGACATAGGGATGATTAGCGTGAAATTTAGATAGGGCACGAATGCCGTATGGCCCCAGAAATTCACTTTCATCCAGCATCTTTTGAAGGATGCGTCGAAGTTTATCCTGTCCTGCGATCGCTAGTAGCTGGCGGGATGCTACCCCATTTGTTTGCAAGCAGGCAATATTTTGCGTTAAGTCCGGACGATTCTGGATAAACCATTCAGTGCGTTTTCGAAATCCTGGGAACTGTTCCAGTGTTTCTCGTTCCAGTTCTGCTACGGCAAATAAGGGCGCTAACCCTACGACAGAACGCACCTTCATTAGAAAATGATGACCATTGGTTAGATGGAGTGCGTCATAGTAAAAGCCATCGGCCTCGTCCCAGAGCGATAGTTCTGTTTCACCAATACCATCAATGGCATCGGCAATATACAGAAAATGTTCAAAAAACTTACTCGCAACATCTTCATAGGTAGGATCATCTTTTGCCAGCTCTAGCGCAATCGTGAGCATATTCTGGCAATACATTCCCATCCAACTGGTGCCATCGGCTTGATTGAGATGTCCGCCATCGGGCAGTTTGGCATTGCGGTCAAACACACCAATGTTGTCCAGCCCCAGGAAGCCGCCCTGAAAGACATTTTTCCCCTCAACATCCTTGCGATTGACCCACCAGGTAAAATTGATGAGTAACTTTTGAAAAACCCGCTCCAGAAAAGGTCGATCGGTTCGACCATATATTTTGCGTTCAATCTGGTAAAGTCGGAGCGCTGCCCAGGCGTGTACTGGCGGATTAACATCACCAAATGCCCACTCATAGGCAGGAATCTGGCCGTTCGGGTGCATGTACCATTCTCGTGTCAGGCGATCGAGCTGTAATTTAGCAAAATCTGGATCGATCATTGCCAGCGGAATCAGATGGAAGGCCAGATCCCAGGCCGCGAACCATGGATACTCCCATTTATCGGGCATGGAAAGAATATCATCGTTAAAGAGATGAAACCATTCGTGATTTCGGCCACGCTTTCGTTCGGATGGTGGCGGTGGCCCTGCGGGATCACCCTTGAGCCAATCTTCGATCACGTAGTAGTAGAACTGTTTGTTCCACAGCATTCCCGCAAACACCTGCCGCTGGACATTCCGCATATCTTCCGATAGCGGAAAGGGGCAAATTCGCTGATAGAATGCATCGGCATCGTGCTGACGATCGCGCATAATATCATCAAATTCTTGCCCAAACTGAGTGTCGTCCCCAGATCCATTGTTGGGAGTTGACGGTGCACGATCGCAGAGTCGCAACTGTACGACTTGCGTTTCACCCGGAGCGATCGTGAGGGTATAATGCGCGGCACATTTCGTTCCAGTCTGATTGGGATTCACGGCATGCACGTGGCCCTGCACAAGAAAATCATTGATACCATCTTTGACATACGGTGAGGTGTTGCTGACCCCAAACAATCGTTCAAAGTTAGTTTCATTTTCGGTAAACAATAGCTCGGCTGTACCATTGCAATGGAGCCAGCGAGTGCCCAACGTGGGATGAACCGCTTCAACCACAGCAACATTGGTCTTGGAGTCTGTAGGGTTCACTTTCAGCACTGGCCGGGTTTGCACTGGGTTCCAAGACCAGATATTGCGAAACCAGAGTGTGGGCAACACGTGGAGCGTTCTGGTTTCTGGTCCACGATTGGTGACTGTAACCTGGATGAGTATATCCTCCGGTGCCGCTTTCGCATACTCAACAAACACATCAAAGTAGCGATCAGCATCGAAAACGCCCGTATCCAGCAACTCAA
This sequence comes from Oscillatoriales cyanobacterium Centralia_MAG_596, assembly GCA_021323955.1. Classification (GTDB taxonomy): domain Bacteria; phylum Cyanobacteriota; class Cyanobacteriia; order Leptolyngbyales; family Leptolyngbyaceae; genus Stenomitos. The sequence continues at coordinate 3,790 of JAJPKC010000549.1, read as the reverse complement.
ACTCCAGGCTATGACGATCGCGCCGCCGATTTTCTTCAACCAACTGGGTATAGGGAAACGCCTGCTGCGGATATTTATAGAGATATTTCATGTAGGCATGAGTGGGGGTGTTGTCCAGGTAGAAATAGTATTCTTTGACATCTTCCCCATGATTGCCTTCATTGCCCGTCAGCCCAAACAGACGCTCTTTAAGAATGGCATCTTCTCCATTCCACAGCGCGATCGCAAAACACAGCCGCTGGTGATTATCAGAAATCCCTGCAATGCCATCCTCGCCCCAACGGTATGCCCGCGACCGCGCATGATCATGCGGCAGATATTCCCAGGCTTCTCCTGTGGCACTGTAGTCTTCTCGCACTGTACCCCACTGCCGTTCGCTGAGATAAGGCCCCCAGCGTTTCCAGTAGGCACGACGATCGCGATCGGCGATGAGCCTTTCTTCTTCTTGTGTCATTGCTTTACTGCTCGTGATAATTGCGAATCAGTCCACCATCCACATAGAAGGTTGCTCCCGTCACATAGTTGGCAGCCGGGGAAGCAAGAAATGCCACCATTGGGGCAATATCTTCTGGTGTACCCAACCGCCCTAATGGAATATTTTGCGTCAGGGACTTTAGCTTTATGGGATCATTTAGCAGTTTGGCGTTAATGGGTGTTTCGATCGCGCCGGGAGCAATATTATTAATTGTGATCCCTAACGGACCCAACTCAACGGCTAGATTTCGCATCATCATCTTGACACCGCCCTTACTAGCACAGTAGGACGTAAAGTGCGGAAACGCCATTTCCTCGTGAGTGGAACTGATGTTGATAATTTTACCCGTGCGTTTCGTTTCGATCAGGTGTTTTACAAAGGCTTGAGTGGTGAAAAACGTCCCTTTGAGGTTGATGTTTAAAACCGTATCGTAGTCCGCTTCAGTGATGTCCCAGAAGTCAGCATTTTTACCATCAACGCCACCGTTATTTACCAAAATATCAAGCTTGCCAAAATGCTGAATACCCTCAGCCACTAGCTTCTGAACATCCCTGACGACACCCAGATCGGCCTGAACAACATAGCCGTTTCGACCCACGGCCTCAACTTTGCCCAATGTTTCGTGAGCACCATCGGGGTGAGAGCGATAGTCAATCACAATATCAGCACCTTCCTGCGCCAAATGAACCGCAATCGCCTGACCAATGCCCTGACTGCTACCAGTCACTAAAGCTACTTTACCGTCGAGCTTCATTCCGTTCTCCTCATCTAAATTGGCTAGATTGCTTGCGAAAAATTGATTGTGACGTCAAGGCGATCGATTGCTGGGTGATCGACTGACTTTATGGTTTACGCGATCGCTCCAGCGATGAGGCGCTTTGACATTCTTAAAGATGCTGCGATAGTGCGGGGCATGGAACAGTTTGCCTGTTAAGATTTCGCGTCCAACCGGACACCATGAACGAAATGCCATTACTGCCAGCAAGGAGCCCAAGGGTGGTGCAATTAGATACACCCACTGGTCTTTCCATAGGGGCGTGACCAACGCAGGCGCAAAGCTCCGAGCTGGGTTCAGGCTAGTGCCAGAGACAGGAGACTCAAGCCAGACCATAATAGCCACGACGAACCAGGTCATTAAAGGCGTCCACCGCATCAGTCTGGTACTGCTGACAAAGATAAAGATCAGTAGCACCAAAAGAAAGGTAATACTGACCTCAGCCCCAAAAGCCATCCAGGAAGAGTACGCCGACCCTGGAAGAGTCATGCCGTTTTTGATACTGGCGGCACGATCGCGCCAGACTACGGCCAGCAGCGTTACGCCTAAAATCGCACCAACAAACTGAGCGCTAATATAGCCAATGAGATCCTGTCGATGCATTTTGCCCTGCACCCAAAAAGCGAGTGTGACAGAGGGATTAATATGTGCGCCACTGAGTTTGCCCAACGGTGAAATGGCTACCAACGACCCACTACCTGCAAACACCAGCCCTGTAAGCAGCAAGCGCAGACCGCGATCGGGAATGAGCGGCTCCACAGGTGAATGACTGCCAAAATCAAGCACGACAGCACTTAATCCCACAAAGAGGTTAAATGCAGTACCCAATAGCTCCGCCGCATACTCCGCCCAGTGGAAAGCGTGCCACTTCAAAAACCGCTGCATGTCGTTCTAGCGTCTGTAAATGGGATCAGGTCCGTGCTGAAGGCTGGTCGATCGTATCCTTTGCCTGCAAATCTGAGATCTATTTCATGCCCTGCAAGCAGCAAACTACAGGAGGATAATTCGCAGTGCATCAGTCCTAACAAAATTAGGGTTTATCGCTTAATGACTGATGGCGATAGCAACCTGGCAGCGGCTTGATCTACCATCCATAGCAACGTGCCATGAACTGGTTGAATCAGTTGCGATGGAAAGTTTTCAGGCTGAAAATCTCCCTCAATTACCGCTTGCAACGTCTCTGCTTTTTCTGCTCCTGTCACAAAGAAAACGGTATGCACCGCATGGTTTAGCACAGGCGGCGTTAGAGTGATCCGGTAGGTTTTAAACTTCTCCACCCAGGGTGCAGCCACCAGACGGGTCTGCTCGTGGAGTACCTGCGTATGGGGAAACAAGGATGCTGTATGGCCATCGGGTCCCATACCCAAGAGCACTAAATCAAACCGGGGTAGCTCATTCGCCTCTAATTGAAAAAACTGCCGTAACTCCTGCTCATACTCGGTGGCGACCGCACTGGCGTCCGGGCGCTCGGTCTTGATCCGGTGGACATTCTCTGGTGGAATGGGCACTTGAGACAGCAAGCGCTCCTGTGTCATCCGATAGTTGCTGTCGGGATGATCGGGTGGAACATGCCGCTCATCGCCCCAGAAAAAATACACCTGTTGCCAGGGCACTTGCTCTCGCCAGGATGGAGTTGCCAGTAATGCATAAAGGCTTTTGGGCGTAGAGCCCCCGGACAAAGCCACGGTAAACCTGCCGGTGGCGGCGATCGCCCGATTGGCTTGCTGCACAAATTCGGCGGCGGCGGCCTGGGCCAGCGCTTCTGGATTGGCAATCACCTGAATTTGAACATTGTTGGACAAAGCGATTGTGTTCATTTCATCACCTCATGTCACGATAAAAGTTGACCGTGGCGATCGAGCCGCAAGGCACAGGCGTAGCGTTGATCACGATCGCGTGTCATTGACTCATGCGACTGTGCTGGTTGATGCTTCCACCAGGCCGCGATCGGGTGTCCAAACGGACTGTTCCCCTTCACCAAAATATCCATCAAACTTGGTTACGCGCACATCACCAAGCACTTTCACCTGACACGCCAACCGTCGTTCTTTATGAGCAGAATGCGGTGGAACCGCCATGCGAGCCGTTTCTAACTTAGTGGATTCTGATACATCTCCTTCAACAGAAACAACGCAAGTGCCGCAAGTTCCGTGACCGTGGCAATTGAATACTTTAGCGCCTTCACTATATAGATCAATGTTTTGATCGAGTAATGCCTGGCGCAGATTCGTGCCTTCGGCCACTTCAAACGTCTTTCCTTCAGCAGTAATGGTCGGCATAATTCATGCTCCTTGTAAATAATAGGTATGCGAATGAGATGCAATCAGGTGAATCCTTCTAAATCAGGCTTCAGGCAGGGACGGGGATGCGAGTTGGTGCGGCCTGACCACTGTAAATGTCCATGATGGTACTGAGGAGACGCAACGCATCGGGCCTGGATCGCTGGAACGAATTACGCCCAATAATGGAACCAAATCCACCGCCCTCATGAATCGCTTGAATTTCCTGCAGAATGGCCTCATCACTGTCGATCGCGCCGC
>JAJPKC010000288.1 GCA_021323955.1 Oscillatoriales cyanobacterium Centralia_MAG_596 | reverse complement strand
TTGTCAAAGATGAGTTCAGCGATTTTTACAAGGCCATGTTTCAAACGGCCTACGATCGCGAAGACCGCAAAGTCGCCTTTATGGAATATGCCTGGGATATGGCAAGCTGCGATCCTTGCTCTGCCGAACCCCTGACCCAGGCAGAATTGCAGCAAGCGGGTGTGTTCTGGCTGGACAATCCCGATAGCGATGCCGTACCGATGCCGTCGGGTGCGTTTCGTCGCCCCTTTCCCTCCTCCAGTGTTTTCATCACGCGATTGCACGTGCGCTACACCCGCGATAAGTTTCCCGAAGACCTGGTGTTTCAGGAAACGGGCAACCGGGACTTTTTCCAGGGGCGCTATGTGCTGCGCCATGCCTTTCTGGGCGCACCAAAGTGTCAGGCTGCCTACCAGTACCGTCGATCGCTCCCCCGCAAGTTTGAGCAGCAAGCCCAAAACCTGGCCCGTCTGACGGGTTGGAATATCCAGGACATCCGCAAGAAGCTGCCCGTGATTGAGGGCGATGCACGACCTTTCTGGCAGCGGTTTCTGGCCGCCTTCATGGGGGAATGAGGCGATCCGCTTAATCGTAGCTTCACAAAAGATGACGCCATTATTGGGCTGAGGGCAAAATAAAAGGACTGCCACTCAGCCAACGGCTCAATCATGGACAGCTTCAACGACTTTTTTCAAAAAACCGTCTATTTCGGGGCAGGCCTGGCCGCCTACATGGTCGAGACGGTAGAACATCTTGATGAAAACTTTGCCAGCTTGCAGGTCGAGGTGCAGCAAACCATTGATGACCTGATTGAGCGCGGTGAGCAGGTTGTCAGCCAGACAACCCAACCGTCTGATCGCGTTTCTGCCCAGGTTGCGCCACTGCACCGGCGACTCGTGTTGCTGCTCAACGGCAACGAGGCTCTGGCAAGGCACCTGATCGAGCAGGCCTGCGAACAGCACCCGGAGCGTGCACTCGTTTGGGTCTATGAGAAGGTGATTTATGACCTGGAGCGCGATCGGGGCTTGTAGGCAATTGAGCATGGCCCCAACCGCTGAGTACAGGCCTAATGAATCACTCCGCCGTCTCCAGCCAAATTGGGTCATCGCGATGAATCGTGCCGCCCTGCAGGACTGAGGTACGAATTCCGGCAATGACGTTGTTGTGCTGAGCAGTTGTCCGCAAGATACCCAGATCACCGGGCAAACCAGATTGCGCCAGCGTCGTAACCACACAGCGCGGGCAGGCAGTATCGATGCTGAGACGCACCCGATCACCGATCGCCAGCACGCTACCCACCCAGGCATCTTCTACAAATGCGGGGGCATCTGACGTGGGCGCGATCAAAATATTGGGACGAAAGCGGCATGGCTCAAACTGTCCTTCAGGATAAAGCGTCTGAAGTTTTGCCAGTGTAGCGGTCGTAATGGCATGAATGGAGCACGAATCAAAAAATGTGCCGGGCGGCATAAACAGCTCTGTGACCGTTTCCTGGTGTGCGGTGCCTGCGATGTCAGGCCAGTATTGGTCTAAGCTGGCGGTGTCTGGTGCCGAGGTGAGCAACTGCACATCCCGATCGAGCCAGCCAGATAAAACGCGGCCAACGTCTGCTTCGCCACTGGTCACCGAGCCACCATTCGGTAATGAAATTCGAACTGGTGGTAATGTTTCCTGGGCTGGCGACTCTGTAAACGCGGCCCGAAACTCCAGCAGCTTCGCCCACTTTTGCGGATTTTTGGCGCTGACAATCCGACCACTCTGGACATCTTGAAGGGCATAGGCCCGATCGCCCACTACCCCGTGTGCCGTCACGGCTGTTGATTCTAGCGCTTCTCCCAACATCGACTTTACAGGGTAACGCCAAAGCGCTGCGACTGTACCCACCACCGATCGTGCCATACGCTGTCCTTTCTGCTGCATCACTGGCTAACGCTATCAGGCCTGACTCCGGGCTATCGTATCGGCGCTTACAGGATATTGGCGTATTCTGGCTGTTGCAGACGGCAATCTTTTTGCCGAGCCATGATGTCAAGCTGGAGTTTGTGCGATCGCAGACAACTGATCGGGCGGCTCCTTGCGATACAAAGTGAATGAGGGGTATCGCTTCGACGTGAGCGTTCAGCCAAACGGTGCGGTGAGTGCAACTGAAACCGGCTGTAAGCAATTATCCCCTGCTTCCACCTCATCGCTCGCCAATGGTCACATCAACCGTTGGGCCAACCAGTACAGAATCGGAGCCATCAGCAGCGCGGGCAAAAACGAGGCAACTTTGACTCTGGCGATTTCCAATAGATTCAAGCCCAGGCCCATAATCATCAGGCCGCCCACACCGGACACGGCTAATACGCGTGGATCATGCGTCGGATCAGTTAGTGACTGCGCCAGCAATCCCGCTGCCAGCGACAGTCCACCCTGATACAGCAAAATCATCAGGCTCGACAATCCAACGCCGACGCCAAACCCACTGGTCAGCGCGATCGCCGCCAGGCCATCCATCGTGGCTTTAATCGTCAGCACCGTATTGTTGCCCACCAGCCCGTTATTCAAGCTGCCAATAATCGCCATGGGGCCGATACAAAACAGCAGACTGGCCGCCACAAACCCCTCTGTAAAGCTGCCGCCGCCGCGAAACCGACCCTTCAGCCAGTTGCCCAGCCACGTTAGCTTGGCTTCCAGCTGTAGCCACTCCCCCAGTAGTCCACCCAGGACGATCGCCAGCAGGCCCACAATTACACCATCTACGCGCCCTGCCTGCACCTTTGTCAGACTGACGGCCATCGTCACACCCAAAAACAGCGTCTCCAG
>JAJPKC010000116.1 GCA_021323955.1 Oscillatoriales cyanobacterium Centralia_MAG_596 | reverse complement strand
TACTGGGCAGAAGATATTGAAGGATTTCCACAACCGCTTAAAGCATTGGCAAGGGGTACATCTTGATCATGGCATCCCATCACCAAAAGCTGGGAAGAGCCGATTAGGGTGCCGAAGTTGGTGAGAATACCCTGCCGAAGTGGTGAAAATACAGCACGCGGAACAGGCAGAGTAGTAGTTGAGCAATTAATTGAGCAAGGACGCTCCTGTACTGTCTTGGCACGTAATGTAGATAAAGCTAGGATATTATTTGGAGATGCCGTTGAGACGATTTACGGCGATGTGACACTTCCACAAAGCTTACAGGCAGTTCTAACTTCCGAATTTGCTGCAATTGTATATACCGTAGACATTACGAGTGGAGTTGGAGGACGTGGATTTTTGGTGGGTCGCCAGAAGGTTAATGAAGTTGTCTATGGTGGTGTTGTCAATACAATCGATGCGATTAAAGCACAGGGGTCCAGGAGCCAGTTTATTCTGCTGACCACCTTGGGATTAGACAACCTATCAATCATCATGACTCTGCTCAATATGATTAAACCTGGTGTTATTCAGGCATCAAAATGCAAGGCGAATTATCTGATACAGAGCGGCTTGCCTTTTACGATTGTTCAAGCCGGAGCATTACACGATGGAACAGTCAGTAGACATCCTCTTACCGTGGTGCAAGAAGCGATTCCAATGCAAATGGATTATCAGATTAGCCGTCATCATCTCGCACAGATTCTAATCGCATCGATTAATAATCCACTTACGATTGACAAGGCATTCAGCGTTTACGGAGGGCAAGAAACTCAGTTGAGCAGTATCGGCATTGATTATCAGTTTCAAAAACTCAAATAGCCTTTTAACTGAAAACCTTAGGCTAATCGGGTCGAGGAGAGCATTTAGCCCTCTCCTCCCACACCACCTGTCCTGCGGGTCCGCAACAGGCGGTTCATGAAGATGCACAGCGGTCTCAGCCTTCTATGACGTTTCTGTTCGTCGGCTCGTCGGTCTGCCGTTGGCTTCCTCCAAGCACTCCCTCGCGAGAGTACCCTTGCCTTAAGCTAGTGGTTGTCGTCACTCGGAACTTTTGGGTTCATTTGGACGTTGGTTGGTTCCACCACAAGGGACTTTCACCCATCAGATCACTCCCATACTGGGCATACACAAGTCATTGGAGCGGACAGTTGAGAGGTCGTGGTGAAGTTGCCAAAGTCATCTGCTGCCGCTTATCTTGGTCGTTATGCCGTTGATTGATCGGTAAGGGCGCAAGCGAAAATCTATTGATGAGGGTTTAGCAGTTTCAAACTTGGCAAATGGTATTTGGTTGCAGAAAGTTGCGCAACCATTTCTGCACGAGACGAAACCTCAAGCTTACGGAACATGCGCTTCAGAGCTTGCTTCACAGAATTCTCGGTAATCCAGAGTTCAGTCCCAATTTCGGCGTTGGTTCGTCCCAAAGCAACTAATTCAGCAATTTGCAACTCACGCGGCGTTAAGCAATCTGTTTTGAACGATTGGTGTTGACATCGCACTGTTGAAGTCCAAACAGACAAGTGCAAACAGACTGCGCTTAAATCGGCTAGATTTTGTGTATCAAAGGCAGGCATCGACTGTTCGCGCGTGAAACCTACAGCCCCGATTAATTGACCACTGCTGACGATCGGTCCTGCCATTACATGCCAATGATCCGGTCGAGGACAAATCATTGTCCAAACCTTGGGTGATGTCACCAGTGCTTCGTGGACAGGAGCATGACGCTCTACGAGATAACGCACAACTGGATTATGTTCGATTGATAGCCCAATTTGCAGTGTCTTCTGAAGACTACGATCAGCTAAAGGCAGTTGGTCGAAGAAAAAAATACTCCATCGCTTTGCCGCAAAATACTCACCCATTTTCGGCACAATGTGTGATCGCAAGTCTGACTCATCTCTGACCTTGTGGATGGCTTTAAATAAAAGCTGCAAGGAACTGGTCATGGTTGCGGTGGCAAAAAGTGTACTCGATCGAGGACTGGGCGCAGTGGGCTGTCTCTCCTAACCTTAACTTTAGTGCGAATGACAGGAGAAAACCAATGTCCCAATATGCTCACCCTGAAGTTTTGGTGGATACGCAATGGTTGATGGATCACCTCATTGATCCAATGGTGCGTGTGGTTGAAGTCGATATGAGCCCAGAACCTTACCAAGATGCTCATATTCCTGGCGCAATCTTCTGGAATATCTTTACGGATCTGCTTATGCCCGACCTCAGCATGAATCTAGAGCCGACTGCGATCGAAAAACTGCTGTCGCGATCAGGGATTTCTCAGGAAACGACTGTAATTGCCTATGGCAGTTACCCTGGCACCGGAGCCTGGATCTTTTGGCTCCTGAAACTCTTTGGACATGACAATGTGTATGTTCTCAACGGTGGGCATCAGAAATGGATGGCGGAGGGTCGTCCACTCACATCAGAGTTGTCAAGCTTCGCACCCACTCAGTACCAGGTGAAATCTCCTGATGCTAGTTGTCGGATTCTACAGACAGAGGTTCAAGCATCGCTTGAGCAATCGGATTTCGTTTTGTTGGATGTTCGTACACCTCAAGAGTATCGTGGTGAGGTATTTATGATGAAGCCACCAGAGGGATCAGAGCGTGGGGGACATATTCCAGGTGCTGTGCATCTTGAGTATACGCTCACGCTGAATGAAGATGGCACATTTAAGTTAGCAGAAGAGTTACACACTCTCTATAGTAGCCGAGGCATTACGGCTGACAAGGAAATAGTTCCCTACTGTGCCATTGGTGGGCGATCTGCCTATACCTGGTTTGTTTTGAAGTATTTACTCGGCTATCCCAACGTGCAAAACTATGATGGTTCGTGGAATGAGTGGAGCCGTCTACCTCACACACTAATTGAGCAGTAATCGCAATTATGCGAAGATTGCGCGTCATAACTATCGCAACGCAGCGGACGATTGAGAGGTCTTGATGCAGTCTGAGAGTTAATCTGCTGCCGCTGATTGCAACCGTTATGCCAACTCATCCAGGAGCGATATACCAGAATTCAGCGATTCTTCTATTTCTTCCTGAGTTAAATTCAGCACTTTCTCTACTTCCTCCTGAGTCAATGGACGTGGAGGAATTTTTCCACTGATAATGCGATTACAGATAGCGACACACTCATTGCAGATGAATACACCTGGACCTGCAATCAGAAGGTCAACCTGTTCCGGGCTTTTGCCGCAGAATGAACAGCCATGCTGCCTTTTGATTTGAGCAGAAGTTTGACTCGGCATCGGTTTAGTCTCCTGAAATGAAGTCGGTTGAATTTGCTCATGCAAGGGCGATAACCTCTCTCTCAGTTGGTACGGGGCTTTATATAAACGCCCTTTCACGGCACTCACTGAGATATTGAGGCGATTCGCTACTTCTTGTAAGCTGAGTTGCTCGTGATAAAACAGCCGCGGGGTGCGTGTCACCTTATTGAGAGAAAAATTAGGCTAGGGTGAAAGCCTAGCATCCCAGTCGTCTTATGACTCCAGAAGACCAAGCGCAACTGCAACAGAGCATTGATACCATTGCCCAGATTCTGTATCGCAATACCCCTATCGAGCAGTTACAGACCTTGGAAGGGATTGAGCAAGCGATTCGCCAGCAGACTCAGGAGTGGGTGTTGCCGCAACTGGGTGTTTTTTTATTGCAACAACTGAAGGATACCCCCGGACGCTGAAGAGCGTTTTAGGCAGTTTAGGGATCACCAGCCAGCAGGCTGAACGCTTACAGGTCAAAGCAGGCAGTCAAATCAGTCCTTTGTTAGAGAGATGTTGTTTACGAGTGAGCGCGAATGTGTCCTATCAGCGCACATCTGAGGATATCGAACTGTTAACTGGGATGCGGGTATTGAACGACAATTAACTTGGGCTCTTGTCAGCTTTTGGTGAAAACGGACACGATCGCTATGTTGTTCAATATGGATGCTCGGTTTGAAGCTGCTTTAAGAAACCGAATTAACTCCCCAAATCTTGGATCACCAAAAGCTGACAAGAGCCCGAAGTTGTGAAAATACAGCACCAAAGTCGTCGTTTGGTTTTGTGGGACGACCGGAGCCGTCCTGGCGGTGGCAATCGCCGCTTTTAACACGAGTGAATGGCAACTCTCCCGACGCTTGTATGCCAGCCTTGACCCAGAGGATGTCGTCGTGGCGGATGCGGCCGATGGCACTTATGTGGATCTGTCGCTGGTCTGTGCGGCCCAGGCTGATGCGG
>JAJPKC010000236.1 GCA_021323955.1 Oscillatoriales cyanobacterium Centralia_MAG_596 | reverse complement strand
TCGCGCGGGTTGTGCTACATCAGGCTCGTCAGGGGGCCCCTGATGGTGAACTCGTAGAAGCTAAAACCGTAGCAATCAATGCGGCTGAGCCAGAATATAGCCAGATCATCGAAGCCTATCCGTTGACGGAACGCGAACTGGAAGTTTTGCAGCTAATTGTGGACGGTTGCAGCAATGCCGCGATCGCCGAGAAGCTATACATCACGGTCGGCACGGTCAAAACTCACGTCCGCAACATTTTGAACAAGCTCTGTGCCGATGACCGCACTCAGGCGGCTGTACGGGCACTGCGATCGGGTCTGGTGGGCTAGCCGAGAACGGCCAACGGATCCAAGGGCTGACCGTTAACAGACAGCAGCAGCCCTGGCCTTCGCCTCAATCTTTGCCGGTTACCTTACTCCACACCTTCATTAACCGGGAAGCGATCGATAAGTCGGATCGCGCGTTGGGCATTGGCCTTTAATTCAGCGGGGGCATGGGGGACGTGGGGGATCTGCGACAGGAAATCCAGCGTGCGACGCAGAATGCGAACGACATCCCCTTCGTCCAGGCTGGTATTAGTACAAAGTTCGGTCCAGTCAACGCCAAGCGCCCACTGCTCAACCAGTCCCACTAGCTCGTACTCCAACCAGACGGGCAGGACAACCTGATATTTGCGCTGTAGCTGAAACAGCCGCCGCCGGATACCGCGCAGGCCGCCGAGTGCTGTTTCGACCTCGCTTGAGAGTTCGTAGTGCGTCCAGCTATCGGGGCGGGAGACCTCAGTGACCAGTGCCGCGCAGGCGGTGGCCAGGTGGTGTGGATCAAGCCCGTCAAGTTCTCCCGACATCAGCGCTAGACCGAGCCATAGCTCGTTATCGCCCCGGATTGCAGCGGTCGCCTGCCCCAGCCGGGTTGGCACTAAGCCGTCGAGGCAGCTAAATTGCTGCAGGATTTCGATGAGGCTGAGGAAGTCGCGCCAGTGCTGCTGCGATTGTCGATCGAGCTTGGTCTTGCGATCGGCCAACTCTGTTTGAACCGCATTGATGCGCTTTTGCCGCTTAAAAATCGTGGAGCGATTACCCCAGCGATTGACTGGATGGGCGTCAATTTGCTGCTGTACGGCGGCCAGTCGTTGCATTTGCTCGTAGACTTCCGGCGCTTCGTCTACCAACGAGGGAATCGGTGGAATCTGGTGCGCGATCGCCAGGGTTGCGGTACTGCCTGAGCGTGTCTGTCCTGGTTTGAGCGGCATTTCTGGTGGGGGATTGAGGGTGTCAACCCCAGCCAGACGGGGAATTTCGCCCCGTAGCCCAACCACGTCGTTTACGGTCACGACATACCAGCGGTTGTCCTGCCCCACACAAACCAGGTAAGGGAACTGCCCCGATCCAGGAACCTTCATCACCAAAACGGCTGGCAGTGGACTGGCAACGGGGACATTTCCTCCTTTCAGGCTAAGGACGGTGCCAGCCACCGCAAACGACAGGGCAACGGGTAAATCGCTGGCCTGCAGCTCAGCGGCCTGATCCTGCAAAATTTTGAGCAGACGGCGCTCTTCTTTGAGACGTTCCTGTAGCTTTTCGTATTGCGTGAGCAAGTCCCAATCGACGGCTTCAAGCTGCGATCGCAACTGGGCCAGCTCGGCTTCCAGATGGGCGATCGCCTCCTGTTGGGGCCGCAAATACAACGTAGACAAATACTGTCCAAAGCTCCGCTCCACCAGCGCTCTGGCTTCTTCTAGCGTATGCGTTTGCAGCAAGTTCAGCACCATGCCGTAGCTGGGCGTAAACTGGCTCACCAGCGGATCAGCCCCAACCGTGGTCAGATAGGCTGCTTCCCGTGCGCCTTCGAAGGGCGTCTGCACCGTGACCACATGCCCCTGACTGTCCATCCCGCGTCGTCCGGCACGTCCTGCCATTTGCAGAAACTCGGAGGCGTTCAGCAGTCGATGTCCCAGGTCAGTTCGCTTCGAGAGGCTGGAGATAACGGTTGTCCGCGCTGGCATATTAATTCCAGCCGCCAGGGTTTCAGTGGCAAATACTACCTTAATCAGCCCTTGTTGAAACAGCTCTTCAATCAGTCCTTTCCACGCCGGCAGGATTCCCGCGTGATGGGCCGCGATGCCCCGATAAAGCGGCTCAACTTGCCCCGCCCGTCCTGCTTCCGGGTTCCGCGCCAAAAAATCGTCCACCTGGGTCCGCAGCGCCGCTGCTTCTGCCTCATTAACCAGCGATACAGCTAGATCACTGACGGCTGTAACGGCTTGGTCGCAACCCCGCCGACTGAAGATGAAGTAAATGGCGGGCAGCATATCATTTTGCCGTAGCTGGCTAAGGACAAACGCCAGATTGGGACTTTCCTGGCGGGGACCGCGTTTGTTGCCGCCGGACTTTGCGCCTTTGCCACCCTTGAGCTTCAGGCGGGGGTTAATCCGCTTCTGGCTGTCATCCAGTAAGGGAAACAGACCTTTGGGGTTACAGAAGTGAAATTCAAGGGGGACGGGACGAAAATCGGAATAGATCAGATCGGTCGGCCCATGCACCCGATGAATCCAGTCGGTGAGCTGATCGCTATTCGCAACGGTGGCCGAGAGTGCGACGAGCTGAATCTCAGGGGGGCAGTAGATAATGGACTCTTCCCAGACGGTGCCACGCTGGCGATCGTTCATATAGTGGCATTCATCCAGCACGACCGCTTCCACGCCAGTCATCGACGTGCCGACTTCCCCAATGGGCGTGCCGTAAAGCATATTGCGGAAAATTTCGGTCGTCATGACCAAAATGGGTGCTTCGCGGTTGACGGAGACATCGCCTGTCAACAGCCCCACTTGCTCGACCCCAAACAGCTCTCGAAAATCGCGTAGTTTCTGGTTGGATAGGGCTTTAAGCGGTGTGGTATAAAAGACGCGTCGGCCCCGCTTCAGCGCCCGATGAATCGCGTATTCGCCAATCAGCGTTTTCCCTGACCCGGTGGGAGCACACACCACAACCGATCGACCGGCTTCCAGTGAGGTGATTGCCTGCTGCTGAAAATCATCTAGCTCAAATGGAAACAGTGTCTTCAGGTCTAGCCCTGACGCCATAGGGGAAACAGTCACACCCAAAGTCCTAACCGTAGTAGCGATCGTCAGCGACACCGCGCGATCGTCCGTTCATCGAACCTGATCCGAAATTGATCCCTGATCCTAAAGTGATCGCCGCACTCCTGATCATGATGCTACCGCGATCGTTGCGTTTAACTCCACGCGTAGTCGTCATTGTATTCCCAATCGCTGTTAGACAGCCGTAAAAAAGCCAAGTTTTTGCTTTAAGCCAGCTTCACCCGATCGTGAAACTCCCGGGAGGGAGATGGCAATCCCTCCACAGTGGGCTATAGTGTCTAAGGATGGTTTAGCCGAAAATTGTCTACAAATGTGTAGATGCAGAGCTTCTGTTCTATAAATAGCAGTTTTGTGTGGCCAAACGATCTAAATTACCATACACTGCCAGCTCAGTCGTCTGAAGTAGGTATGTGGATGGATTGATTATGTGGGTAGCTCAATTTGAGTCAACACTGGGCAGGTTTCATTGAATTGTATTGCCTGCTTGGCTCAAAGCGGAGGAACCAAATTTTTGGGGCTAATTTCAGCACTGCTGAGAGAGACACCTTCCAGTCTTAGCCCGTCAGCTAACTCCGTCGGCTGTGGGAGGAGTGCCCAAAACTATTGCTCACAAGGCTAATGGTTATTGGCGTCTCCTGACTGATGCGGTTCGTACTTCGAAGTTGTCGTATCGGTTACCTGACCCACCTCTCGCACACTCTACCTTTGAGAGGTCAAACCGTGAATTTATTATCGATGCTGGCGCGTCTATCAGACGCGCTGGGTTGTGCAGATCTCACCAAACAGATGGTGCTGGTGGCACCACAATCGTGGGAGCCGCGATCGACGAAAGAAATCAATCTCGTTGTGGGCTACAACGGCTCTCCTCGTAGCCAGACAGCGCTCGACTTAACGCTCTGGATTGCTCATCGAACCCGTCTGGCAACGGGCAAACTCGTGACGGTGCAGGTGGTCTATGTGGTCGATATGGCAAACGAGTGCCAACCAACGACATCCCTGCCCCACCAACTCTCCACCTTGATCAGCGGTGATCCGTCGGGATATGCCGACCCGATCGCCCAGGGATACCGTCCCCTCACCACTGGCCACCGCTCAAATAGTGCGGTGGCTGAGTTGCCTTCGATCGCGCCATCGTGCCAGTTAAACCAATTTGACCAGGCCGACCTCATCCTCTGGCAGGCTCGTCATATGGCCGATGAATGGCGTGGGTCACTGAAAACCCATTTACGGTTTGGGCAGACAGCACCAGAACTGAGACGCGTGGTGGAAGCAGAGTCAGCCGCGCTGCTGCTGCTTGGGTGCGACACCACAGACCATCCGCTGGTGAAGCAATTAGCGCCCAATTTTCCTTGCGCGATTCTTGGCATTCCGCCAGCAGGCTGGACGGGTTGAGGATAGACGGATTGAGGACATGAGTAGTCAGCAGTCAACGGTGATTTCAGCGCTGACTGCTGATGTCTAGCTTATTGCGATCGCTTGACACGATCGATCTCACGCTGGAGTGCTTCAATCTCACGGCGCAGCTCATCCACTTCTGCCCGTGACGATGGGCTTGCCGTGTCCGTCGTTGACGCTGATGGGACTTCAACGGACCCTTCGGCACCAGCGCGGGGGTAATTGCCCTGCCGGATTTGCCGGTAGTCTTCCGAGGCAGACCACTCGCGCAAAAAGTGCACCCGTTCCACGGTGAACGGATGCGTTAGAAAAATGCCCGTCGAAAGGTTGTTGTAAAGTAAAAATTTGTAAACCTGGTTCAGGCCATCCTGGTCAAGCTCTTGATAGCGTTCCGACTGGCGAATAAACTCCTCCAGGCTGATTTCGTGGGCATGTTTGGTGCTGCCACCGGCAATCTTCATCATGCTGTGCAGCACAGGGTTCAGATCGTCGGTTACCAGAAGTGCGGCGCGATCGGCTGATAGCTCAGCCTTGCGCTTCCATTCGGCAAACGCCAGCAGTAATCCAGTCGTCACCAGGTTGCTCAGCCCAAAGGTGCGGTCTGCCAGACCAGAAATGATCTGGTTGACCCAGAGTGCCATTCGAACCAGAGTGGTGTGCCCACACTTGATATGTCCCAGTTCGTGAGCAATTACCGTTCGCAGTTCACCCTCATCAAGCAGATCCAGTAGGCCGCTGTTCAGCACCATGCTAGGAAATTCCTGCCCCAGCGCCAGGGCATTGACGAATGGATCTTGAGAGATAAACAGTGCTGGTTCGGGGTGCATGTCCAGATCGCGGATGCATTCTCGAAAGATCTGATAAATATTGGAGTACTGGCGCGGCCCCACCTGAATGCTGTTGCCCATCTGGTAGACAAACTGTGGCCGTTCCGAGAGAAATTCGACAAACGTTCGCGCTACCAGATCGAAACCAGGAACGCTGCGTAGCGTTTGCTCAGCCTGGCGATCGAGCGGGTGCCGGAAGGCTTCGCTGGAAATTCCGGTATAGGTCGGCATGGGATTAGGAAGGGGAGAGAAGGGGCGAGGGCGAATCTGTGTTGGGCAACTACCGGCAAGACGTGATTGGCAATGGCTGTCTGCTGATGATTAATCACTAACCGCCAGCTTACAAATGCCGGATCCAACTTAAGACAGATCCTGTTCTTTTGTATCGTATTAGCCTGTTTAATGACATTGCCTCGCTCATAATTACCGAAACATTCTTTTACGCAGGGTCATGGTCAAACCACACGCCTTCTGGGTTGTTGGATTGTCTGTTGCGATTGGAGTTAGCGCGTCCTTACTGAGTTTGCAGGCTGGAGTGCAGGCCTGTCCCTCAAGCGATCGAGCATCTTCATCACTCTTCCGTCCATCAGACGCACCTGACGATCTGCCGGGCGAGGTGGGCCGACCCAGCGATCTGCGGCGACAGTTCGCCGTTGGAGCTATGGAGTTTGCTGGCTTTGGAGCCATTGTTGGACTGTTTGCGATCGCCATCCTTTACCAGCTACGGCAGCAAGATGAACTGTCTACCGACGCTGCGTCGCTTGGGAATCGCCTCGGACTTGAGCATCCCAGACTTGAGCATCCCGAACTTGTGTGGACGGCTGTTCCAAAGGAAGCCCTGCCGCTGGCTGCTTTGAACCCGGAGATTGTGCTTCTGCGTTAAGCAGTCTGAGTGAACCAGAACCAGCCCAGCGTGACCGTTTTCCAGACGATTTGTTTTCTCCTTGGTTGTGTGCGGAAATCGACCTTTGACAGCGATGTCAAGGGTCTTTTTGTGTTGAAGATACGACGGCAGTGTAGGGTTTTAAGGAGGGATGAATGCGACGGTATGAAGGCGAAGGGTGAGGTTAAAGGATGAACGTTTTGCGATCGCGCCGCTACATGGCGATGGGTCTGATTTGCCTGACGGTCTTGCTATCCGGCAAAGATGGTTGGGCCTTGGGGACGGTTGATCGTGCTCAACGCGGCATGGTGGTTTCGGCAAATCCGTTGGCCAGCGAGGCCGGGTTACGACTATTGCAGCAGGGTGGGAATGCGATCGATGCCGCTGTGGCCACCACGCTAGCCATTTCGGTTGTGGAGCCGATGTCCGCAGGCTTAGGTGGAGGCGGATTTTTGCTTGTGCGGTTGGGCAAAACTGGCGAAATGAGAGCGCTGGATTTTCGCGAACGGGCACCGCTGGCCGCTACCCGCACCATGTATCTTGATGCCCAGGGCAAGGTGCGTCCCCATGCCAGCACCGATGGGTATTTAGCGGTCGGTGTCCCGGGCACGGTTGCGGGGTTATACGAGGTGCAGCACCGCTATGGAAAATTGCCCTGGAAGACAGTTGTGGCCCCGGCGGTGGATCTGGCTGCACAGGGGTTTCCGGTCAGCTGGCGGCTGGAAGATGCGATCGCGCGACAAAAGACGCTCCAGCAAAACCCGACCGCCCGCCAGATTTTTACCCGCAATGGTGCGCCCCTATCGGTGGGCGATCGACTGGTTCAAAAAGACCTGGCCCAAACGCTGCAAACGCTGGCCAACAACCCGCAAAGTTTCTATACAGGAACGGTGGCAGCAGCGATCGCGCGTGACATGGCTGCAAACAAGGGGCTAATCACGCTGGCCGATCTCAAGCGCTATCATCCGATCTGGCGTGACCCCGTCTGTGGGAACTTTCACACCACCAGAATTTGCTCGATGCCACCCCCCTCGTCGGGAGGTGTTCATCTGATTCAGATCCTCAACATTCTGGGCGATACCGACCTTAAGGGGATGGGTTGGCACAGTACCGATGCGCTACACCTCATTGTAGAAGCCATGCGGATTGCCTACGCCGATCGCGCGGTGTACCTGGGCGACCCTGATTTTGTGAACGTTCCGGTTGCGGGCCTGATCAGCCCCGCCTACGCCAAACAGCGTCGTCAGGAAATTGATCCCCAAATGGCCCGTCCGTCGAGTCAGGTGCGTGCGGCTGATCCAGCGGTGCTACAGCGTCTGGGGCATGAATCCGCTGATACCAGTCATCTGAGTGTGATCGATCGCGCGGGCAATGCGGTCAGCCTGACGTTCACCATTAACCTGGGGTTTGGTGCTGGCGTGGTTGTTCCTGGCACGGGCATTATTTTGAACAACGAAATGGATGACTTTGCGATCGCGCCCAATGTCCCTAATGCGTTTGGGCTGGTAGGCGGAGATGCCAACGCGATCGCGCCCGGTAAGACACCGCTCTCCAGCATGACCCCCACGATTGCCACCGAGAACGGGCAATTGCGTCTGATGGCTGGCTCACCCGGCGGTAGCACCATTATCACGACCGTGTTACAGGTGGTGCTCAATGTGCTGGCCTACGGTATGGATGCCAAAACCGCCGTTGCTGCTCCGCGTCTGCACCACCAATGGCTACCCGACCAGCTCATGGTGGAACAATGGGGGTTCGATCGCCTGACGCTCGATGACCTACGCCGCCGGGGATACCAGGTTGAAGAGCGGAGTCCCTGGGGCAACGCTGACGCAATCGTGCGAATGCCTGACGGTTCGCTTGAAGGGGCCGCCGACCCGCGCGGGGAAGGGGCGGCGGCTGGGTATTGAGAGGGCCGATCGCTCAGCGTATCAAACGATTGTGGCTCAGACGGCGAAACCAGCCCTACCGCTCACAGAGCTACGCTCGACGTTAATATCCGTTGGTCAGGGCGCTGCTGACACAACCAGTGGCGGCAACAGATAGTCTGGGTCAGATTTTTGGCTCACCGCTGCCTCATGATGCGTGGCGACGGCTACATCTGTGGTGGAACGGCATCGATTAGTCAACAACCCGCAGCAGACCGCGTCTCAGGCGATCGAACACCTCATTCAATCGAGTGTGTTCGTCGTTGCTTCGATCGGCCAGCGCGATGAGCAAGCGCTGATCGATGCGGGTAATGCGGCGAGATGACAGAATTCGATCAACGACATCGTTTAGAGAGGGGGGCAACACTTGGGCATCCATGACAGTTGGGGGAACTCGCTACTGAGTTCAGTATCCGTCGATTGACCAGCGCGATCGGTGATGGAGGGAAACCCTTGATGTGACAATTTTGGCGCGGGGGTGTGACCGTGATCAATCGCTTCTCAGTGGATCTCCGGTTTGTAGTCTCTCAGCATGAGCGCTTCTACGGCAGCAGAGGGAGTAATTGTGCCGTTGAGCAGCAGATCAACTTGGTGAGAAATGGGGACTTGAATATGCTGCTGGGTTGCTAGCTTCATCAAGACCTGCGTTGTGTTGACCCCTTCAGCGGTTCCCTGTAGCTGCGTCAGCACGTCAGACAGGGATTTCCCCTGAGCCAGTCCATAGCCAACCTGATAATTGCGGCTGAGGCTACTGTTGCAGGTTGCCAGCAAATCGCCCAGACCTGATAGACCGTAAAAGGTTTCGGGTTGTGCGCCCCAGTAGGTGCCCACACGGATGATTTCAGCCAATCCACGAGTGACCAGTGCGGCTTTCGCATTCGTCCCTAACTGCAGGCCATCACACGCACCAACCGCGATCGCGATCACGTTTTTCAGCGTTCCTCCCAACTCAACACCAAGCACATCTGGATTGGTATATACCCGGAACGAGTTCGAAGAGAGCGCTGTCTGCACGGTGGCCGCCGCTGTCGCATTCTGGCTGGATACCACAGTAGCCGCTGGTAGGCCCTGCTGAATCTCTTGGGATAAGTTCGGCCCTGACAGCACCACGATGGCATGGGATGGCAGGGCCGCCTGCCAAATTTGGGATGGCAGTAACGGCAGGTGTCTGGCATTGGTGCCGTCGGGTGCTAACCCTTTGGTTGCTGTGACGAAGACAGTGTGAGCCGCCAGCGAGACGTGTTGAAGCTGCTCGGCTACAGCACTCACGCCCTTCATCGAAACGGCAGAGATGACAATGTCGGCGGCCGCGATCGTGGCTTGCAGATCACCAGACTGCCGTGACCAGACCCTGACGGTATGCCCCTTTGCCTTTGCCAGTGTCGCTAACGTGGTGCCCCAGGCTCCAGCACCAATCACCGCAATCGTGAGTTGTGACATGCCGTAACGCTATCAGCTTTCAAGGCTCAGCTTTCCGCTTGTAAGTGTGCTGCTGTCCGTTGGGCGGTAGGCGGGACACTCTTTGCGCGCGGGTATCGTTCCATCAGCGCTCTCACCTGCTCCGCATGATAGGAGCTACGCGTGAGGGGTGAAGAGACGACCTGAAGAAACCCGATGGATTCACCGTAGTCTCGCCAGGACTCAAACTGCTCTGGACGAACGAATGCCGCCACACCCAGATGCTTCTGACTGGGCTGGAGGTATTGCCCGATGGTGAGAATGTCACAGTCCACCGATCGCAGATCCCGCATGACCTCTCTCACTTCGGCATCAGTCTCGCCCAGACCCACCATGAGGCCGGTCTTGGTGTAAATCCAGGGAGCCAGTTCGCGGGTACGATCAAGCAACTCTCGCGATCGCGCATAGCTACCCTGCGGACGCACTCGCCGATAGAGGCGGGGAATGGTTTCTGTGTTGTGGTTCAGAACTTCTGGACTGGCGCGCACAATGGTCGCTAGCGCATCCCAGTTGCCGCACAAATCGGGGATCAAAACCTCGATTGTGGTTCCGGGTGATGCGTCACGGATGGCGCGGATACAGCGATCGAACTGGGCCGCCCCTCCATCCGGTAGATCGTCCCGGTTGACGGACGTGATCACCACATGGTTCAACCGCATCCGCCGTACGGCTTCGGCCAGCCGCTCTGGTTCCGTTGGGTCAAGCGGTTGCGGTTTTTTCTCAAAGTCGATGTCGCAATAGGGACAGGCGCGAGTGCAGGCCGGCCCCATAATCAAAAAGGTGGCAGTGCCATTGTTAAAGCACTCACCAATGTTGGGACACGAGGCCTCTTCGCAAACGGTATTGAGCCTCAAGTCCCGCAGGATCTCTTTGACGTTACCGACTCGCTCCCACTGAGGCGCTTTGACCCGTAACCACTCTGGCTTAACGACCACGTTGAATCCTGATAGTTAAACAACCAATAGCCAGCGAATTGATCGCACCAGTCAGCGCGCAATTGCGTTCAGATCCCGACAGATATCCTGACCAGGTGCCGAAGCAACAACGATGTCCCCGTTGCCATCTACGTGTGGCAGAGGCGAGGCAGAAAGCTGATCAAAATCAGCGTTTGACCAATGGGCGCTGTCCTCAATTGGCTGACCAACGCGATACGCGGCGATCGCGCATCTCACTGTGCTATGAGTCTATCTTATCAGGCAACCGATGGCAGGCTTTCAACCCGGTTCCTTAAAGCGGACTGGCTTCTGGTGGGGCGATGCTGCCTGGTGCCGTAATGCCCTGCCGCGTGCTTGGCGTGGCGGCCTCTTTTTGATTAGCTTTGGAAGTCGACGCATGATCGGGCGTGGCTGATTGTGCTGGCGCTGCCGAGGTCGGCGCTATAGGGATTGACCCGCTCGGATGGGGCGCTGACTGGTGTGAAACCCAGGCGATGCCGCCCGCCATCAATGCCGCGTAGCCCAAATAGATGTGCATCGAATTTAGCCGTAATGGTCCCGCTGTCGATTTAGTTTGTTGCCAGGAGGGCAACACGGCAGTCGCTGAGTCAATTTCAGGTAATGAGCCTGCCATCTGATGGCCGTCCAGCCCCAGGGCATTGCCCACCTGACGAATGAAGCCACGCAGGTAGATATCTTCCGGGAGCCGATTGATGCAGCCCGATTCCAGCGCCTCAATCTGGTGCATGGGGATTTGGGTTTTGATGTGCAAGTGATAGGATGACCATCCTTTCTCCTGGCGCGCTTGACGAATTGTACGCCCTAGCTCTTGCAGACATTCTTCACGCGCTTGCAGGGCAGCCTGTGCCGCCAGTTCTTTTTTGCTGAGTTTTTTGCGAGACTTCGTTTTGACGTATCGTGGGGTCGGCGGGGGGTACAGCATTGTGCGTTCGTGGCGCGGTGAGAGGGCCACTGGCGACGCGATCGCCGTCACATTTTCAGGTTGAACCTGTGCACTGCTGATCAGAGACGGTTCCAGGGTGCTTGGTGGCGGTGGTGGCGGAGGCGCGGGTGGTAGCGTACTCACGGGCGCGGCTGGTAATGTAGCCGTTGCAAAGCTGCGATCGCTCGTTAAAACTGTGCCGGACGGCTTTTTGCGTAGAAGTTTCCGCATCGCCAACCGGATGGCTTCTCGGCCCACAGCTCTGACCACGCACTGCACCTGGCGGTTGACATCCTCGGGTAAGGCTTTCAGGCTCGCCAGCATTTGCCCGTAGATTTCACTGTGATAAAGCTCCGCCTCGACCTGCCCCAAAATTGCCTTTAGTCCATTCAATGAAACTTCAGCGGTTCCCCCTGGAACATTCACACAGTAAGTTGACTCTTGT
>JAJPKC010000479.1 GCA_021323955.1 Oscillatoriales cyanobacterium Centralia_MAG_596 | reverse complement strand
TTAGCCGGGTCAAGCTTGCGGGGCAAGTCAGCTTCAGTGGTTTGCAGCTCTTTCAGCAGTACAGGTGAGATGGTCAGCAGGTCACAGCCCGCCAGCTCAACAATTTCACCGATGTTACGGAAGCTGGCACCCATCACTTCGGTCTTGTAGCCAAATTTTTTGTAGTAGTTATAGATCTGGGTAACGGACAAGACGCCCGGATCTTCAGTCGGTGCATACTCTTTGCCGGTGCTGGTCTTGTACCAGTCGAGGATGCGACCAACAAAAGGCGAGATGAGCGTCACGCCAGCTTCGGCACAGGCGATCGCCTGATGGATACCGAACAGCAGCGTCAAGTTACAGTGAATCCCTTCCTGCTCCAGAATTTCAGCCGCTTTGATGCCTTCCCAGGTCGAGGCAATCTTAATCAGAACGCGATCGCGGGTCACACCCGCCGCTTCATATTGGGCAATGAGGTCACGCCCTTTAGCGATCGTCGCCTCCGTGTCGTAAGACAGCCGCGCATCCACTTCCGTTGACACACGGCCAGGAATGATTTTGAGAATGCGGCGACCAAATGCAACGGCGAGGCGATCAAAGGCTAAGGTCAAAATCTTTTCTTTGGGTGCGCCCGCACCCGCGTCAATCTTCGCCTGCTTCAAGGTTTCATCCACAATCTCCTGATACTGCGGCATTTGGGCTGCGGCCGTAATCAGTGAGGGATTGGTGGTCGCATCCCGCGGCTTGAAGGTTTCGATCGCCTGAATGTCTCCCGTATCGGCGACGACAACAGTGATCTCACGCAGTTGCTCAAGCAGGTTCTTCGCCATGGGTGTCTCCCAATCAAATATGTAGGGTGTCAGGTTGAAGCGATCGCGGTGAAGCGAACAAACTAGAGAGCGATCGGCATAAAACGGAATGCCGCGATCGTCTAATACTCCAACGTCATCGTAGCCGGGGATTTTACGAAGGGAGACTATCATCCAAAAGCTTTAATCTACTGTTTCGCTGGCTACTGACCGAACGCTGAAAGCTAACAGTTTCCTTAAGGTTTCTCAAGCCGCAAGATCGGCGATCACGGCTTAGGGGGAGGTCGTGCGGTCATGACGAGCAGTGACCGTCTTAACGGTTGCACCCGGCGTTAGACCACTCTGTTATGATTAACCCCACTCAGTGAACAACAAACCTGGTGATCGCCCAGCCCATCCGGGCCGTTCACGTAACTCAAACTGGAGCAAACCGATGGAAACGTTGAATGGAATGGACATGATCTTGGGCGGCGTGGCGATCGCGATCCTGGCGGGTGGGCTTTTGATGCTGATATCAGGCGCATGGTCAGCCAGGAGTAAGTAGCCCAGTGGATCGGAAGCCAGACAAATTCTGCTGGTGGTCTAAAAACTTGAAACCCTCAGAACAAAATCGTTCCGAGGGTTCTGCTGTGCAAGCTGGTGACAAGACTCGAACTTGCGACCGGCTGATTACAAATCAGCTGCTCTACCAACTGAGCTACACCAGCACGACATCAGTAAGTAATAGTAACAAATTCTGTCGCATGTAGCAGTGGAGAATTTACGGTTGCAGCCCATTGCCGATAGCAAAACTCAGAACGATTGTCTAAACGGTGTTCTCAGGGTGATAAGCTAACAAATGCAATGCAAGATACTAGGACGAAGCGTACATGACCGGGACAACCCAGGCTCCCTACCTGTTGCGGGCGGCACGTGGTGAAGTGTTAGACCGTCCGCCCGTATGGATGATGCGACAGGCCGGTCGCTACATGAAAGCCTATCGGGATCTCCGGGAAAAGTATCCGTCCTTTCGCGATCGCTCCGAAATTCCCGAAGTGGCGATCGAGATCTCGCTGCAGCCCTGGCGAGCCTTTCAGCCAGACGGAGTAATTTTATTTTCAGATATTGTGACGCCGCTCCCCGGACTGGGGATCGAGATGGACATTGCGGAGGGCAAAGGCCCAATCATCGCTGATCCCATACGCACCGAAGCCCAGGTTGAGCAGCTGCGTCCGCTTGAGCCAGAAGTGGCGCTGCCCTTTATCAAGACCATCCTGCAGGCACTGCGCGCCGAAGTGGGCAACCAATCGACCGTGCTGGGCTTTGTCGGTGCACCGTGGACATTGGCCGCCTATGCGGTTGAAGGCAAGGGGTCTAAGACTTACTCCATCATCAAGCACATGGCTTTCTCCAACCCCTCGCTGCTGCATCAGCTCCTGACGAAGCTTGCAGACGCGATCGCGGTTTATGCGCGCTATCAGATCGATTCGGGTGCGCAGGTGGTGCAGATGTTTGACTCCTGGGCCGGTCAGCTCAGTCCCCAAGACTACGAAACCTTTGCGTTGCCATACCAGCAGCGTGTCTTTCGCCAAATCAAAGAGACGCACCCAGACACACCGTTAATTTTATTGGTGAGCGATAGTGCCGGGCTGTTGGAGCGTATGGCGAAGTCTGGAGCCGACATTCTCACCATTGACTGGACGGTGGATATGGCGGATGCACGCACGCGGTTGGGCAAGGAAATGATTGTCCAGGGCAACCTTGATCCCGGTGTGCTGTTTGGCTCCAAGGAGTTTATTCGCGATCGCATCCTGGACACCATTCGTAAAGCCGGAAATAAAAAGCACATTCTCAATTTAGGGCATGGTATCCTACCGAACACGCCTGAAGAAAATGCCGCCTTTTTCTTTGAGATCGGCAAACAGGCTGATCAGTTGTTAGCCGTTCATGCTTAACCTCGATGACGTCCAAGCGGATTTTTGTGACTGGCGCGAGTGGCTGTATTGGTCACTACTTAGTCGAAGCTCTGATTCAAGAAACTAAGCACGAGCTTTTTCTGCTAGTCCGGAATCCAGACAAGCTGAATTTTGACTATCGTGCGCGTCCCGGCATTACAATTTTGCAGGCAGACTTGCGTTCAATTGACCAGTTTAGTGATCTGCTCAAAACGATCGACTGTGCCATTTTGATTGCAACGGCCTGGGGCGGCGCGCAGGAAGTCTACGACACGAATGTGACTAAAACGTTGCGGCTGCTGAACCTGCTCGACCCCGAGGTTTGTGAGCAGGCAATTTACTTTTCAACAGCCAGCATTCTCAATCGCAACAACCAACCGCTTAAAGAAGCAGAAATACTCGGTACGGACTATATTCGATCGAAGTACCTCTGCTTTCAGCAATTGGCGGGGCTCAAGATCGCACCCAAAATCACGACCCTCTTTCCTACGCTGCTATTGGGGGGCGACGCCTGCAAGCCGCAATCACATGTCTCGTCCGGTATTGCTCAGGTGGTTAATTGGATTGGGCTTTTGCGGTTTCTCAAGGCCGATGGCAGCTTTCACTTTATCCACGGTAAGGACATTGCCCAAATTGTGCGCCATCTAGTTGACCACCCACCTGCGAAGAATGAATCGCGCCAGCTTGTGTTGGGTAATCAGATGGTGACGGTCAACCAGGCGATCGAGGATGCCTGTATTTACTTCAAGCAGCGCATTTACTTTCGGATTCCGCTGACGCTTGGTCTGGCGAATCTGCTGATTGCAATATTTCGCATCAAAATGGCTCCCTGGGATCGCTTTTCGATGAACTACCGACACTTCACGCATCGCCAGGTCGTCAGCCCCGAAAGCTTTGGATTGCCGACCTACTGCGCGACGTTTACCGATGTCCTCAAACTCAGCGGAGTTAAGCGACGACGGTAGGGGGAGGAGAGACGCGCCATCCCCATCCAGCATCGACGCCCCAAATTAGCGGGTTGAAGCCGGCTGGTGGTTGTCTGTGGGCTGCGGTTGGGGTAAATAGATCGTGCGGATAGGGTAGGGAATATTCAACCCAGCCGCATCACAGGCGTGCTTGAGCGCCACGATCGCCTCACTCTGAACGCGGCGCACCTGCGCTTTTTGGGGCAGCGTCCAGTAGCGCACCACCAGGTTGATCGCACTGTCGCCAAACTCAACCAGATCAACTTCGATCGCGGGACTGGCAAGGACACCGTCTACATTCGTCAAGGCGTCGGTCAGCACCTGTCGGGCTTTGGGGAAGGGCGTGTTGTAATCCAGCCCAATCGCTATGTCCGTGCGACGAGATGGGTAGTGCGTCAGCACGTGCACAGGACTGGTGAACACGATCGCGTTGGGAATCACAATGCGTTCGTCTTTGTAGGTACGAATCTGGGTCGATCGCAGGGTAATGGACTCCACCGTGCCTTCATACCCGTTAATGATGATTTGATCCCGCACGCGGAAGGGTTCATTGAGCAACAGGAGAATGCCCGCCAGAAAGTTCTTAAAAATGTCCTGGAAAGCAAACCCAACCGCCACAGAACTCAGACCCAATAGCCCGATCAGGTCGCCTAAGCGCAGACTGGGAAAGACCAGCGTGCAGGCAAAGAGAATGCCCACTACCCAAACGGCCACGGCACTCACCTGCACCAGAAGCAACTGTAAGGACACGTTATGAATCAGGCGCTCTGAGCTGGCTTTGATCAGTCGCCTGACAAATTTGACGCCGTATCGGGTAATGACCAGGACGAGTATCGCCAGCAGGAGCGCGGGCAAAAGGTCGATCGCGCGACTTACCCAGACCAGCAGGCTACGGTTAATTGTTTGAATCAGTTCATTCATGCCATCGCTAGCGCCCCAGCGCGAGGAGTACCCACACGCCAGACAGAGAAACAATGCCTCAAAGGGTAGCGCGATCGACGATGCCACCGATTCCTACCAGAGGCGCATAGAGAACGCGGGTCTGAACGCCATTCAACCCGAATCGGCCATTAGAATTGGAGTAGTGGATGAAGTTGATGAAACCGTTTAGGGCGTGAGCGATCGTGACCACATCTTTGCATTGGCGGCAACGCGTCGGTAATCAGCGCGACTGGGTCTGGCGCGGTTGGCAGACTCGCTACACCTATCTCCGGGCAGCGCAACCGGGCAGTACAACGCCGTTGATTTTGCTGCATGGGTTTGGCGCATCGATCGGGCACTGGCGTCACAATCTGGATGCACTGGCAGAGCACCACACAGTTTATGCCATCGACCTGCTGGGCTTTGGGGCCTCTGAGAAAGCGATCGCGTCCTACCGTACCGACCTGTGGGTAGAGCAAGTTTACGATTTTTGGCGAACGTTTATCCAAACACCTGTCGTGCTGGTAGGCAACTCAATCGGGTCGCTGGTCTGCCTGGCGATCGCCGCCGCCCATCCCGAAATGGTGGCCGGCGTTGTCATGATCAGCCTCCCCGACCTGGCAATGGAAGCCGAAATGATGCCCAAAGCGCTCTACCCAGTGGTTGCTGCCATCAAACGCTGGGTGCTCTCACCGCTCCTGCTGCGGGTGCTGTTCCCCCTGGTGCGACGACCAGGCTTCGTCAAGGCATGGGCCGCGATCGCCTATGCCCAACCAACCGCGATTACCGACGAACTCATCGACATTCTGGCCGAGCCGCCTCAAGACCGCGGTTCGGCGCAGGCGTTCGCCAGAATTTTCAGCGCTGTGACTGACCCACGCCATAGCCCTCACATCAAAACAGTCTTGCCCACGCTCACGGTGCCGATGCTCCTCATCTGGGGCCAACAAGACCGTATGATTCCCAAACAGTTTGCCCGCCCCAGCCAGTACGGAGAGTACAATCCCAAATTGCAGCTGGTTGAGCTGGAAAACGCTGGCCACTGCCCGCACGATGAGTGCCCAGAGCAGGTAAATCGAGTGATTTTGGACTGGCTTGGGACGTGGAAAGTATAAGCGCTAAAGGATAAAGGATAAAAAAAGGTCATTTAGCCTTCAGCCTTTAGCCTTTCCCCTACGCGATGCTGCCCCGCTTCCTGGCCTCTTTGTAAGAGGTGCCGACATTGCGGAGCCCCGCCCGGATCATTTGCTGCTCCAACAGGGCAAAAAAGCGGCTGCGATCGCCCCCCCGCACAACGGCCTGGTTATGCGCCTCTGCCAGCGCCACCGGATAACCGTAGCCCTTCTGCACCTGCGCCAGGGTCAGGCTGAGGGCCGTATCCAACCAGTTCACGTCCTCTGCAACCCAGGCAGGAAACTCAACGCGGGCAATTTCGGTGCCCACATGGACATAGCAGAAGTAGATGTGGTGATCACCGTAGAGATCCAGAATCCGCGCCGAACTGCGCCAGAGGGGGCTACGCTGTCCCGGCTGTAGCGCGATCGACCAGAGCGCCGCATCTTTGAGAGGCTCCAACACCTGACAGGGTGCATGGGCCAGCGGGAACCCCTCGCGATCGCCCAGGCCAGCACAATGCGTGGCACAGTCCGGCGTATCGTACGGGCAGGCTTGCAGCCGCAGGAAGTTGAGCGCTTCCCCACTCCGCGACGCACTGACGTAGCCAACCAGAGGGATTCCCGCCAGACGGAGACGTTCCCAGGCTTCGAGAATCGGGGGCAGAATGCGATCGCGCGCATCCCCCGGCAACGAATCGAGGAACCAGTAGATGAGAGAGCCATCGACCATCGCCAGCGCAGGATGAGGAATGAAGGATGCAGGATCAACAGAAGACTCTGATTTCGCCTTAATCCTTTCGCCTTGATCCTTTACCTGCCCCCCTAACTCCGCCAGCACGATCGCCTCCGACACCGTCCGCCGATAGCCCATCCATTCCTCCGTGCGGATGCCCCACTGGCGCGAGACATAGAGATCTTCAGGACGGTAGAACACTTCGGGAAGGCTGTCGAGCAATGGCAGGCGGTTCTGCCCGTAGTGGAGCACAATGCGCCCGACGTTAATTAAATAACAGTAGGCAATTTCGTGGTGGCTGGGCGCAATCTGGGAACCATCGGTAGCAATCACTGTGTGCGCCAAGGGCGGGACAGGAATCGCGATCCGACGATTGAGCGGCTCAACGGGTTCGGCTGCTGTAAAGCTGAGGCGATCGCGCCAGGTCTGCTGCTGATCTACCAGGGTTTCCTGATGCTGATAGGCTTGCTCCAGGAGCGTTTGCGCGCGATCGAGCCGCTGCCTAGTCGCCGTTGCTTCCAGCGTAAGCTGTTGGCTGATACCCTGCATTTGTTGAGCCAGCTTTATGAGATCAAGCATAGAAAAGAAACACGAGGACAGAATATAAGCTTTGGCCAGAACGCTGAGGACACCGCAAACCGCAACATCAGGTGAGCCAGGTCAACGTTTTGACTCGCCGCTGCCACACGTTGGATGGCAACAGCGATTTCAATCATCGCTCAAGTGATACAAATGCATCACCTTTTGCCCCATAATGCCATCTTGCACCTTGACCAGCAACCCGCCTGCAGTAACACGTATGGTATTGCGCCACCCATCTCCACGCAAAACCCAGGGATTAGATCGATTCTTTTGCGAATAGCGTCGTCAGCATCCTTACACCCCACCCCCCAACTCGCAGGTGCGGCTCAGTCATCCAAACATCGCGCAACGTTTAATCCTTCAAACCCTCGACATATCGACCGATTAGTTGGGCCAGAGTTTTGAGATCAATGGGTTTCGAGATGTATTCCACCGTTCCCGCTTCGATACAGAGGGCACGATCGCCCGTCATGGCCATTGCCGTTTGCGCAATGATGGGGATGGATTGATAGCGCTTATCGGCCTTCAACTGCTGCGTTAAGGCTAACCCATCTTCTCCAGGCAGGTGGATATCCATGAGAATGAGTGCGGGCAGCGATCGCGCCAACGCCTGTCGCATCGCGACGCCATCTTTTACCCAGGTCAGCTCGTAGCCCAGCTTACCCAGGTACGTCAGCATCAGTTTTGCGTTGTAGATATTATCCTCAACCAGCAAAAGATGGTTTGACCGAGCCACCACCTTGCTGGCGTTCGACGGGTAACGATCACCGCGGGGTGTGGACTCTGGGTGGATGAGCGCGATCGCGTCTGGGGCCACTGCGTCTGAGCAATCGGCTGACGATCGCGGCGGCAATTGAGCGGGGTGCGTCTGCATTGGGTGATCGGCGATACTATTGCTATCGGTCGGCGCGATCGGCACCAGCGGCAATACCACCGTAAAGCGTGACCCCCAACCCAGGCTGGAACTCACTTCCACCCAACCACCGTGCAGCTCTGCAAGTTTTTGTGTGAGCGCCAGTCCCAACCCCGTCCCCTCATCACGACCCGCCGCCGCATTTGCGATCTGAGAATACGGGCGGAACAGCAACTGCTGTTGCTCATCCGAAATCCCGGTTCCCGTGTCCCAGACGCTAAAGTGCAGATGATTTTCGATCGCTGTAACCTGAAGCCCCACGCTGACCTTTGGCGTAAACTTCAGTGCATTGGACAGCAGATTGAACAGCATTTGCTTGAGTCTGAGCGCATCGGCCACAAACGACTCCACATCGGGAGCAATCTCAAGTTTGAGGGCGAGGCCCTTGTCATTGGCCTTCTCACGTACCAGCGTCATTGCTGTCTGACACACCGCTTTGACCGCCACGGGTTCCCAGTGCAGGTCGAGTTGGTTTGCCTCGATTTTAGACAAATCCAAAATGTCGTTGATCAGCGCGAGTAAATGCTGACCACTGGACAGAATAATGTTGAGGTATTCCTGATGCCGCAAATTATTTGGGCTGAAGCCCTGCTCTCGCATTAAATGGGTGAAGCCCAAAATCGAACTCAGCGGTGTGCGGATCTCATGACTGGTGTTGGCTAAAAATTCGCTTTTTAGCTGATTGGTTTGCGCCAGTTCCCGATTGCGGTTGGTTAACGCCATCTGCTGCTGCATCTGCTGCTGGATGAGTTCGATCTGATGCAGCGCTGTGATGTATCGATCGAGGCTCTGTGCGACCAACCGCGATCGCAAACAATCGCTGTAGGCCGCTAATTCGGCGTCCAGTCGCTCGGATGGATCGACTGCCGGAGCCAGCCACAGCCAGCCAACCAGCGCCGCACCCACCTCAATCGGCCAGAGGCAATTGGGGCATTGCGCCTGCCAGTCACCAATTTGTCGGGCTGTAAACGGCTGCCCAACCGTGAGAGGAGTGGGGCTGATCGTACCCAATAAGGCGTCTGGCAGTTCGGCCTCAGCAGGCGCAGACGCAACCGCACGCACCACAACCGTCGCCGATCGATCGGCATCCATCGGAGCATGCCGATCATCTGCCAACAGCACAGCAGCCCATGCAACACCTTGCGCTGCACTCAGCACATCCACTAAAATTTGCGAAAGCAGCGCAGTATAGGGTACGGTGACGGTCTGCTCTGCCGTCAGAGCCGCCGACACACAGGCATTCAAGCGCTGCCCCAACTGATTCAGGCAGCGTTCGCTGTCCAGATCGGCTTCAAGCTGCCGCAGTCTGAACCCGTCTGAAACCATCGGCGCTGTCCAGCAGGCTGCATCCACCTTTTGATCGAAGGGTGAGGCGGTACACGTCCGGGTAGACCAGTCTGAGTGCTGAAGCATAGGTATTCAAAAACGAATTCGGGCCGACCTGTAGCGATCGACAGTCGCACATTATCTACACAATGAGTAGAAATTTCAACGGGTGAACGATACAGGGAACGGAGCCGTTTGCACTCTAAGCGTCCAGTTGGCAATCAATCCTTTGCCATCTTTACGTCATCGCCGAGGGCCTTTACGTCGTTGCCGAGAGCATAAGCAACAAAGACGTAATCGAAACCTTGCACCGAATTAAGAGGGGGCACGGCGCTATCCAACGTGATCAAATCCTAGCAAGCTTTTCGTATGATCGAGCACACTATTCCGTGAAATTACCGTGTTGATCGACTGCATTGTTTAAATCTTTCGGTATCGCCATCATGATGAATCCTGCACGGGAATGCAAGGTTATGGCGTTTCAGGTCTTACTATGGTGAATAGGCGATCGCCCTGGTACAAATGAACCTAGCATTTCAACGCCCATGTCTTCTCAAAAACTTTCCAAACGAGTCTCGACCGCGCTGATCAATGCGCTCAGCGCTGGCGTAGTGCCCCGTGTGGGGCTGGAACATATCGCCGTGGGGCGCGAACGGGAAGTGCAGGCACTGCTGCAAGACCTGGAGGCCATTGCTGGGGGTGGAGCCAGCTTTCGCTTTGTCGTTGGACGGTACGGCGCGGGCAAAAGCTTCACGCTGCAACTGCTCCGCAACCATGCAATGGAGCAGGGCTTTGTCGTTGCGGACGCAGACCTCACCCCAGAGCGGCGGTTGGCTGGCAGCAACGGGGCCAGTCTTGCCACCTACCGGGAGCTAATGCATAACCTGGCAACCAAGAGTCGTCCCGATGGCGGCGCACTGACCATCATCCTGGAACGCTGGATTGCTGGCATTCAAACGCAGGTCGCTCAGGAAACCGGAAAAAAACCAAACGACGATGGCTTCGATGGCCAGGTTGAAGCGAAGATCCGCGAAGTGGTCAAGGACGTGGCCGATCTGGTGAATGGCTTTGAGTTTGCCAACGTGATCATCGCTTACTGGTCTGGCTACCGCACGGATGACGACAGCAAGAAAGCGGCGGCTCTCCGCTGGCTGCGGGGTGAGTTTGCCACGAAGACAGAGGCAAGGGCGGCACTGGGAGTGCGGGTCATTATCGATGATGAGACCTGGTACGACTACATCAAGCTCTTTGCCCGGTTCGTCGCGGACATTGGCTACAAGGGGCTGCTGATTTTTTTAGATGAGGCCATTCATCTGTATAAAATCACTACAGCTGTGTCGCGTCAGAACAACTACGATAAGCTGCTGGCGATGTTTAATGACTCGATGCAGGGCCGCGTTGGGCATCTGGGCACCATTATCGGCGGCACCCCGCAACTGCTGGAAGACCCCCGTCGAGGGCTGTACAGTGACCCGGCCTGGCAGCGCCGCACGGCCAAAAGTCGGTTTGTGAAAGGAGGGGTGGAAGATGTCTCGGGGCCGGCGATCCGGCTGGAACCCCTGACGCAGGAAGACATTCTGCGACTGCTGCAGCGGTTATCGGAGATCCATGCCACCCACCACGACACCAAGCCACGCTTAACAGAGCGCGAGCTGCAAGATTTTTTGAGCGCGATCGCCAGCCGCGTTGGTGCCGAAACCTTACTCACGCCTGGTGAAGTGGTGCGTGATTTCATGAGCGTGCTCAGCATCCTCCAGCAGCATCCGAAGATGACGCTTAGCCAAATTATTCACAGCTCGACGTTCCAACCGTCACGATCGCAATCGCAAAACGCGATCGACGAGAGCAATGAATTCGCCGAATTTACGGTATAAAATGCAAACGCGCAACACCTACCCTCAATCTCTGAAACGTGTTCAAGACCGATGATCAAATGTTGCGCTTCGATTAACAACCGTTCAGGGTTTTAAGCAGCCCGACGGCTAATTAAACTCCACAGATAGATCGCAATAATTGCGCCAACAATCGCCACAAGTATGCCGCCAATACTGAAGCCAGGAGCCGCTAACGCCAGTGTCCCGGTTGTCAGCAACGTAAACAGCGTACCGCCAATAAATGCGCCGACAACACCCAACACCAGCGTTGCCAGGATCCCACCACCCTGAGTGCCGGGATAGATTGCTTTTGCGATCGCGCCAGCCACCAATCCTAAAATAATCCACGCAATAAGATTCATAATCTGCAATTCTCCTAAGACTCTATTAGCGATTGCTCAACAGACAAACATGCAATGTTTGAGCGGAATTCACTTTTGCCAAAGAGTATATCGCCCATTAAACTCAATCTTTATAACAACTGAAAGATTTAATATTGCTTGTAAAGCTGGATACAGCGACTTCAATTGATTCTCAGAACGGCTGCGATCGCCATCGTCATCTACTGTGTACAGCGGCAAGCCAGAACGCCAACCGAGACTATATGCTGTAGCTATTTATTGGGTTGATGGGCTGTGTTCTCGATGGGCTGTGTTCTCGGCCTTCTGACCCAAACGATCGTTTTCGCCAGACTCAACCCTTCAACCAGCGTGCATTTCCAGCGGTAATGTCCCGCGATCGATTGGATGGACTATGACTTCTCCTTACTATCGGCTTGCGCCATTCATTCAAGAATTTATCTACAGCCAGGGTTGGACAGACCTGCGCCCGGTACAAGTTGAAGCCTGTCGGGTCTTGTTTGACACGGATGCTCACCTGCTGATTGCCGCCGGAACGGCATCGGGCAAGACCGAAGCGGCATTTCTCCCCGTACTGACGCGGCTGCACGACGATCCACCGACCACCGTGGGAGCGATCTACATTGGCCCGATCAAAGCCTTGATCAATGACCAGTTCGATCGCCTCACAGACCTCCTCAAACAAGCAGAGATCCCAGTCTGGGCATGGCATGGCGACGTGGTGCAGAGCCGCAAAAAGAATTTGCTCAAGCGGCCCAAGGGCATTCTGCAAATTACACCCGAATCATTGGAAAGCTTGCTGATTAACCAGAGTACAGAGCTGAAGCGTCTGTTTGGGGATTTGCGTTTTGTCATCATTGATGAGATTCATGCCTTTATTGGCTCCGATCGCGGTGCCCAAATTCTCTGCCAACTCTCGCGGTTGGCCCGCCTGACAGACAACCATCCCCGTCGGATTGGACTGTCTGCCACGCTGGGGGATTACACTATGGCCGAAGACTGGCTGCGATCGGGGACAAATCGACCCGTCATTACGCCCCAGATCCCCGCCAAACCACGCACCATTCAACTGGCGCTGGAGCATTTCTACACGCCAAGCTTGATCGTGCGGGCAAAAGGAGACACCCGCGACTCCACGTTCAGCGCGTATCAACGCTACTTGTTTGACCAGAGCCAGTCCCGTAAATGTCTGATCTTTGCCAACGGGCGCAGTGAAACGGAGACGGTCATTGCCTCTCTGCGACAAATTGCTGAAGCAAAGGGCTTTCCCGATGTCTATCATGTCCACCACGGCAGCATTGCGGCTCCCCTCCGCGAAGCCGCTGAAACGGCCATGCGCGATCGCACCAGTCCGACTGTCACCGCTGCCACGGTTACGTTTGAAATGGGGATTGACCTGGGACAGCTCGATCGCGTGATCCAGCTTGAGGCTCCCCCATCAGTGTCCAGTTTCTTGCAGCGGTTGGGGCGATCGGGGCGGCGCGGCAGTCCCGCCGATATGCGGTTCGTGTG
The DNA here is from genome assembly GCA_021323955.1 of Oscillatoriales cyanobacterium Centralia_MAG_596. Classification (GTDB taxonomy): domain Bacteria; phylum Cyanobacteriota; class Cyanobacteriia; order Leptolyngbyales; family Leptolyngbyaceae; genus Stenomitos. Next base: position 30,019 of record JAJPKC010000479.1, on the reverse strand, counting down.
TGCCGAAGACAAACCCACAGGCGGCGAATCTCTACCCGAACTCATTCCGTGGCAGTTGCTCCAGTGCATTGCGGTCATCCAGCTTTACCTGGAGGAAAAGTGGATCGAGCCGATTGCCCCACTGCAGTATCCCTTTAGCCTGCTCTATCAGCAGACCTTGAGCACGCTGGTGGCCCTGGGCGAACTGTCTCCGGCAGCGCTGGCACAGCACGTGCTGCCGCTGCCGCCATTTCGAGCCATTTCCCAGGACGACTTTCGCCAAGTGCTGCGTCACCTTATCGAGCTTGACCACATCCAGCGCACGCCCGAAAACGGCCTCATAATCGGCATGACAGCAGAGCGCATTGTCAAAAGCTTTAAGTTCTACGCGATCTTTCCCGACACCGAAGATTACGCTGTCTGGAGCGATGGGGTGGAGTTGGGCAGCGTGGTGGTTCAACCTGCCGTGGGCGATCGCCTGTCGCTAGCCGGACGCACCTGGGAGGTGGTCGAAGTTAACCACTCGCGCAAGGTGATTCAGGTAAAGTCCGCGATTGGGGCATCCACTGTCTCCTGGCGGGGCAGCAGCGGCAACATTCACACGCGTATATTGCAACGGATGCGGCAGGCGCTTCTGGAAGACATGGACTATGCCTACCTGCAACCCGGTGCCAAGGCACGACTGGCCGCCGCCCGCAAACTCGCGCAGAAAGAAGGCATTGCGAGTAGTCACCTCTTACCCCTGGAAGGAAACGCCTGCTGCATTCTCCCCTGGGCTGGCACGATCGCGGTACGGACGTTAGAGCGATTGCTTCGCCTCCACTGCCGGGAAGCGCTCAAGATCAAGGGGGTGTCGGGACGATCGCCCTATTTCCTGGTCGTCAATATGGGGAAATGTAAAACGACGAGTTTATACCACGAGATCAAGTCGATCACCAACCGCGCGATCGAGGCAGAGGCGTTGCTGGGCGACGATGAAGTCCCTAAGCTGCAAAAGTACGATGAATTTATACCGCCCGATCTGCTGCGACGCGCCTTTACGGTAGACTATCTCGATCTTGCAGCACTCGGTGACATTGTGAAAGATTGGTAATCAGCGCAGCAGATTTACGGAGCGTTCTATCCTTGGATAGATGTAGAGAGTGTGCGATCACGTCTGATTTCGAGCGTTGGATCGCATTCCGGGGCATTCTGACCTGGAAATCCAATGCGCTGTGCGATCGCGCTGCTACTACACCTACCGCTATGCCAAATCATCAGCCGCTTATTGTCGATCTCGGCATGTCCGATACCGAATACCTGAACCAGCTTGCTCAGGGACACGACCCCGTGAAGGCGTACCGCAATCAGTCGTACCAGACCGTTCTCACAAGCTACGGCATTCCAATGGTAACGGCCGCCCACATCGCTCCATTGATGGAAAAACTCGACTGTTCCATTGCTGAAAAGCTACTCGTCAATCACGCCCTACACCACATTTGGCAGCAGCTTACGGGACAGGGCTCGGAACCAGGCGTTAGGGTTCCCGAAGCCCTGGGTCAGGGCGATCGATGATTCGCCGTATCTCAAACAAAAGTGTGGCCAGGAACACTCCTGCCACACTCTATTGCAGTCGATGTCGATCTACTGATGATTGAGTGCGATCGGCCTACTACTGCGCTTTTGGAGCGGCAACAGTTGCCTTCACCGCAACACTCTTGACGCCTTTGATCTGCTTCGCCAGTGGTTCTACTTTGGCCAGTTGGGCTTGATTCGGCACTGTTCCAGCAACCGTGACTGCACCATTCTTGGAGTCTACCGTCAGTTTACCGTTGGGAATGTTAGCTTCCAGCTTATCCCGCACTTCGCTTTCCAGGTCGCCATCCGCCCGTTTGTCTTTACTTCCACCGACGTCGTTACGCTGCTCACGTGCCCGGATGTCAGACTCCATTTGATTCTTACGAACATCGTTCGAAGCATCTTTCTGAGCATTTTGAGCGTCCTGAGCCTTCGGCACCTGACCATTATTGTCAGTAGAGTTGGGGGCATCGGAGGTGGTCTTAGCGTTGTTGCAAGCAGCCACGCTAACCATCAAAACGCCACCTAAGAGCAGGGGCATAATCTTTTTCATTGTGTGATTCCTCATCTAAAAATCAGTGGCTTGCAGAGATCGTGCATACCATCGCTGCAAGCCAGTAAAAGGACAGGTACTAAAGCAATGGGTCGCGACGAGTGGTAACGTCGCCAGTCCGAGCCGTCGTGTAATCGACATCATTGGCAGTCGAGTCGTAGACACCCCATTCCTGGATTCCGCGCTGGTTGAGGATGGCCTCGGCGCGTCGGATTTCATCTTCCGAGCCGTCAACAATTACCAGATAGTCGCCTCTAGACACCCGATCGCTATAAACGCGAGCACGATCTTCAGGAATGCCCAGGCCAGCCAATGCGCCTACCAAACCACCGGCTACAGCACCGATCGCGCCACCGGAGATAGCCGTTGCCAGTGCGGTAGCCACCGCACCACCCAGCATCACAGGGCCAATGCCGGGGATGGCGATCGCGCCCAATCCAACCAATAGTCCCGTAAGTCCACCCAGCGCACCGCCTGTAGCCGCGCCCGTTCTTGCACCTTCATCCGCCTGGGTATCGCGAGCCACATGCTTGCCTGTATCGCTAATCCGACTACTGGCGTCTGCTCCAGCAATGTCAGCCGCACGATCGGAATCTTTACCAATGACTGAAACACGATCCATTGGGAATCCACTGTCTCTCAATTCCCGCACTGCCGTCTCAGCAGATTGATAACTAGAAAAAGTGCCAACAGCGCGCTTGTGATGTCCTAAAGCCATTTTTCCTCCTTCCACCCGATGAATGCGAACACGCATAAAGATGGAATTACATTTGTTATTTGCACTACTAATTCTCTTGCTTGCTCCCCGCCTTTTCCTCAGTCAGAAGAGATAAGTTGCTTGCGGGTCGTACCTACCCTCAGACATCCATCGGAGGGCATCAGTGAGCCATTGCAGTGCCGGAAAAATTTCGTGGCGGACGTGAGTAGGCGTAGTTTTCGCGGCTCTAAAGTTCTTCGCGATCGAGCCACTTTTGATACGTGATTGGCGCAAAGGTCGCCAGTTTGTCTAACAGTTGATCGGGGTTGTCCGATTCCAGGACGAGCGATCGATGGCGGGGATGGACAAACTGTTCCGCAGTAGCGTGATCAAACATCGCGATCAGTGTGTTGTAATAACCATCCACATTCAGCAACCCACAGGGTTTTTGATGGAAGCCAAGCTGCGCCCAGGTCAGCACCTCACAGAATTCTTCAAAGGTGCCGAAACCACCCGGAAGCGCAATAAACCCATCCGCCAGATCGGCCATCATGGCTTTCCGTTCGTGCATGGAACCAACCACGTGCAGTTGGGTCAGTCCATTGTGCGCCAGTTCCTTTGCTACAAGCGCCTGGGGAATGACGCCGATCGCCTCCCCGCCAGCCGCCAGCACAGCATCGGCGATCGTCCCCATCAGTCCCACATTGCCACCGCCATATACCAGACCCAGGCCACGATCGACCATGGCCTTGCCAAGTGACTGTGCAGCGGCCTTGTAGGTCGATCGTCTGCCGTGATTAGAACCACAAAAAACACAGAGATGCTTCATCATGAGAGGGAGAAAGGAATCAAGCGCGAGGAGAAGGGAGTGAAGAAACTGGGTGTGTTCCTAATTATTGTGTCCTTTCTCGTCTGGTTAGCCGTTTTTGCCGTGCCGTTCCTGCCTTTGACACTGGCTCAGAAAGCAACCATCGCTCCTGGGCTGGCCGTCTCGGGTGAACTACTTTTCTGGTGCGGTGCGTTGCTCGTTGGCAAAGAGGTCGCCGCACGCTACAAGCAATGGCTTAACCCACGTTATTTATGGCAACGATACCATCGGCGACAACGGTAGCAAAAGCGAGAAATTGAAGCAACTGAATGGCCCAGATCCGCGACCTAAGCCACCGAAGGATCAACCGTGGCCAGGTCGATCGTCTCATTCGAGAGGACCTGAAGCCGCACCGTGCGATCGCCCCGCCCCGTTAACGACGTCTCAATAATGTCACCGGACAGAGGTGCAATGCAGCTGAGGAGCGATCGCAGGTGAGGGGTACTGGCCCCACTATCCAGATAAAGGCGTTCCGACAGCGCATTCAGCCGCTTCCACGTGAGGTAGAGTTTCGTGACGGTCTGTTCCAGTTGGGCCGCTTGATTGACCAGGTCGGCTGTGGAGCTAAGACAGCCGATGCGGAGCGCTTCTTCGAGCGCCTGCTCTAGATCCAGCGATTCGTTGTTGAGTGCCTGGACGTTGGCAGCAGCTTCCAGATAGCGCCACAGGTAGCGGGCCTCTGAGGTCGCCTGTTTCAGCGTATCGACATCCGGCGTTTCGGCAACGGCCTCGCGAATGGAGACCTGGTGGCTCTCCGGTAGCTTCTGCATCTCCTTCACCAGTGGCGCGAGGTATTTTGCCGGAATGGTGTGGTCAGCCGCCTTTTGCTTGACCTCAGTGGGCAACAGGTCGGACGTCATCGCTGTCCAATCATCCGAAAGCTGACGCACTTCGCGACGGGTGATGCGATCGCCCCGATGCGCGGCATCGCTGACCATTTGCTGCACTTCTGGTGCCGCATGTGCCGTTTCCACAAAGGCGCGTTTGCTAAACTGGTTGACGTCTTCGGGTTCCAGGTAGCCGCCTTCGAGCAGGGTATCGGCGCTGTTCGCCAGTTCAATCATCGAATACGCCTGACTTTTGCTGATCTCCCGGTCTTTCAGCCAGTTGAGAAAGCCCGTACCGCGTCCATCGCCATGACGCTTTTCGCGATCGCGCACAGCTCGCAAGATCCGTCCACGCCAGATATCGGTTTGCAGGTCAAAGCGATCGCAGACCTGCCACGCCTGCTCCACCTGCTGCTGAAACTCCATTTCAGGAATTTGCTCATCCTCTGGATCAGGCAACCGAAAATGTAAATCGACACTCGGCTCAAAAGCTCTTTCAACGCTATGGATAGCGTCTAAACGTGGAGGTGCTTGTACCATTAGCGTACTCAGGCAACAGTCGCATCATTATGGCACGGCTCACGGGAGGCTGGGAAGGGCTAGTTTGGTTTTATCCTCACCTGGTCTCTAAGCCAGAGTTGTCAGGCTGACGCGATGGGCTGATCCTGCCACTTGCGGAACGGGTCTGGTCAGCGGTTGCCAATACCTTTGCATTCAACACAAGCGTTATAGGTCAATCCGCTGCGCCAGAATTGTTATACTGCGTCAACTGCATCATAAAAATCTGCTAGCCTTCGTTGACTAAGGAATTTAATACAAGAATCAAACACTTTCCATGATGCACCTAAATTCTCAGGCAAGACTGGTTTATAAATAACTTCCAGTTCATCAATACCTACAACATAAATCTGCAAACCATCTTTATTTATATTGACCAACTGACAAGCAATAAAATTTTCTAGCGTATCAGGATAAATACCACTACCTAAATCGCTTATTCCGACAGATTCCTGGTCTTCATCAAGTAACTGTGATGAATGTCCACACAAATGTCGAAAGAAATGACGCATTGAAAAACTTTTTTTTGAGTAATTACTCCAATCTTCAATTTCTTCTCTTTTAATATATGCTGAGCACAAAATAAAGGCTAAAAGCTCGTTAGGAACTCTGCCAAGCTGAAGCCTTTGCACAAAATAGTGTATTTCTCCCGGTTCTGGAAGAATTCGATGACTTGACCATTTACGTAAAGCCGTTATTGCTAGAACTAAATCTTTATCAAATAGGTTTTCTTGTATTTCTTTAACTTTGATATGAGTAAGTTCATTAGAACATGGCACATTGATCTTATAGCCTCCTCTACCAGTTGACTTAATGGTGGCAAGATTGATGATTTGCCAATAAACCTTCTCGGTTTCCACCTCACAGAGAGTCAGTAATACTGGTATGGAATAGTTCAACCAGTAAGAGCGATGCTCCCGGTCAATGTACAGCACTAAATCACCATTCTTACTTCTGTTGAAGTGCCCTGTCTTAATCTGAACTCCAAACAGTTGTCCTGTTGATACCCCAAATTCAACTATCTCAATATGAGCATCTATGCCAAGATCGTGTTTAGGTTGTTCTCTGAAGATCCATGATGCCCTAGAAAAAATCTTGTTGACAATGGCAACACCAATGTCTGAATAAGGTTGGGTAAATGGAACTTTCATTCTTTAGAGATTTGGAATTGTGCAACTCAACTTATTCTATAAGTTTCTATCATGACTGCATAACTAAAGCATTAGGCAGTAACCAGTGATTTTTCGAAGCGTCCAAACAGATCGTACAGCGGTATAACGGTGAAGTTGAGCGGTAGCAGATTACCTTTGCAACATTACCAGAATCTCCTGTCCATCCGCTCCAACGCAGTGTTAGACTGCTCTTTGCCACCACAGCAGACCAACCGCTACGGAGTAAAGGATGCCGAAGTATAGCATGAGATTAAGCGTGGAAAGCCATTTACTATACTGTCCTTTCAGCGCCTGGTTAACTCTGGTTTGAACAGTCATCTCTACACGTTCTGCAATCTCCATCTCTCGAAGATACTCTCGTAGACAGGTAGTAAAACTGTTGAATCGCCAGAACAATACGAAGGCGAACCAATAAATTGCTAAAGCTACGCCATGGGAAATAATCGGTGGCACGGGTGGATTCTGAGTTTGGAGCGAAAAGCCAAAGATGGCAAAACTGATGCTTACAAAGAAAGTGGTCACGTTCCAGCGAGTCTTTGTGTGCTCTTGCTCTCTTTCCCAAAGCTTGAAGTAGAGTTCCTCAGCACCCAAACTCGTAGCTGATGTCTGACTTTTTGATCGATCAAGTTTGTTCATTCGATGCTTCTGCTAAGGCAACAATTCAGTGCTTGCTCTACTATAGGACAGCTTAACAAGCCATCAATAAACTGAGAATTGTAAGGGAAGATCTATTCGACAAGAACTTAGCGTTGCCTACTCCACCGATAATCTAGCAGTAACTTAACCCTGAACACAGGCAAACAAGCTCAGGGAGATGTTCCCACAGATAATTTAAGCGGTCTAACAATTATTAGGCGGAAAGTTTCCACCTAAGATCCCGTAATGAGTGGATAGACAGAAGGAGTCGGTATCACACTTTAAGTTCGCTACTCAGGTGAAACGTTCGGCATAACACGCGTAGGAATGACGCAGTCGAGGTCTGAAATCACCTGTTCGGTGTCCAGGGCGATTCCTGTTGACTGTCAATAGGGTGCTGTTGCCTGAGATACAGTAAATGTAGGGAGAGACGCTCGATCGCTTCACGCGCTATCAAGCCTTGGTATGGTGCAGACGATTCTGTTTTTAAGCATTCTCATCATCGTCGTCGGGTTGATCTTGGCTGCACCACGATTGACGCAGTGGCGTCGCCAGCGTCTGCGCGATCGCGCCTTTCCTAAACCCTGGCGATCGATCCTCGATCACAATGTGCCCCTGTACCCGCGTTTGCCAGAATCGTTGCAGCGTCAACTGTGTGGGTACATTCAAGTATTCCTGGCGGAGAAATCATTTACGGGCTGCGGCGGATTGAGCATCACGGACGAAATCAAAGTCACGATCGCGGCGCAGGCGTGTTTGCTGTTGTTGGGGCAGAAAGAGCAGTTTTATCCCAAGCTGAATACCATTTTTGTCTATCCCACGGCATTTTTTGTCAACACCACCGAGTCGATCAGCGGTTTATTCGTGGAGGAGAAAAAGGTGGCACGACGCGGCGAATCGTGGGATCAGGGCATTGTGGTGGTGTCCTGGGGTGATATTCAATACGACATCACGCACCCGCACGATGGCAACAACGTGATCCTGCATGAGTTTGCCCACCAGCTTGACCAGGAGGATGGACTGACCGATGGCGTACCCATTTTAGACCACCGGGTCGATCGCGCAACCTGGGCACAGGTATTGACCCAGTCATACCAAACCTTGCAACGGGAGATTGAGCACGGCAAAAACACCACGATCGATGCCTATGGTGCGACCAATCCCGCCGAATTTTTCGCCGTTGCCACCGAGACCTTTTTTGAAAAGCCCGCCGCAATGGAGCGTACCGATCCACACCTCTACGCGGTGCTGCAACGCTACTACCGATTAGATCCCGCTCGATGGGGTTGAAATCGTGAGCGACGGGTCTACGGCACAATCAGTACAGGGCAAGGCGACAGGTTGATGACGCGGTTGGTGACACTATCGGACACGCCTTCGTCCGTGAGCCCCAGGCCGCGACAGCCCATCACAATCAGGTCAGCGTCCACTTCGTCAGCCACATCGCAGATCGTGAAAGCGGGTTTACCTTCGCGCTCGATCGCGTCTGCCTCGATGCCCTGCTGCGAAAAAAGCGCTTTTGCTGTGGTTAACAGCTCGGCGATCGCTTCAGGGGAGGTCATGGGATCGTTCGCGGCGTCTTCGGTCGGTGGTTCAACGACGGACAGCAAAATCAGGCGACTTTGATGCAGTTTAACCACGCCAGCAACGGTTTCAGCCGCCTGTTGGGACTCACGGCTACGGTCGATCGGAAAAAGTACGGTCTTAAACATAGTCAGCATTACCGAAGACACACACTTCGGTACAATAGGTAAAAAGACTCATTTAGGAGGTTGTTGCGGTGCCCAAGAAGACTCTAGCAAATTTATCATCCTCTGATTTGTCCGGTAAACGCGTCCTCGTTCGAGTAGATTTTAACGTTCCGTTAGATGAACAGGGCAATATTACAGACGATACTCGCATTCGTGCCGCTTTGCCGACGATTCAAGATTTAACATCAAAAGGCGCGAAGGTAATTTTGGCGAGTCACTTTGGGCGTCCGAAGGGCGACGATTATGCCTCTCGGGTGGCCGACAAGTTTCGCCTCACTCCAGTGGCAAAGCGGTTGTCCGAGCTACTGGGCAAGCCCGTCGTGAAAACTGACGACTCGATCGGCGATGACGTTGCCGCAAAGGTTGCAGCGCTGAACAGTGGTGATGTGCTGTTGCTAGAGAATGTCCGCTTTCATCCCGGCGAAGAGAAAAACGACCCTGAATTTGCGAAACAACTGGCAGCCGTGGCTGACCTGTATGTTAACGATGCGTTCGGCACCGCGCACCGCGCCCATGCATCGACCGAAGGCGTCACCCACTACCTCAAGCCCTCTGTGGCTGGCTTCCTGATCGAGAAAGAGCTGCAATTTTTGCAGGATGCGATCGAAAACCCGCAGCGTCCACTCGCGGCGATCGTCGGGGGATCCAAAGTTTCGAGCAAAATCACGGTCATTGAAACCCTGCTGGATAAGGTCGATAAGCTCCTCATCGGCGGTGGGATGATCTTCACCTTCTACAAAGCGCGGGGCTTGAATGTCGGTAAGTCGCTGGTGGAAGAAGACAAACTCGAACTGGCGAAAGCACTGGAAGCCAAAGCGAAAGAAAAAGGCGTCGATCTATTGTTGCCAACGGATGTCGTAGTGGCGGATAACTTTGCTGCTGATGCAAATGCTCAGACCGTCAGCGTTGAAAATATTCCCGACGGCTGGATGGGTCTAGACATTGGCCCCGACTCGGTGAAGGTGTTTCAGGACGCGCTGTCTACCTGTAAGTCGGTCATCTGGAATGGCCCCATGGGTGTATTTGAGTTTGACAAGTTTGCGGTGGGCACCGAGGCGATCGCGCGTTCCCTGGCAGACCTGACTAAAACTGGCACCATCACCATTATTGGCGGCGGTGATTCTGTGGCGGCAGTGGAAAAAGTTGGGGTGGCCGACCAGATGAGCCACATTTCAACGGGCGGCGGTGCCAGTCTGGAACTGCTGGAAGGGAAGGAATTGCCTGGTATTGCAGCGTTAGACGATGCCTAAGCCATAGAATTCATCCTGTTGACATTGGTTTGAGTTGATGAACCCTCGACCCTGCCGTGTTCTCTGCTGAGAGACGTGGCTATGGTGGAGGGTTTTATTTATGGGGTTGGCCGCGATCGTCCGGTAAGGCAGCCCCAAACGCAACCATCAGGGCTGATCCAAAAGCCGAGGCCGCTACCAGCGACAGCAACCGCCATTTGAGTCAGCTTTCTGACTCGTCTGTGACCCCACCACATGGAGAGTGGCCGCGATCAACGTTAATCGTCCGGTGATATGGGGCGCTGTGCCGGGTCGGTTTTGCAATCGAGCAGGGATTGGTTCAGCGATCGGGCGCAATCTACCCCAAAGTAGACGAGGCTCTTTGAGCGAGGCTGCCTTGCGGTAGAGAAGTTGCTGGCTGAGTCAGGCTACGCTTAACCTCGATTGCGTTTGATGATAAGTGCTTTAGCCCACATCCATTGACGACAAGGTGAACTTCGATGGCCACAACGTATCAGATCAAGCTCCAGAATGAAGCAGAAGGTATTGACCAGACTGTAGCTGTGCCGGAGGATCAATACATTCTTGAAACGGCTGAAAATGAGGGGATGGAACTGCCCTATTCGTGTCGCCAGGGTGTCTGCTCGACCTGCACTGGAAAGCTCGTTTCAGGGTCGGTCGATCAGTCAGAACAGTCTTATTTAGATGAGGATCAGATTGCGGCAGGTTATGTACTCATCTGTGTGTCCCATCCCAAATCGGACTGCACCATCCTGACGCACAAAGAGGAAGAGTTGGTCTAACGGCACTCTTCACTAAATATAGCCGTGGCCATTTCAGGCTGACGGCGGCGAGTCAGCCAGCCTAATCCAGAATCGACTATCCTGCGACTGGCTATGTCCTGAGCTTGCCGGCCACAGCGATAACTACTCTTCACCAATAATGGCGCTGCGATCGAGCAGAAGCAGGTCGCGCAAGGCATCCGTATCCAGCTCGGTGAGCCAGTTTTCACCAGCACCAATGACGTTTTCTGCCAGCGCTTTCTTGCTCTCGATGAGTTCGTGGACCTTTTCTTCGAGGGTGCCATTGCAGACAAATTTATGCACCTGGACATTGCGCGTCTGCCCGATACGGAAAACGCGATCGGTGGCCTGATTTTCCACTGCCGGGTTCCACCAGCGATCGAAGTGAAACACGTGGTTCGCGCGGGTCAGGTTTAGCCCGACACCACCCGCTTTGAGCGACAGGATGAAGATGCGGGGGCCTTGCGGGTCGTGCTGAAAGCGATCGACCATCTCCTCGCGCTGCTTTTTCGGCGTACTGCCATAGAGGAACAGGGTCTCGCGTCCCAACTGTTGCTCTAAATGGGCCTTGAGCAATTTGCCCCACTCGGCAAACTGGGTGAAGATGAGGGCGCGATCGCCTTCTGCCACCGCTTCTTCTAGCATTTCCTCCAGCCGTTGCAGTTTACCCGATCGGGATTGGAAGGCGCTTTGAGCGGTTAACAAGGTTGTCTCCCTGCCCGCTCGTCCCCTTGTTCCCGCCCCCCCGTCTGACTCCTTCAGATACAAGGCCGGATGATTGCAGATTTGCTTTAGCTTAACGAGCAGCGCGAGAATGATGCCCTTACGCTGGATGCCCTCTGCCGCTTCGATCTCCTTCAGCGATTGATCGACCGTGTGCTGGTAAAGGGACGCCTGCTCGGAAGACAGTCCACAGAACACCGTCATCTCTTGCTTGTCGGGCAAATCCTGGATGATATCGCGATCGGTCTTGAGACGGCGCAGCAGAAAGGGTTGCACCAGCGATCGCAGGGTTTGCAGCGATGCCGTATCTCCATAGCGCTCGATCGGGGTGGCAAATCGTCGCTGGAAAAAGTTCTTGGGCCCCAGATAGCCAGGGTTGAGAAAATCCAGAATCGACCAGAGTTCCGAGAGTCGATTTTCTACCGGAGTTCCCGTTAGCGCAATGCGAAACTGGGCATCTAACTGGCGTACGGCCTGTGACTGTTTGGCATCCGGGTTTTTAATGTTCTGTGCTTCATCCAGTACGATCCCCTGCCAGGAAATGCTTTGCAGGTCTTTGAGGTCACGATAGATCAGGGCATAGCTCGTAATGATGAGGTCTTTACCCTGAGCCGCTTTGACAAAGGCTTTCCCTTGCGGCCGTTTGTCTCCGTGATAGAGAAAGGTGACCAGGTCTGGCCCAAACTTCTTGACTTCGCGCTCCCAGTTACCCAACACCGAGGTCGGACAGACCAGCAGCGTCGGATGTTCCAGCGTCTTTTGCTCTTTCAAGTACAGCAAAAACGCGATGAGCTGAATGGTCTTTCCCAGCCCCATATCGTCTGCCAGACAAGCCCCCAGTCCCCACTGCTCCAGGAACGCCAGCCACCCCACCCCACGCGACTGGTAAGGACGCAGTTCGCCACGAAAACGCCTGGGTGTGGGCAGTGCTTCAATTTGGCGATTGCCGCTGAGCGTGGTAATCAGTTCTTGCAGAGGGCCAGAGGCTTCAAAACTGACGACCGGCAGCTTTTCGATCGTCTGCGTGTCGCCTGTGCTGATGCGTAGGGCATCTTCAAGCGATAGAGCCGTTTGGTCTTTGCGGCTGGCAAAGAACGTTTGGGCTGCACGGATGTCTTGAGGGCGCAGTTCTACCCACTCGCCATTGATCTCAACCAACGGCGCGTTGAGAGCTACCAGGCGATCGAACTCCGCTTTCGATAGGCTCTGTCCACCAATAGACAGTTCCCACCGAAAGTTGAGCAGGCTTTGCAGTCCCAGTCGTACCTGACCTTTGTTGAGTTTGGCCGACTGCGCCTGAATTTTTAGCCCCAGTCGGCTGGCCCAACCACCCTGATTGGACAGACTCGGCGGCAGCACAACGCCCAACCCGCTGTCCTGTAAGCGCCAGGTCACAGTCTTCAAAAAGTCATAGGCTTGCTGGGCCGTCAGCGGGCAAAATTGGGGTCGCGGTTCCTGCAAGCTGGGTTCGATCGGCGCATACAGACGCGAAGCCAGCCCTAACCCCATCAATAGCGTTTCTTGCGGGCGATCGATGGTGCGTCCCCGATACTGCAACCGCTCCACCGGATTCCCCCAAATGGTTGGCGCACTGACCAGAAACTCGCTGTCATCAGCCGCCTGCAAAAAATACTCCAGCTGCCACTGGCTTTGCCCCGGTTGGGGAGGATGCAGGTAAAGACAGGTGCGAAAGAGATGCTGTATGCCCTGGTATTGTAGCGGGGCCGTCCAGGTGGCGAGTGCCGCTGTCAGCGACTCTAGCCCACCAGCATTGATGCCCGCGATCGGTTGCGCGAGCGCGTGTAACCACTCCCGAACCGGGGATGTAACCGCGACCGCTTTGGCCGCACCGGAAGCCGGTTTTTCGGTAGTTGTCGCCCAGGATAGCTGAGACGCCAGCAGGCGAATTTGGGCATCGAGCGTGCCGCGGAGAAAGGCGTGAAGCAGCCCTTGGGGTGAGGTTGGGAGCGCGATCGCGAGGGGAGTGCCAGCGGACGGATGGGGCGTGTCGGCGGGTAAAGCCGTCGGCAGGGTATCTGCTTCCTGCTGATACAGCCGACAGACAATGGGCATCCGATCCGCAAAATGCTTGAGCCGCACCTGATCCACCGCACTGTCCAGCAACGGCTGCCAGCGAGCGACCGTCATCGAATCAACACTTTCCAGCCCTGGTAGAAATTTCGATCGCGCCAACAGGTCAAGGCTCCAGCGCGCCACATGAGACCAGAACCGCAGGTCACTGCCGAGAAAGGAATCATCCGCCGTGACGGCTCCAAGCGGCAACGAGTTTAAGAACGCCATCGCCGCGACTGGATCCAAACAGAGGCCCTCCACCTGCCACGGATGCAGGAACAGGTCACGATCGCCTGCCGCAGCGGCTGAATGCTGCGGCACAATGGTGCCCACAGGCAAATCAAGCTCACCAGCCGCAGCATAGGACGGCACCGCTAAGATCTGAGTTTGCCAACGGCCTGTCGCTGCCGCTGACGGCGTGGCGTCCGCAATGGCGGCCCCCGACCGTGATGCTCCACGTGTTGCTTTCGCTGCGGGAGGCGTTGATTGCGCTGGGTTCAACATTGACTCCGAGAGCCGCAGTTTGCCAGCCTGCTGCCGCGATCGCAAAAAGTCCAGCAGTGCCGTCGATGTCATGGCAAAGGGATGCTGACCGATCCCATCGGGGGCCATATCCAGACCGCTCAACGGTAACGATTCCGGCGTGATGCGCCGCCATAGCTCGCCCCAGATAAAGAGATACCCACCCGACAGCGCGGTAGCGGTGAGTCCAGAACGCTGATCGCTCAGACCAGCGGCTGCATCCGGTTGAGAGCAAATAAACCAGCTACCGTGTAGAATTGCCATGCGGGTTAGAGCGTTTCAAAGTGCGCGGAACAAAAGATTACAGTCAGGGAATTAAAATCAAGAAATTAAAATCTATGGAGGCTGCAAAAGTCTGCTAAGAATGGAAACATTTGGATCAAAAGTAGCAAAAACGCTTCTCTGAAGCGATCGGCAACGGGGTGCTTGTCAGGCCCATAATCGATGTCGTTGCTGACTGTGCCACCAACCGATCGCGCTTGCTACAGGTTGCCATGTCTACGCCCTCGCAATACCAAACGACGGCAGGTAAACTCTTGCGGTCGCATTGTGTCAGCAATTTCTTCAAGGCAGGCTAATGGCTAGACAGTCAATAGAGTCGCGATCGCGACTGACTGAAATCACAACAACGCTGACTGACATCCCCGTTCAAAACGTACAATTTCTACACAATTCATCACACGGCTCATCAACGATAGAGGCTTGCCACTCTTAGTGCCGCCCCTTTGGCCGCCGACCATAAAAAAAGCCCCCGCAAGCGCACGACTTCAGGTTCAGCCACCACGATCGCAACTGTATCATCAGTGCCATTGTACAACCTGAAACTGCAAGTGCGGTGATGTAGAGGGCGCTAAAGTCATCGGGCTAACGCCGCCATCAACCGTTAAACCAGTGAACGCCAATCCCTACGAGTCAAGGCTTTTGTCCACTTTTTTCAAGCCTCTATCCGGGTGCTTTCTTAGAGTTTTTTAACGTTTTAAATCGATCACTTTTCATGATCGTAACCATAAAAAGCCGTATCGGAATATCAGTGCTACGATTGCGAGAGAGAACAAAAAGAGAGACAGAAAAGGATAACACACTACATGGAAGAGTTTGAAAAGTCGATATCCTTCGATGGTAGGGATATTCGGCTAAAGGTTGGTTTACTTGCACCACAAGCAGGCGGAACCGTCCTGATTCAATCGGGGGATACGGCGGTTTTAGTGACGGCAACGCGCGCCGCGGCCAGAGAAGGCATTGATTTCTTACCGCTGCTGGTCGATTATGAAGAACGGCTATACGCTGCAGGCCGGATTCCAGGTGGCTTTTTGCGACGGGAAGGACGGCCACCCGAACGGGCAACCCTGACCAGTCGGCTGATTGATCGCCCTCTGCGGCCCCTGTTTCCCGGTTGGCTGCGGGATGACATTCAGGTTGTTGCCACAACAATGTCGATGGACGATCGCGTCCCCCCCGATGTCCTGGCCGTCACGGGTGCATCGATCGCCGTACTCCTGGCCAAAATGCCCTTCAATGGCCCGATGGCCGCCGTGCGGGTTGGTCTGGTTGGCGATGATTTCATCATTAACCCCACCTTCAGCGAGATCGAAGCGGGTGATTTAGACCTGGTGGTAGCAGGAACGCCCGATGGCGTCATCATGGTTGAAGCGGGTGCCAATCAGCTCCCCGAACAGGACGTGATTGAGGCGATCGATTTTGGCTACGAAGCGGTTCGCGACCTGATCCAGGCGCAACTCGATCTGCTGCAAGAACTGGGCATCGAGCAGGTTAAAGAGGAACCCCCTGTGGTCGATCAAACCCTGGAGAACTTTATTAAAGAGCGTGTGACGCTGCCAGTAAAAGAAGTGCTCGGTCGCTTTGAGAAGGATAAAAATGTGCGCGATGCCGCACTGGATGAAATTAAGGCGTCTGTAGTCGAAGCGATCGCCGGACTGCCCGACGAAGATCCCGTCAAAGTAGCGGCAGCAGCAGCCCCCAAAGCGCTGAGTAACACCTTCAAAGAGGTCACCAAGACCCTCATGCGGCGTCAGGTGATTGAAGACAACATTCGCGTTGACGGTCGGAAGCTGGATGAAGTGCGCCCGATTTCGTGCCGGGTGGGTGTCTTGCCACCACGCGTCCACGGTAGCGGCCTGTTCAATCGGGGACTGACGCAGGTGCTATCGGTGGTCACGCTGGGTACGCCGGGTGACGCGCAAGAACTCGACGACCTGCACCCCGATGAGCAAAAGCGTTACCTGCATCACTACAATTTTCCACCCTACTCGGTGGGCGAAACACGCCCCATGCGATCGCCCGGTCGGCGGGAAGTCGGTCACGGGGCACTGGCAGAACGGGCACTGATCCCGGTACTGCCGCAGAAAGAAGAGTTTCCCTACGTGCTGCGAGTCGTCTCGGAAGTGCTGTCATCGAACGGGTCAACCTCGATGGGTTCGGTTTCCGGCTCGACGCTGGCCTTGATGGATGCCGGCGTTCCCATCACCAAACCCGTGAGCGGGGCCGCTATGGGGCTGATTAAGGAAGGCGACGAAATTCGCATCTTGACTGACATCCAGGGTATCGAGGATTTCCTGGGCGATATGGACTTTAAAGTGGCGGGAACCGATACAGGCATCACGGCGCTCCAGCTCGACATGAAGATCAATGGCCTGCCGCTAGCGGTGATTGCTCAAGCCATTAATGAGGCCAAACCAGCCCGCCTTCATATCCTCTCGAAGATGCTGGAGACGATCGACAAACCCCGTCCCGAACTGTCGCTATTCGCCCCACGGTTACTGACGATCAAGATTGATCCCGATTTGATCGGGATGATCATCGGCCCTGGTGGAAAGACCATCAAGGGCATTACCGAGGAAACGGGAGCCAAGATCGACATCGAGGACAGTGGCATCGTCACGATCTCATCCGTGGATGGCGAAGCAGCCAAAAAGGCCCGCAGCATCATCCAGGGCATGACCCGCAAGCTCAACCAGGGCGATGTGTATGCCGGTAAGATCACTCGCATTATCCCGATCGGGGCCTTTGTCGAGTTCCTACCCGGTAAAGAAGGGATGATCCACATTTCCCAGCTTGCCGACTATCGCGTTGGTAAGGTGGAGGATGAAGTGTCCATTGGGGATGAGGTCATCGTCAAAGTCCGCGAGATTGACAGCCGGGGACGCATTAACCTCACCCGTCTCGGTATCCACCCTGATGAAGCCGCTGCGGCACGCGAAGCCGCGGCTGTGAGCTAGGAGGCTCATTAGTGACGGCTGGGCTGTTCCCTGATCAGAACACCAGCCTAATTGAAAAATCCTGCCTGTAGAGCCGTTACCTGTAGCGGCTCTACAGTTGTTTGGCGGTAGAGTGTGGGCACCAGGCGCGATCGCGTGAGACAGTTCCTGGCTGAGTCGCGCATGCGCTACAGCAGGGATGGTCGCGCCCCTTCGTATGCAAACCCGTAGTGCCAGCCCTCTGTTGCCTGTCCAGACGCCGTTTCCCTCCCTGCCCGTGACATCACCCTCATCGTTTGCGCTCTGCATGTCAACGATTTTCCAAAATTTTTTGATCAACTCTCCAAATTGTGTGTAACATCGCTGGTGTATCAGAAGAAACGTTGAAAAGGGAGAGTCTTTTTAGCCACGATCGTTTCCTGACATAACAGTTTAGTCAAGCTGAATTGTTAACGTCAGGGCAGGTGCAAACGTGCGATCGATCGCGATTAAAATCATCGCTTATCACCAAAATTGATTCGCTTGAAAGTGATTCAATGCAAGACAAACCTTCTATAATTTTTCTTTGTCAAAAAGTTGCTCGATTCATGGCAGGGTTTAAGGTTTGTATCTTTAGTCGTAGAATGGGGAATCTCAATTAAATTGGGTACCATGCACTAGCGCACAAACATTTGACTTTGCGATGACAAGTCCTCTTCTTAACTGTTGAAGTGAGTAGACAGAATTGTGGTTAACTCTCTGAAAAATCTATTTTCTGGAAAATCTAAGGGGATCGGCATCGAGTTGGCTCCCGATCACATCAGTGTGGCGCAACTGCGTAAACAAGGTCAGGGATTCAAGCTCGTTACGTTGGCGACAACACCCGTTCCAGAGGGGTTATTTCACGAAGGTCAAATTACTGATGCCGCAGGCATGGCAGAGCTGCTCCAGTCGCTACTGGCCGAGCACAAGCTCAAGGTCAAACGCGTCGCGACGGCGGTTGCTGGTGGGCGTGATACAGTCACCCGCATTATTCCCATTCCGGCAGAGCTCAACGATCAAGAACTGCGAGAGATGGTTCTGAATCAAGAGGCTGGTCTTTATTTGCCGTTTCCTCGCGAAGAGGCAGACGTTGACTATCAAAAATTAGGGCTGTTTGTTGACGAAGATGGCATTGAAAAGTTTCAAGTCTTGCTAGTAGCAACGCGCAAAGAAATTACTGATTCCTATGTGCGGACGTTTCAACAAGCAGGTTTGCAGATTGATGTGCTGGAAATCAGCAGCTTCTCGTTAATTCGGACAATTCGAGAACAGCTACGGCAGTTTTCACCGCAAGAGGCAGTGGCGATCGTCGATATTGAGTTTGAAAGTACTGAGATTTCGATCGCGGTTGATGGTGTACCGCAGTTCTCACGTACCGTGCCGATCGGCACCTATCAAATCCAGAGTGCGCTGTCGCGGGCCATGAACTTGCCGCCGTCCCGCAGCACTGAGTTGCTTCAGAGTATGACCATCCCTGTCAACACGGGAGACACCGTGGGTGGGCCAGGGAAAATGGGCGGTACCAATCCCGGTGCCGCAGCGATGCTGCGAATCATTGGCGAACTGGCCGACGAGCTGCGCCGCTCGATCGACTTCTACCTGAACCAGGGCGACAACCTGGAAGTAGCCCAACTGCTGCTTGCAGGGCCAGGTGGATCGATTGGGCAGCTCGATGAATTTTTTACGCATCGATTGAGTTTGCCGAGCAGTCAGATCGATCCCATTACGGCCTTAGGATTGGAGGTCACGCAAGACGTGCCTCAAGCCCAGCGGCCAGGATTAGGGGTCGTGCTGGGTTTAGGACTACGGGAGGCTAGATAGACATGTATAGCTTAGACATCAACTTTCTGAACGATCGACCGGAGTATCGGCCTGATTCGGCGCGGCAAAAAACCAGAGCCGTCGCAACGGATAGTCGGCGACCCCTCTTCCTCGGCGCAGCGGTTGGGCTGGGTCTGCTGGCTGCCACAATTGGTTCGCTCTTATTTTTGCAGGCACAGAACAACGGGTTGGAACAACGGCGATCGGAGCTGGACAGCCAGCTTGGTGATTTAACGACCAAGCAAAAACAAATCGCCGATATTAACAACCAGACCAAGCAAATCAAGGACGAAACCGGCGCGCTGGCCAGTGTGTTTAACCTGGTGAAACCCTGGTCTGCCATGATGCAGGAAATGCGCGATCGCATTCCACCGGGCGTGCAGATCTTGTCCGTCACCCAGTCAACGCCATCCGGCCAACCACAGCCCAGTCCCAGTCCATCACCAGGGGCTAACGCCGCTGCTGTGCCGCCGCCCACGTCAAGCATCCAGATTTCAGGACTGGCAAATTCATTTAACGACGTGAATGATTTCTTGCTCGTGCTGCAAAAATCGAACTTTCTCAAAGCCGAAAACACCAAATTGGTGAAAGCCACGCTACAGAAAGAAGCCGCGAAGGTAGAGCCAGTGAAGCTACCAGACTCACAGCAGCAGAATGTAGCGACTCCCGAACAGTTGCCCCAACTGCCGAAGCAGGTGGAATTTCAAATCGACACGGCGCTGAGCGATGTGCCCGCTTCTGAACTGCTGCAAGAGCTTGACCGTAAGGGTGCTGTCGGGTTGGTCACCCGGATTGAAGATCTGCAACGTAAGGGAGTAATCCAACCATGACTGCTGGCGGCGACTTTATTCCCAATGATCCCAATTTTGATACCGGCCCAACGTACCCGGTGGTTTTTGGCATCGCCTTAACACCAACGGTTTTGGGCATTTTGCTCGCGGTCGGTGGGATTGCGCTCTCGGTCTTTTTGTTTTTGAACCTGGTGCAGCCAGCGTTGGAAAAATACAACTCACTGAAGCAAGAAGTCGAAAGCAAAGAAAATCAAGTGCAGCAGGCAGCGGCGATCGCCAAACAAATTGCAACGGCCAACAACGACCTCGAAGCGGCCAAAAAGCAGCGGACTGAAGTGCTATCGCTCTTTGCCAATGAGTCCACCCTCAACACGCTGTTGCTAGACCTCAATCGTCAGATTGAAACCCGCAACGCTGGCGTCGCCAAACTGGAGCAAGACCGCCTGGCCGCTTGCCCAAATTGGGTACGCGCGAATGTGGATTCACTGCGCAAGGATGGTGTTGAGCTGGCGCGCAAAGCGCAACTGAGAGAATTTACGCCAGATCCGAAAGCATCGGGCATCATTACAGACAACTCCTACGGTTCGCTGGTGAATAGCAAGCTGAAGCGTGAGGTCGCCAACGTCGTTTTTGAGGGCAATATCAACCAAACGCAGGCGATTTTTCGCAACATCGAGCGATTGCAACCGTTTCTCGTTTTCAAGGATGTGAAAATCACCGTGGGCGATGGTACGGCAGCCAATACCAACGTCAATCGACTGTTTGAAATTCGGGGCAACACCGTGCGCTTCTTGCCGAACTGCCAACCCGAACCCAAGTTAACCACAACGTTCAAGCTGGAGGCGTTGTCGCCCTTAGCCCCCGCGGACGCCGCCAAAGCTACCCCCGCCCCAGCGAAATAAATTCACCCGGATGGGCTCGCCCCCCGAAGTGTCATCTTTGTAACGCACCCGATCCCAGCAACTATGCAAGCAATCTAACGATTTGAGTGAGGAAGGAACCGTGAAACAGTCTCTAGGATTCAATGGCATCATGCTGGGTGGGGCAGCCGCACTGATGGCGATTCAACCTGCCCTCTCAGCCCCCGTGCAGGTGATTGGGGTACAGCTCAACCCGACAGATACGGGAGTTGACGTCAGGCTAGAAACCCAGTCGGGTGGCCGGCCTCAGGTCTTTGCCGTCAACCGCAGCAATAGCTGGACGGCGGATTTACCCAGTAGTCAGCTCCGTCTGCCAGGTGGGAAGAGTTTCCGCAAAGACAATCCCGCACCGGGCATCGCGTCAGTGACAGTGGCCGCTTTAGATGCCAACAGCGTACGGGTCACGGTGGTCGGTAAAGGCGGAGCACCGGTTGGACAGGTCGTTCGCCCCAATCAAGGTGGCGTTTTGCTGAGCGTCAGCCCCGCTGGGAAAAAGCCCGCCGTCAGTGCGGCTCCCACAGCGCCATTGCCCGCTGCTGCGATCGCCCGTGCAGACTCCGCTCAACCCGTTGAGGATGTGAGCATCGCGCAATCGCTACCCACCCTGCCGGTGCCGTCCGCATCAATGACCGGGCCATCGACCCCGGCAATTTCCCCTGTGAGGCCATCCAGCGTCACCAAAATTGTGGTGCCACCCGCTGGGAAAGTGACGCCTGAACTGTTGGCGCAGGTCACTTCGACGCCCACACCCGTCAACCCAGCACCCGTCAGCCCAGCACCCACCAGTCCGACGCCCACCAGCCCAAGCGCAACGCCTACCAGTCCAACCTCTGTCCCGACCAATCGGGTAGCACCACTCCTACCGAACCCTGACGTTCAAATTCAAGGGCCAGGCGTGACCCCTCCAGGTGTGCCTGCAGTGCTGCCACGGGCAGTCGCTCCCCCGGTTGGGGATCAGGCCACGGCGCAGGTAGACGCCTCCGGCACCACGATCGATTTGGGTTCGGCTGAACGGGTGCCTCGCTTAGTCCTTCGGGACGCGCCCGCGCGTGAAGTGCTCTCACTGCTGGCACGGGCGGCTGGACTCAACCTTGCCTTTGTAGGCGATATTTCCCAGGCTGGGCAACAAGCAGGACAACAAGCAGGGCAGCCGGGACAAACGGCAGGTAGTGACGGTCCTAAAGTAACGCTCGATGTTGAAAATGAGCCAGTGCAGAACGTGTTTAACTACGTGCTGCAAATTACCGGCCTGGAAGCCAACCGCGTTGGACGTACGGTTTTTGTTGGTCCCAAATTGCCTAACTCGGCACGCAATCTTGTCGTGCGCAGTATTCGCCTTAACCAGGCATCGGTGACCAGCGCGGTTAACTTTTTGGTCACGTTAGGGGCGGAAAGCGCCATCAGCCGCGATCGCCTGGTCACGAACGCTACAGCCGTCCCCGTTGGACAGCTTGCAGGGGGTGGTGGCTCTGCGATTACCCAAACGCAAACCGCGACCGAGTCTCGCATTGAAAACCAGAGTGTGGACTACAAGTATTCCACGCCAATTTTGCGAGGGCTTCAAGTGTCTGGCGATGAGCGAACCAACCAGGTCACCCTGGTAGGTGATCCCAAGAAAGTTGGGATCGCAGTGGCGCAACTCGCTCAACTGGATATTCGTCGTCGTCAGGTTACCGTGAACGTCCGTGTTGTTGACGTTGACCTGCAGAGTATCGATCAGTTTTCGCTCAGTTCGTCGTTCGGTATTGTTGACAATACACGGGCCGTTCTGGATGCGGGCAACGCGGTGATCAACTTTGGCAACAGAGCACCGTCCAGCACAGGACTGGGCAGCGGCGTCAACACGATCGGTGCAGCGTTGGGCGCAACCACCGGTGGGGCCTTTAATTTTGCGAAAAACTTCCTCGTCCAGCTTCAGGCCGCGATCACGAGCGGCAATGCAAAGATCCTGACGGATCCGACGCTGCTGGTGCAGGAAGGTCAAACGGCCACCGTTAACGTCACCCAGGAAGTGGTCACAAACATTACGCAACAAACCACAGCCTCGACGAATTCCACCCAAACCACCATTACGGTTGAAAAGGGACGGGCAGGCTTAATCTTGCCGATTAAGGTCGATCGCATTGATGATAACGGCTTTATTTCGCTGTCGATCGCGCCTTCTGTATCTCGCATTGGTGGGCAACAGTCCGTGAACGTTCAGGGCAGTACCAACGTCATCAATCTGCTGACGGAACGCCGTCTGGAGTCGGGTCAGGTGCGACTGCGCGACGGGCAAACCTTGCTGCTAACCGGGATTATCCAGGATCAGGATCGGGCAACCGTAACGAAAGTGCCCATCCTGGGCGACATTCCGCTTCTAGGGGCGCTGTTCCGCAGTACCAACCGCACCAATCAGCGTCAGGAAGTTGTGGTCATTGTCACACCACGCATTCTGGATGACACGCAGCAAGCCGCCTTCGGCTATGGCTATTCCCCCAGTCCCGCCGTGCGTCAGATGTTAGACGACAGCAATAAGCGCTAGCGGCAGACCGGTAGCAAGACTGCAAGCAAAACCAGAGGCTTCATGATGAAGCTTCTGGTTTTTTATGACTGCAAGGATCCTCCCTGAGCACTATGCCGACGCCCAATGACATCCGCTAACGTAATCAGCAGTTGTCCCCTCAAACCGCCCCATGTACCGATTGTCGTTTCTGCTATTGCTCGGGTTGGGCCTGGGTTCCTGTCATGCGATCGAGGCGTCCCGCGCTACGCCAGAGTCTCAGCCATCCTCTTTCGCAGGTTCGCCCCAAGCAGATGAAACAAATCAGGCAAAGGCGATCCCGATAGCTGCGGCTAACGCCATCCAGACAAAACCATTCAACCCCCAGCCGATCCACATTACGCCCACCCAACTGCCGCCGCCCTACGCCAGCAATAGTGCGTCCAAATCTCCCAACGTCATTCCTATTCCGCCACATCCAACGCTAAACGTTCCGGCAGGGTTTGTCGTGAATGTCTTTGCAGAGGGTCTCGATCGCCCGCGCTGGCTGGCGTTGACTCCCACCGGAGACGTTCTGGTGACCGAAACGCGCCGAAATCGCATTCAATTGCTCCGCGACACCAATGGCGACGGTGTGGCCGACGTCCAAAAAACCTTTGCCCAGGCGCAGAATGGGATCGATATCCCGTTTGGGATGGCGTTTAGCAAGGATGCTTTTTTTCTGGGCAATACCGCCGCTGTCCTGCGATTTCCTTACCAGCCGGGACAACAGCAGCTCACGGGCACAGGCCAAAAAATTACCGACCTGCCGGGCGGCGGCTACAACCAGCACTGGACGAGAAATGTGATTGTTTCGCCCGATCGCACAAAGCTGTATGTGACGATCGGGTCCCGATCCAACCTGGACGAAGAACCCTTACCCCGTGCGTCTGTGCAGGTCATGAACCTGGATGGCTCCAATCGTCAGACCTTTGCATCAGGGCTGCGAAATCCGGTCGGGCTGGCATTTCACCCCACAACGCACGCACTCTACACCACAGTCAATGAGCGCGATACCCTGGGCGACGATCTGGTGCCGGATTACCTGACGCGGCTTCAGGCCGGACAATTCTACGGTTGGCCCTATGCTTACCTGACGCGCGATCGCCTGGATCCCCATCATGTCCGCAACGGCCACAGTGTACGCCCTGACCTGGCCGCCCAAACCCAGACTCCCGACGTCTTGTTTCAGGCGCACTCGGCGGCGTTGGGGCTGCAGTTTTACGATGGCAAAACGTTCCCCGAAACGTACCGGAATGGCGCGTTTGTCGCTTTTCGGGGTTCCTGGAATCGCGATCAGGGCACTGGTTACAAAGTGGTCTTCGTGCCGTTTAACGCCAGTGGCCGACCGCAGGGGTACTACGAAGATTTCCTGACCGGATTTTTGGTATATCCAACCGGGCCAGATACATGGGGGCGTCCCGTCGGGTTACTCGTCCTGCGTGATGGCAGCTTGCTGGTGACAGAAGAAGGCAATGGTCGGATTTATCGCATCCAGTACAAGGGCTGAAGTCCCCGTGGTAAGCCTAGAAGGAGGTCACGCTTCCATGCCATCCTGCCGCATCCCCATCCTTCCCCTTTACTCTCCCTTCGCTTCGATCGAGAAGGAGTATTTATAGCCTTTAAAGTTAGACTCTAGCTCCAGCGTGTAATCACCCGTTTGATCCAGTTGGGTGCTCCAGCTCTGCCGCGCTTCGTCTGATTCGTGACCGAGCAAAATTTTGCCATCGGGCGAAACGATGAGCGGGAACGGCCCCCGATCGCGCGTGATCGTAAATGTTTGACCTTTACTACCAGAGACAAGATAGCGATGGCTCCCCGTGCCGATGAAGCGATCGGACACCTGCACCGTGGCGCTGCTATCTTTCAGGTTAATCCGTTCCACTTTGTCGTTACAGCCCGTATCCGTCTGCGGTTTGGATACCCATCCTTTCATGGGTGTCTTGATTTGGAGCCAACCGTTTTGCTCGGTGGCCACCGTCACGAACGTGCCGTTTTTCAACTGGCCGACCACATTATCCCCCTCGGTTGTGGGTGACGATCGCACATTGAGCGGTGGATTGGGATCGTTTACACGCGCCATCCGAAGCACGCACGATTCAACGGTGCGATTGACTGTAGCGGGAACCTGGTCGGGCGATCGCTCGGTAACCTGCGGCTGCGCGACCGGGTTGGTGGGGGTGGGGGTTGCCGTAGCCAGTGGCGCGCTGATGGGAGACTGGCTCACCGGGGGTGACGCATTGCTCGACGATACGCCCGAGGGCGATGGCGGTGAAGATTGCGAACAGGCGAATGTGATTCCGGTGAGTGCTGCCAGTGTGACGGCACCAACCAGAGTCAGTACAGAAGCGTTAGGTTTCATGGGAGTAGAGTTCCTGGAAGGGGATCTTAAGGATGGCTACACGGGGCTTAAGAACGGCAACGGAAATCGCCAAGCAAGCGTGTGCAGCTTTTCTAAGTGCAACAGTATGACGATTGACAGTCTGCGGTTGATTGGCCTAAAAGCACCGCAACCTTCGTCGGTTGCCCGACCAATCAGCCGTTGCGGGGTCTGCTGCACTTCGGGTCGATCGCGGCGAGATGGGATGGGATGTGACACTTGCGCTAGTGGAACGGGCCAGCGTTCACTCTCTGGTTGGATCAACCCACGATGGCATCATGCGGTCGAATCGTTGCGATGGGCCATGCTGCCATACTGCGAACAAAGGCATGCCTGTAATGATTCTGCCTGAGATTGCTACCTGTTTAGCAACGATCGCGCGACTATGAGCGTTATAGTCGTCACAGTTTGTGTAAGAGGACCTGAGGATTGAGTGAATCGTCAACGGTTGAACAAGCGTGGAGTGCCCTCGAAAAATCCATCATCTACTATAAAGGGCAACCAGTCGGCACAATCGCTGCATGTGACCCCGACATTGCTGCTTTAAATTACGACCAGTGTTTTATTCGTGATTTTATTTCCTCAGGGCTACTGTTTTTAATCAAAGGCAAGCCTGAGATTGTGCGTCATTTTTTGGAAGCCACCCTGAAACTGCAGCCTAAAACGGGGCAGCTTGATTGTTCTAAACCCAGCCGCGGTCTGATGCCTGCCAGCTTCAAAATTGTGATGGTGGACGGCAAAGAGTCCATCATCGCTGACTTTGGGAATCACGCTATTGGGCGTGTGGCTCCGGCGGATGCCTGTTTATGGTGGATTATTCTCTTGCGTGCGTATGCGATCGCAACGCAGGATATGGAACTGGTACACCGCGCCGATTTCCAGGAGGGCATCCGCGTGAGTCTGGAGCTTTGTCTGGTCACACGGTTTGACATGTACCCAATGGTGCTGGTACCGGATGGCGCAGGAATGATCGATCGCCGGATGGGGCTTTATGGTCATCCACTCGATATTCAGGTGTTGTTTTATGCGGCGCTCCGGGCCAGTCTTGAACTGCTGTTGCCCAATCCAGTCAACCAAACCATGATTCAGGCGGTATGCCATCGTTTACCGCTGCTGCTCAAACAGCTGCGCGAAAACTATTGGCTCGACCCCGATCGCCTGAACGTCATCTACCGCTACCAGGTTGAAGAGTACGGTGAAGAAGCGCTGAACCAGTTCAACATCTATTCCGATTCGATTCCATTTTATCGATTGGCCAAATGGTTGCCCGAAGCTGGCGGCTACCTGGCCGGCAATCTAGGGCCGTCACAGCTCGATTGTCGCTTCTTTTCACTCGGTAACTTGATGTCAGTGATTACGTCACTCACCACCGAGCAGCAATCCCACAAAATCTTGAACTTAATTGAGCTGCGCTGGAGCGATTTGATCAGCTCTATGCCGATGAAACTCTGCTATCCAGCATTAGAGGACAACGACTGGCGCACAGTCACAGGAGCCGACCCCAAAAATCGCCCCTGGTCGTACCATAACGGTGGCAGTTGGCCGGTGTTGCTATGGATGCTGGTGGCCGCCGCTAAAGCGATGAACCGTGGCGAGCTAGCGCATCACGCGATCGCGGTGGCCGAACGACGACTGGTGCAGGATCAGTGGCCAGAATATTACGATGGGCCGGATGGTCGTCTCATTGGCAAAGAATCGCGCAAGTACCAGACCTGGACGATCGCAGGCTATCTGTTGGCCAAAGAACTCATTGCGAATCCTGAGTATCTCAAGCTGGTGACGTTTGATCTGGGAGAGCGAGCAGAAGCCTGATGGATCGGGTGGGACAAACAGATTTGTACCAGTAGGTTAATCGACGGGGCTACAGCCTGCGAATGACGGCCAAACCCCTACCGCATCACGTCCCATCCAACCGATGCCAGGTCAGTTCCCCCAGTTCTGAGCAATGCCAGCGAAGGAAGTTGGCCGGTTGACCAATCAACCCAGTGGGTAAGCCAATCGCCTGACGCGGGGCGATCGTTGCCAGCGCGATCGCCTGCTCCACAGTACAAATGCCCCATCTCACGAGATTTTGGGCCCCAACCAGGAGCGGCAACGTGGTTCCAGACAGGGTGCCATCCGGCAGGCGGGCTGTCCCATCAATGACCTCTATCTGGCGGCTGTCCCAGGGATAAATGCCGTCAGGCAGTCCCAGTGGTGCGAGCGCATCGCTGACGAGAAAGACACCGCGATCGTAGTGGCTTGCCCGCAGCAAAATATCCATCATGATGGGGGAAACGTGCCGACCATCGGCAATCAGACCGCAGCGCACGTCGGGATGCACGATCGCGGCACCCAGTAACCCCGGTTCGCGGTGGTGCAGTCCCGGCATCGCGTTAAAAGCATGGGTCACCATCGTTGCACCCTGGTCAAATGACTGCTGAGCCTGTAGCGCTGTTGCTTGAGAATGTCCCAGGCTGACGGTAATGCCACGCGATCGCAGATAGGGAATCACCGTTCCGGTTGGATCCAGTTCGGGAGCCAGCGTGATGATTTTGACCACACCAGCGTCGTCGCCAAGAATACGCTGCATCGTGTCGATCGTCAGCGGCAGCAAATACTCAGCCGGGTGAGCACCGCGTTTGGCGGGGTTGAGACAGGGGCCTTCGAGGTGAACACCAAGGATTTGGGCGCGCGGGTGTCGTGCAGAGACATGGGCTTCGACGGGAGTGCTCAGCCGAACGGTATCGGCTGTCGGGCGTTGGGTGTAGTGAGAAAGCGTGGCGATCGATCGCTGCATGTTTTCGATTGAGGTAGTGACGATCGTGGGGAGAAAGCCATCCACGCCTTGCTGCCAGAGAAACTGACTAATGGCATCCAGTTTGTCGTGGCTGTCGGCCTGCAAATTGGGGAAGGCCAGCCCAAGCGCGCCATTAATTTGCAGATCAACGCCGCCCCGCGAAAGCCAGTCGCCAGCCAGATCGATCACTGGCCAGTTCGACCCACTGGAGGCAGTCTGTGGCACGATCGCCTGAATCACATTCTGCCGTACCGAAACCCGCTGTAGCCCCGTGTAGCCGGGCAAGTGAGCATTCACAAAATCAAAATCGTCACCCATCCGTCGTTTTTCCACCTGTGCTCTCTGTTCTACTCCGAGACTGATGCACGTCGAAGTTATCAGTAATTCACTCCTTTCCCTGCACCATATCCCACTAAAATTACGCATTGGTTCACACACATGGGCACACTCAATACATCGTTCACCGAAATCTAAACCAGAGTTTAGTTTGCGATGCTCTACCTGATTTACCCGATCGCCATTTACCTGCTTCTGATTGGCACGACATACCTCCTGGTCTTTCAGCGGCTTTTACGACTCACCTTCCAGTATCTGCGGTACATGGTGCAGCCGATCGAAACCGTGCCCGATTATCTGCACGCACTCTTCCAGGCACCGCTCGCTGAGCTTGAATCACTGGGCTTTCAGCGCTGTGGCTATCTTCAGGTAGAGCCATTCATGAAACTCGACGCCTCACCCACCTGGGAAGTATTGCTGTACAGCAGCACCACAAAGACCTACGCCACGTTGGGTGTTCGGCGTCCGATCGAAACGGTCAACCCATTCAGCATTACGTTTCATACGTTCTTTCAAGACCGAACATTACTGCTGACGCTAAACGGTTTAGCACACGCGATCGTCGGCCAGTTTCCCAACACGATTGTTCACGACCCGTATGCCGCCCAAACAGATGCCCACTGGCAGGCACACCAGGACAAACTACAGCAGCTATCCCGCCACAAAACAAGCTGTAGTCTGTCACCGGAAGCCTTTGTGAAAGCGCTGCAATTTCACTACACGCTGTATGTCGATAGTCTGGTGACGGATCGAAAACTGCTGCCTACACGTGGTACGGAGCAATTTCATTTAAGCTGGCAACAAGCCCTGCAAACAACAATCCAACTCGGGCGAAATAACGGCAAAGCCACCGCGATCGCCAAGCAACATCGTCAGGTCGCCAAGGCCAACCCTGCGATCCAGGTCGATATTCCAATTGCGCTGGAAGTTGATGGCTTTCACCGCCAGCAACAGATCGAACGGGGACGCACCAATCGTAAATGGGGGATCTGGCTGCTCCTGGGCAGTCTGCTGCTGTCGATCGCCTCGTTCACCATCCGGTTTGACCCTCGAACACTGGTCATTCTCATCGGGGTGTTGTTTTTGCATGAGCTTGGGCACTTTCTAGCCATGCGGCTGTTTCGCTACCGCGATCTGTCTATGTTCTTCCTGCCGTTCTTTGGTGCCGCCGTCACAGGGCACAAAGATGACGCCTCTCTGAGTGAAAAGATCGGTGTACTGCTGGCAGGGCCACTTCCGGGGCTGCTGCTGGGTATCGGTTTACTGGCTACTGGCGGCGATCGCAGC
>JAJPKC010000154.1 GCA_021323955.1 Oscillatoriales cyanobacterium Centralia_MAG_596 | reverse complement strand
CCCTTCGCAAGGACATCCGCCCTTGGGGCGGTCACACTCATCAAGCCACCAGCTTTGCTGGGGGTGTCTGACTAACCCATAGAAAGGACATGGCATTGCCATGTCCCTACGCAGAGAATTGCACCTTATTTAATCCACCCTCCTAACAACCAACAACTAACAACTAGCAACTAATAACCATAGTGCAATGAATATGCTCACTTTTAGCAAAACGGCTGACTCCATTGCCGTTGCTCAGCCCCAAAACATTACCGCACTCGTGCCCTTGCTCACGAAATATCAGATGCTCCCCCAACTGCAACGTGAGATGGTGATCGATCGCGCCATTGCAGACATGACCTGTACTCCAGCAGAAGTTGTGATCGCCCAGGAACGTTTCTGTCAGCAGCAGCAATTGCTTTCAGATGCAGATATCCAAGCCTGGTTAACTCACCACTACCTGACAAAGGCAGATTTTATCGATCTGGTTACGCGCCAAGACCGGATTGAGACATTCAAGCGCAACCAATGGGAACATCAATTAGAATCCTCTTTTCTCAAACGCAAACGCCACTTCGATCGGGCAATCTACTCTCTGATTCGTCTGCGGAATTGGCAAACGGCTCAAGAGCTTTACTTTCGGATTGCAGCAGGAGAGCAATCGTTTACGGAACTGGCACAGGCATATTCCTATGGCTCTGAAGCTCAAACCGGAGGCTTAGTAGGTCCAGTGGAATTAGGAACGTTGCACCCTGGATTGGCGCAAAAGTTGATGACCAGCCAACCGGGACAACTCTGGCAGCCTGGGAAATTGGGTGATTGGATCATTATCGCGCGTTTAGAAAGATTGATTCCCGCACAACTCGACGAACTAATGCGTCAACGATTGCTTAATCAATTGTTTGAGGAATGGCTTCAGGAACAAGTCAAAACAGAATTTCATGATTAAGAGCTTGGAGAGTAATTACTGTTTAGTGATTAGCTCAAATCTTGCACCATTTGCAATAACCGCCCTGCAATTAATTGCGGGTTCGTAGGCAAAGTCCGTTAAAACGGACTAAAACGCTTCATTGATTGTCCTTTTAACCCATTGAAATGGGTTTGAGTCATTAGTCCCAAATTCATTCGAGGGCAGGTTCTTAGGAAAGTTGCAAAATCTCAGTTAGCGTGTTGACCTACCCTAAACCAACAACTAACAACCAATAACCAATAACTAACAACTAACAACTAACAACCAATAACCCAGCACCCACTTCCTCCCATGACCGACACGACAGACATTAAAGATTTTTTGACAACGGTTGAGCCGTTTAGTCAACTCTCATCAACAACAATCGCCAAGCTATTAGAAAAAGCCCAACTACAGCGTTACCGGATGGGGCAACCTATTTTGCTACGCGACCAATTGCCTGCCTATCTCACCATTCTTTGCGGGGGGCAGGCGCGACTTTTAGGTCATGGATCGGATCAGTCCCCTATTACCCTGCAACGGCTAGAGCCGGGTGAGATCATGGGATGGGCAGGATTGGTGCGTGGAGTTGCGTGTGAAACTGTCATTGCTTCTACCGAAACGGTTTGTCTAAATCTACCGGCGTTAGACTTTCTGACCTTACTCAAGCAGGAAGCGTCGATCGCTGCCTATTTTCATCACCAGCCAGCTCTGATTGAGATCTTTGATTTGTTAGCGGCAAAACTCCAGCAACACGCGAACAGTGCCAGCATTCTGCAAGCGGCTGGAGTTAAAGATTTAAAGGAACTGAGCATCCAGGTTCATGCGCAAGCGATCGTGCATCATTTCTCCTCAACCATACACCGCTCACTGGATAGGGTTCAGGACGATCAGCTCTGGTTTATCAGTGGGGGTGATACTTCATCTACTTTGGCAGTGGGTAGTCATTTCAATCACCATGAATTCCCTAGCCATCAGGCTGGAGCCCTCCGTTTGATCGGTATTCCAGCCAGTTTGTTCGCGCCATCTACGCCCAACGTCGCTTTACCGCCGGCCATCATGGTCTCCGATGAAGCTATTCCTTACGCTGAGGAATCCCAATTGGCTGAGAACTATCGATTGGAGGATCGCGGTCGGGGTGATCGACGAACTAAACATCAATCCTATCCCTACGTTCGTGGCAGAGGTGAGGTAAACGCCGCCTTAGCCTGCTTTCAGATGCTGGCTCAACACCTGAATTTGCCGTTTCGCAAAGACTCCATTCAGAAGGTGTTAACCCAACAACAAGCACGGACTGGTTCCCTTTCGTTGTTGCTCTGCGGTGCGATAGCGGAAATGATCGGACTGAATGCCCAGTTAGTGCAGGTTCCAGTCACCGCCATCAACCGCATCCAAACGCCTGCCCTGATTCGGTGGCAGGGAAGCTTTGCCGTCCTCTATGAAGTCAGCGGGAAGACCTTAGTTTTGGGTATGCCAGAAATTGGCATTGTGCATCGTCAGTCCGAAGATATAGCGACAACCAATGATGAGAACGCGCCCTCATCCGATCACCATCCAGCCTCACTGGAAATACTTTTGCTACAACCCAGCCAGCACACACCCCAGCAGAGGTTTGGCTTGTCATGGTTTTTGCCCTTTCTCTCGCAATACCGTTGGGTCTTGATTGAAGTCTTGATTGCGTCCCTCTTCGTACAGTTATTTGGGTTGGCAAACCCCCTCATGACCCAGATCATTATTGACAAAGTGCTGGTGCAGAATAGCCCCAATACATTGCAAATTCTGGGGGTTTTTCTGATTGTGATTGCCACCTTTGAGGCGATTCTAACTAGCCTCCGCACCTATCTCTTTGCCGACACTACCAATCGGATTGATCTTGCCCTCGGCACTGAAATTATTCATCATCTGTTGCGGTTACCCCTGCGCTACTTTGAGCGCCGACCCGTAGGTGAACTAGCGACCCGCATGAATGAACTGGAAAACATTCGGCAGTTTCTCACCACCACTGCACTGACCAGCGTGATGGATGCTGTCTTTTCAGTCATCTACATCATTGTAATGTTCATCTATAGCTGGCAACTCGCCCTAGTGGCGTTGGCAACGCTGCCGCTCTTTGTGCTGCTAACCACGCTGGTTTCGCCTCTGGTGCGGCGGCAATTACGCCTCAAAGCGGAGCATAATGCGAACGCGCAATCTTATCTAGTCGAAGTCTTATCAGGCATTCAAACGGTTAAAGCACAGAACATTGAACTGCGATCGCGCTGGCAATGGCAAGAACGCTATGCCCGCTATGTCAGTGCTGGTTTCAAAACGGTCTTAACCTCAACGGCTGCCAGTTCTACCAGCAATTTTCTCAATCAACTCTCGAGTTTATTAGTGATCTGGGTCGGTGCCTATTTCGTGCTGCAAAACACACTGACACTCGGACAATTAATTGCCTTTCGCATCATCGCAGGCTATGTCACCAGTCCACTGTTGCGTCTGACCCAGTTGTGGCAGAACTTCCAGCAAACCGCGCTTTCCTTAGAACGGCTAGGCGATATTGTCGATACACCCGCAGAAGCCGATGAGCATGATCGCCACAATATCCCCTTGCCGGCCATCCAGGGAACCGTGAACTACGAAAATGTCTCCTTTCGCTTTAACCCCAGTGGTCCACTCCAACTAGACAATGTGAACATTGAGTTTTCCACTGGTGCGTTTGTCGGCATTGTGGGACAGAGCGGTTCTGGCAAAAGCACCATGATGAAACTCCTGCCACGCTTGTATCCCCTGGAGTCTGGTCGTATTTTGATCGATGGCTATGACATCAGCAAAGTGGAACTCTATTCCCTCAGAAGACAAGTTGGTATTGTGCCCCAAGATCCACTCTTGTTTGAAGGCACCGTACAGGACAATATTGCCCTCAATCATCCCGAT
>JAJPKC010000121.1 GCA_021323955.1 Oscillatoriales cyanobacterium Centralia_MAG_596 | reverse complement strand
CCAAATCACGCGCCCCCAGAATCACAGTGATCCCGGCTTGAGCAAGCTGGCGCACAACCTCCAGACCAATGCCGCGATTGGCTCCGGTGACGATCGCGATTCGCTGGGTGTTGTCCATTTGGGTGTCCCTTACAACCTTTGGTTTGATCCTAGACAAATCTAGCGATTTCGCCACTGGTTTGCCCGCCGGTTTTGGGCAGCCAACTGAGCCGTTTCTTCAACTCGTCTGGCCCGGGTTTCTGTTTTTTTTGCCGTCGCAATCCACTCCAATATGCTGCGCTTGACTGACTTTGGGAAGGCCTCAAAGTTCGGTTTGGCCGTTTCAAATGCGAGGAGTGCCTGCTCCAGATCGGGTGGAATTTCTAAGGCTTCGATCGCATCCAGCGCGTTCCAGGAACCATCTGCTTTGGCAGCCTCCACCTTCGCCAACCCCGCAGGCATCATCCGTCCCTGCTGGATCAGGGTCTCGACGCGTTCTTTGTTCAGCTTTGACCAGCCCGTACCCCGTTTTCGGGGCGCAAACCAGAGGAGCGAGCGATCGTCATCCAGCTTGTTGGGTTTGCTGTCAATCCACCCAAAGCACAGCGCTTCCTCGACGGCTTCATCGTAATCAAAGCGGGCTTTGCCTGCTGTCTTCTTGTAGCTGATCAACCAGATCCCTGCCGTGCGCGTGTGGTTTTGCTCCAGCCAGGAGCGCCATTCGGCCAGGGTTTCAGGATGAATAGAGTTGTCCGGTTGCTTGACCATAGCGCTGTCATTCCTGCTTACCAATGGCTTCAATTTGCCAGTCCCGGATCTGCTGGGCAAACGCGACGATCGCCGCCCGAATGACGCGCGACAGTTCCGGATCAGCCGCAATGCCGTCAGCATCGAGCGTCTTGCCCAACAGCGGCACTGTAATGCAGGCTTCAGGCACCAGACGACCCGTCATCACGGTCACAATTTCGGTTAGCGAAGCCTGCGCGTGCGTGGCGCGGGGTGAGGCATTAAACAACGCGATCGGTTTGTTGATAAACTCTGACCCACTCACCAACCAGTCCAGCGCATTCTTCAGCACGCCCGGTACACCATGTGCATACTCAGGGCTGGAGAAAATCAACCCATCGGCCCATTGCACCTGAGCACGCAGATCGCTGACCGGGGCGGGTTCCATTGGTTCCAGATCGGGATTGAAATGGGGTAAATCGCCCAATCCACTGTACAGTCTCATCGCTACATGATCGGGTGACAGCACGATCGCCGATCGCAGTAAGGCGGTGTTGAACGAAACCTGGCGCAGGCTGCCTGAAATGGCCAGAATCTGGATGGGTCGTGTACTGGCTCGATCGACAAAAGACACTGGCGTCCAATCCATTGCTAACAGTCAGCCCCTCCACTTTAATCACTTCCCGCTCACGTCTCAACGTCATGCTTCAGATGGGTCAGTCGACGCGCCACACGCCATCGCCCACGCTCTGGTGTATGCTCCTCGTAAGCCGGAATAGTCCATGTGGAGAATATTTTATGTTGATGCATCCCGATCGCAAATCTCGCTGGCAGATTCCGGCTGTCCTCGCGGTCACGGTCTTTATTAACTACCTGGATCGTAACAATCTGGCTTTAGCCATTCCGCGTCTCGCCCAGGATTTTAACTGGAGCGATCGCGAAGTCGGAGCCAAGGGTGAATTGTTGCTGGCCGCCTTCTTTGTGTCCTACGCCTTGTCCAATATGGGGCTAAGCCCTCTGGCAGAACAGTTTGGCCCTAAGCGCAGCATCATGGCAGCCATTGTCGCATTCTCACTGGTGACCCTCTTAAGCGCCGTGTTTGGATACTCTTTTACCGCATTGATCATCTTGCGCTTGCTGTTGGGGCTGGGAGAAGGGGTTCACATTCCGATGCTGAGCGCTGTCACCAGCCGCTGGTTTCAGTTGGGTGAGCGATCGCGTGCCAATGCGATTTGGGGCAGCGGCTTCTTGCTGTCCACGGCGATCGCGCCATTGATGGTGATCCCATTAATTCACTGGCTAGGGTGGCGACTGACCTTTGCCGTGTTAGGCCTGGGTGGCATGCTGGTTTCGCTACCGCTGGTTTATTTCCTGGTGCCAGATGACGTAAAGGCCGGTGATCGACCGTCGGCGATCGCTCACAGCGCTGCCACCGCAAGCACCCAAATGCCCCTCAGCTATTGTCGCGATCAGCGGTTCTGGCTCGCCGTTACGGGTGGTGTCCTCAATGCCTTTTGCGCGTTTGGGCTACTGAACTGGTTGCCAACCTATTTCAATCGGGCGAAGGGAATCGACTTTGAACAGTTGGGATGGCCGCTGGCGATCGTCTATGCATCGGGAATTGTGGGCATCGCGCTGATGGCTTACCTGGGAGACAAACTGCAGCAGAGAACGCAGCTTGCTGGAGTAGGGTTTTTAATCGCTGGTGGCATGGTGTATCAGGCCGCTATGGCAAACCGATTAGACTTATTGGTGCTCTCGTTTTCGATCGCGGTGTTTTGTCAGAGTGCGTACGGCGCTCAAGAATACGCCATTATCCAGCGCATTTTGCCCGCCGACCGGGTTGGGACTGGAACCGGACTCTACAATGGTCTGTCAGTCTTAGTAGGCGGGGTTGGTGGCTCTCTGATTCCGGGATCGATTGTGGCTGCAACGGGCAGCTTTGATGCAGGTATTCTCAGCATCGTCCTGGGAGCATGGCTGGCCTCAATTGTGATGTTCGTACTCGCGCGGCAAATCCGGTATTGATCGCGAGAGGACGCGGGTACCGATCGCGCCGCGAAACAACTGGATCGTCCTGGTGGTCACGACTTGAAAACCCAGAGACTCATAGAGCCTTTGCGCTCTCACATTGCTGATATCAACACTGATAAAAATAGCGTCAGTGGTGTCGTTGGCGGCCGCGTCAGCAATACAGTGCGACAGCAACCGGCGACCAATTCCTTGATTGCGATACTCAGCCGCAACAGCAAGATTGCCAATGTAGAACGCCGTTGCCGGGTAACTGTGCTGCAAAATATGGTTGACAATGAGGTACTGCACCAGTTTCAGCCAAAGCTGTTGGCCAAACTTAAGGACATCGCGATAGTCTGCATCCTCTGCCAGTCGAGTCGCTGGAACTAAAACGACAATCCCCACAACGCGCTGGTCGGTTTCGGCGACACGGATGTACTGGTGGCTGAATCGATTATGCGATCGCGCGACTAGAGCGGCAAGGCATGTAATGGCCTGTGAACCAAACAGTAACCGAAATAAGATCGGTGCCGACTCGTAAATCAAACACGCGATATCCCTTGTATTGTGATGCACCAACGACATCGGCGCATAGCGAATATCCTCGCCTGATAGAGCCATCTGAGAGCCTTCTAAAAACCAGCAAGTCCCCTGGAGCAGGGCATACCATCAGGGCATACTATATTGGCCACACGCCACGCCTTGCCCTCACCTTCACTCGCTTGCCGTGAGAGGAGAACCCCCAACTGGAAGCCGAATTAGGAATGAGGTTATTGGTTTGGTGTATTCAGTCCAGGAATACTTTTAATTAGACTACAACGATACAGATTAAGGGCTAGTCACGATCGCATTGAATGATCAATTCTGGAACTGCTCACGCTCACGGATCAAAGTCGATCCGGTCGGCTCTCCCGTAGCGCACCACTCCCGATAAAGCGTTTCAGCATGAAACATAATTTCTTCATTGGGTAGTCGGATCCTGGCTGATTGGCGAGGGTAGGATGTTTCAACCGCGTGTGTGTCCT